>NZ_JBFXIO010000063.1:0-15467 GCF_050175855.1 Piscinibacter sp.
TTCTTCGACAAGTACTGGACTCAGCGCGAGGCACGCCGCGCCAGCGCCTCGATGGCCATCACGTAGCCGTCGACACCGACGCCGACGATGATGCCGGCGGCCACCGGCGACAGCCACGAGTGGTGCCGGAAGCTCTCGCGCGCGTGCACGTTGCTGATGTGCACCTCGACCACCGGCACCTCGACCGAACGCACCGCGTCGTGCAGCGCGATCGAGGTGTGGGTGTAGGCGCCGGCGTTGAAGACGACGCCGATCACCGCGCCGTCCTTGAATCCGCGGCCGGCCTCGTGGATGGCGTCGATGAGCACGCCCTCGTGGTTGGACTGGCGGAAATCCACCGTGTGGCCCAGCTCGCGTGCGCGCTCGGCGCACATCCGCTCGACGTCGGCCAGCGTGGTGCTGCCGTAGGTGGCGGGCTCGCGCGTGCCGAGCAGGTTGAGGTTGGGGCCGTTGAGGACGAGGATGGCGGGCATGGTCGGGGTCTCTCGTTCGAAGGCGGTCAGTGCGTCTCGCCCCCGCTTTGTACCTCAGGCCAGAGCGTGGTGATGGCCTCGGCCATGCGCTGCGCGGCGCCGCGGTGCGCGGCGGCGAACTCGCGCGCGCGCCGGCCCGCCTCGCCCAGGGCGGGCGCGTCGCCCAGCAGTGACAGCGCGGCGTCCAGCCCGGCCGCGATGCCGTCGACGCGCTGCGCGGCCTCGGCCTGGGCCGCGAGTTCGGCCGCTTCGGCGAAGTTGAAGGTGTGCGGGCCCATCACCACCGGGCAGCCGCAGGCGGCCGCCTCGATCAGGTTCTGCCCGCCCAGGGGCGCGAAGCTGCCGCCGAGCAGCGCCACCTGCGCCAGGCCGTAGTACAGCGGCATCTCGCGCATCGAGTCGCCCAGCCAGGCATCGGCGTCGAGATCGGCCGGGTGCGGCGTCTCGCCCCACTCGCTGCGCCGGGCGATCGACAGGCCGGAGGCGCGCATCAGTGCGGCCACCTCGTCGAAGCGCTGCGGATGGCGCGGCACGATCACCAGAGCGGACGGCCGGGCTGACGCTGCCGGCGCTGCGACCAGGCGCCGAGCAGCGGGGCCTCCTCGCCTTCGCGAGAGACGGCGAACAGCAGCACCGGACGCCCCACGGCGGCACGCCAGGCCTGGCCGCGCGCCACCAGCGCCGCGTCGGGGGTCATGTCGTACTTCAGGTTGCCGCAGACCTGCACCCGCGGCACGCCGGAGTCGCGCAGCCGCCGGGCATCGGCCTCGGTCTGCGCGAGCGCAAGGTCGAGCGCCCGCACCGCCGGGCCGATCAGCGAGGCATAGCGCTCGCCCTGCCGCTGGCTCTTCTCCGACAGGCGCGCATTGGCCAGCACCAGCGGCACGCCCTGCCCTTTCGCCTGCGGAAGCAGGTTCGGCCAGATCTCGGTTTCCATCAGCACGCCGACCGCGGGACGGAAGTGCGCCACGAAGCGCTGCACCGCGCCACGGGTGTCGAACGGCAACCAGGTCTGGCGGTCGCCCTCGTGCAGGAGTTCGCGCCCGGCCTCGCGACCGGTGGCCGTGCCGTGGGTGAGAAGCAGCCGCGCGCCGGGCCGGCGCTCGCGCAGCGCGGCGATCAGCGCCGCCGCCGCGCGGGTCTCGCCCAGCGAGACCGCGTGCACCCACAGCCAGCCCGACGAAGGCTCCTCGCGGTAATGGCCGAGCCGCTCGCCCATCGCCTCGCGGTAAGCGGGCTCGGCACGGCCTCGCCACCACAGTCTCAGCAGGTACAGCGGCTGCGCCAGCCAGAGCAGGCTCGAGTACAGCGCGCGCGCCGGCAGGGTCACGAGGCGGCGACCAGCACGTCGCTCCAGGCCAGCCAGGTGGCCTGCACGGTCGGCGTCGGCCGGCCCTCGAGCGCCACCTGGTGGCGGTGGCCATGGGCGGCCTGCGGGCCGGTGCGCCAGGCGGTCGGGAAGTTGTAGAGCTGCACGTGCGGCAGGTCGAGCGCCACGGCGATGTGGCTCAGGCCGCTGTCCACGCCGATCACGCCCTGGGTGAGGGCCAGGCGGTCGAGCACGGCGTCGAGCGAGAGCGTGGGCCAGACCTCGACGTGGAAAGCCTTCTCGTACTGCAACCCGGCGGCGATCAGCTCGGCGCGCGTGTGCTCCAGCTCGTTGCCCTGCGGCAGGCCGATGCGCCAGCCAGCCTCGATGACGCGCTTGCCGAGCTGCACCCAGTGCTGCACGGGCCAGAGCTTGTCGTCGCGCGAGGTGCCGTGCACGAAGGCTACCGTCGGCGTGGCCGAGCGGAATACCCGCTTGCTGGCATGCAGGCCGTAGCGCGGCGGCCCTTCCACCGGCTTGCCGAGCACCGCGCCGACCAGCACGCGCGAGCGGTCCATCGCATGGATGTGCGGCTCGATGCGGATGGCGTGGTCGACCAGCCAGCCCGCCGGCGCCTCGTAGCTCGACCCCTCGGTCTGGTTGGCCAGGCCGAAGCGCTTGCCGCGGGCCAGCTTGGCGACGATGGCCGACTTGGTCAGACCCTGCAGGTCGATCACCGCGTCGTACTGCTCTTCCTGCAGCTGCGCCTTGAAGGCGCGCCACTCGGCGCGGGTGCTGCCCGCCCACCAGGCATTGCGCCAGCGCCGCATCGCGCACTCGATGACGCGGCGCACGCCGGCCACGCGGCGCACCAGCGGCGCGAAGGCCGGTTCGACCACCCAGTCGATCACCGCGTCGGGATGCGCGGTGCGGATGTCCTGCACCGCCGGCATGGCATGCACCACGTCGCCCAGCGACGACAGCTTGACGATGAGGATCTTCAAACGCGCCCGCCCGTTCAGTGCGCCGCGGCGGCGAAGGTGGCGTCGGGCTTGACGGCGCGCAGCGCGTCCATCATCGCCGCCTCGATGCGGTGCAACGCCTGCGGCGTGTGGCCCTCGAAGCGCAGCACCAGTACGGGCGTGGTGTTGGAGCTGCGCACCAGGCCGAAGCCGTCGTCGTACTCGACGCGCAGGCCGTCGATGGTGACGACTTCCTTCGCCCCCGGGAACTTCGCCGTCTCGAGCAGCCGCTGCACGACCTGCTTCGGCTCGCCCTCGGCGCAGGGCACGTTGAGCTCGGGCGTGCTGTGGCTGGTGGGCAGCGCATCGAGCACGGCGCTCGGGTTCTTCGAGCGCGACAGGATCTCGAGCAGCCGCGCCGCGGTGTAGGTGGCGTCGTCGAAGCCGTACCAGCGCTCTCCGAAGAAGATGTGGCCACTCATCTCGCCGGCGATCGGCGCGCCGATCTCGCGCATCTTGGCCTTGATCAGCGAATGGCCGGTCTTCCACATCAGCGGCACGCCGCCGGCGGCGCGAATCGCCGGCGCCAGGCGCTGCGTGCACTTGACGTCGAAGATCACGCTGGCGCCCGGGTTGCGGCTCAGCACGTCCTGCGCCAGCAGCATCAGCTGTCGGTCGGGGTAGATGACGTGGCCGTCGACGGTGACGACGCCGAGCCGGTCGCCGTCGCCGTCGAAGGCCAGGCCGAGTTCGGCGCCGGTGGCCTTGACCGTGCGGATCAGGTCGGCCAGGTTCTCCGGCTTGCTCGGGTCGGGATGGTGGTTGGGGAAGTCGCCGTCGACCTCGGAGAAGAGCTCGATCACCTCGCAGCCCAGGCCACGCAGGATGGCCGGCGCGGAGGCCCCCGGAATGCCGTTGCCGGAATCCACGACGATCTTCATCTTGCGCGCCAGCTTGCAGTCGCCGGTGATGCGCGCGGTGTACTCCGGCACGATGTCCATCGCCGCCGAGCGGCCCGGCTTGCGCACGTAGTCCTCGCGCTCGATGCGCTGGCGCAGGCCCTGGATGGCGTCGCCGTAGATGGCCTTGCCGGCCAGCACCATCTTGAAGCCGTTGTAGTCCTTCGGGTTGTGGCTGCCGGTGACCTGGATGCCGCTGTGGCAGCCGTGCTCGCCCCGCGTGGCGGCCACGTAGTACAGCATCGGCGTGGTCACCATGCCGAGGTCGACCACGTCCAGGCCGGTCGAGGCCAGGCCGCGCACCAGCGCGGCAACCAGGCCGGGGCCCGAGAGCCGCCCATCGCGGCCCACCGCCACGGCGCGCTCGCCGGCGGCGACGGCTTCGCTGCCGAAGGCACGGCCGAGGTGCTCGGCGATGTTCTCGTCGATGGTCTTGCCGACCACGCCGCGGATGTCGTAGGCCTTGAAGATGCTGGGATCGACTCGCATGAGGCAGCCTGGGTTGAGAATCGCGGCATTGTAGGGAGGCGCGCCGCTGGATCCGTCACTGGTCGTCATCATTGCCGGCGCTGCGCTGGCCGGCTTCGTGCAGGGGCTGTCGGGCTTCGGCTTCGGGCTCACCGCGATGGCGGTGTGGGCCTGGGCGCTGGAGCCTCGTCTGGCCGCGGTGCTGGCCGTGGCCGGCGCCCTGGCCGGGCAGGTGCTGGCGGCACTCACGGTGCGCCGAGGCTTCGACGCCGCGCGCCTGGCACCCTTCGTGGCCGGCGGGTTGCTTGGCCTGCCCTTGGGCCTGTGGCTGCTGCCGCGGCTGGACGTGCCCCTGTTCCGCGCCCTGCTCGGCGGCCTGCTGGTCACCTGGTGCCCGCTGATGCTGCTGGCGCCGCGGCTGCCGCGCATCACCCGCGGCGGGCGGCTGGGCGATGCGGCATCCGGCGTGGCCGGCGGCCTGATGGGTGGCCTGGGCGGCTTCACCGGCGCGATCCCGACGCTGTGGTGCACGCTGCGCGGCTTCGACAAGGATGCGCAGCGCGCCGTGATCCAGAACTTCAACCTGGCGATGCTGTCGGTGACCTTCGCCGCCTACCTGTGGCAGGGCATCGTCACGCCGGCCATGCTGCCTTCGCTGGCCCTGGTGCTGCCGGCGATGCTGCTGCCCGCGCTGATCGGCATGCGCGTCTACATCGGCATCAGCGAAGTGGCCTTCCGGCGCATCGTACTGCTGCTGCTCACGGCCTCGGGCGTGGCGCTGCTGGTGGCGGCGGTGCCGGTGCTGCTGGCGCGCTAGCCAGAGAGTTCAGGCGAAACGGCCGTGCAGGAACCAGCCGCTGGCGACCTCGCCCGGTGACTCGGGCAGGCGGCTGCGGTACAGCCACACCAGCGCGCCCTCGGCGTCCTCGGCGATGAAATAGTCGCGCTCGGCGAGCTCGTGGTCCCACCAGCCGGCCTCGATGCGCTCGGGGCCGCTGAGCAGCTGCAGCTCGCGCCCCTCCAGCAGCGGCCGGCCGCCGCGCACCGGCAACGGCTCGGGCGGCGCCAGCAGCCACACCGGGCGCACCGGCGTGGCCGGCACGCTGACCGTGGCGCGCGGCTGGCCGATGCGCGCCGGCTGCGCGGGCTGCAGCGCACTGGCGCGCTCGGGGCGGTGGTCGTGCACCGGCTGCAGCGTCTGCACGCGCTCGGCGCCCAGCCGCGCCTGCAACCGCTCGACCAGCCGCACCAGACCCTCGCGCTCGCTGGCGGCACTGGGAAACAGCTCGCCGCTGGGCGCCTCGCCGGGCACGATCTCGCGCGCGGCCAGGCGAAGCTCCAGCGTCGGCGCCGGCAGCTGCACCTGCGCCAGCCGCTCGCGCAGCAGCACCTGCAGGTGCGCCGGGTCGCGCGAGGGCTCGGCCAGCGCCACCTCCAGCACGGTCTGCGGCGGCACCTGGGCGTCGCTGCGCCAGCGCGGCTCGTGCTGCATCGCCAGCGCAAAGCCGCGCACGAAGGCGTGCTGCGCGGCCAGCCAACTCGACAGGCGCGCCAGCAGCATGCCGGCGGCGTGCAGCACCTGCTCGGCGCTGTCGGCGCGGGCGAACAGCTCCAGCCGGCTGTGAAAGCGCGGCGGCAGCGTGAGCGGCACGCGCGGATCGGGCCGCTCGCCGTAGGCGCGGTCGAGGTCGGCCAGCAGCGCCGTGCCGAAGCGCCGCGCCAGCCCGGCGCGCGGCAGGCGGCGCAGGTCGGCCAGCGTGGCCAGGCCCATGCCCTGCAAGGCCTCCCAGTGCTCGCGGCCCGGGCCGAGCAGCCAGACCGGCAGCACATCGAGCGCGCGCTGCATCGCGACCTTGTCCTGCACGTGCACGCGCTGCGGCCCGCGGGCAAGCAGCGCAGCGCCCAGCGGCGTGGGCGCGCTGGCCGCCTGGATGCGGTGGCCCAGCGGCGTCACCGCCTCGCGAAGCCGCTGCAGCAGCTTCGCCGGCCCGCCGAAATAGCGCAGGCTGGCGCGCACCTCGAGCAGCACGGTGTCGGCGCTGCGCTGCGGATCGTGGGCCGGCTGCACGCACACGCTGGGCGTGAAGGCCAGCGCCGCGTGGGTGACGGCGGCCAGCGCGGCGGCGTCGCGCGCCGCATCGGCCTGGCCGATCAGCAAATCGGGCGCGAGCGCGAGCGCCGTCGCTCGCTTCTGTCCGGGCTCGACGCCGAGGGCGCGGGCAGCGGCATTGGCGGCAGCGATGTGGTGCGCATCGACCAGCGCCAGCGGCGCGCCTGCCTGCTCTTGCGTGAGCGTGGCGGCAAAAGCCTCCAGCGAGAGCAGCGGCAGGTGCAGAGCGATCCAGAGCACGGCAGGAAGGAGAAGAAGCGCGCCACGACCGCTCAGCCGACGTCGACGAAGGTGGCCACCGCCAGCGACGGCACGCTCGCCATGCGCTCGACGCGCCGGCGGGCGTGGGCCGCCTCCGACAGCACCGGCGGCAGCTCCAGCGTGATCGGTGTCTCCAGTGGCGGGCCGCGGCGCTTGAGCAGGTGCAGCGCCAGCGCATCGGGCCCGGCGGCGCGCAGCGACAGGCGCAGCGGCGCGGCGCTCGGGCGCTCGGCGGCGGCCAGCTCGCGCATCACGAAGGCGGCGCCGTCGTGCGCCTGCGCGGCCAGCTGCAGGCGGCGCAACCGCTCGGCCCGCAGCCGCGGCGGCAGCCAGGCGACCAGCGCGCCGACATGACCGCTCTTGAGCGCCTGCTCGAAGGCCCAGAGGGAGTCGGCCCCGGGCAGCACCTGCGGCGCCAGGCGCTGGCGCGTCTGCACGACGAGCAGTTGCCCGACGTCCAGCCCGAGCTGGGCCAGCGCCCAGGCCGAGAGCTGCGCCGGCGGATCGAACAGCATCACCAGCCGGCCGCTGCGCTGCGCGGCGGCCAGGCTGGGCGCGAGCAGGCGGATCTCGCCGACGCCGGGGCGCGGCAGCAGCAGCTCGGTGAGCGCGCGGCGCGGCCAGCCGCGGCCGGGCAGCTGGGCGTCGAGCGCCGCGAAGCCGCTGGACACACCGTCGTCGCGCGCACGGCCGAGCTGGTGGCCGAGCCACAGCGCGGGGTGCAGATCCTGCGGAGCGAGGGCGGCGGGCATGGCGTCCATGAGAGTACTGTATTTTTATACAGTCTTTGGCGCAACCCTCCCGCCGCCCACAATCTCACGCGCCCATGACCCACGCCGCCGCCGACTGCCTGCTGCGCCCCCACCGCCCCGGCGACATCGGCTGGGTGATCTCGCGCCACGGTGCGCTGTACGCGCAGGAATACGGCTTCGACGGCCGCTTCGAGGCCCTGGTGGCGCGCATCGGCGCCGATTTCCTCGACCGCCTCGACCCGGAACGCGAAGCCTGCTGGATCGCCGAGCGCGGTGGCGCCAACCTGGGCAGCGTGATGCTCGTCCAGGCCCGCGACGACGCCACCCAGGCCGTGCTCGATGGCACCGCGCAGCTGCGCCTGCTGCTCGTCGAGCCGGCGGCGCGCGGCCTCGGCCTGGGCAAGCGCCTGACCGCGCAGTGCGAGCAGTTCGCGCGCGAGCGCGGCTACCGGCGCATCGTGCTGTGGACCAACGCCAACCTGGCCGCTGCGCGCGGCATCTACCGCCAGGCCGGCTACCAACTGACCGGCAGCGAGGCGCACCGCAGCTTCGGCCAGGATCTGGTCGGTGAGACCTGGGAGTTGCCGCTCGCATGACCACCGCATGCCCTTGCGGCTCCGGTGCGGCCTACGCCGAATGCTGCGGCCGCTTCCACGCCGGCACCCTGCACCTGCAGGCGCCCGATGCCGAGCGGCTCATGCGCTCGCGCTACAGCGCCTACGTGCTCGGCCTGGCCGACTACCTGCTGGCCACCTGGCACCCGAGTACGCGCCCGGCGTCGCTGGAGCCCGATCCGCCCGGCCTGAAGTGGCTGGGCCTGGAGGTGCGCCGCCACCAGCGCCAGGACGAGGACCACGCCACCGTGAGCTTCGTGGCGCGCAGCAAGCTCGGCGGGCGCGCCCACCGGCTGCAGGAAACCAGCCGCTTCGTGCGCGAGAGCGGGCGCTGGTTCTATGTCGACGGCGATCTGGCCTGAGCCGTCCGCCGCCCGTTCAGGCGAATTCCTGCTTCACGCTGGCCGACATCAGCCGGCGGATGATCCAGCCCAGCAGCACGCAGGCCAGCAGCGTCATCGCCACGCCCATCGCACGCGCCGCGGTGACGAAGCCGCCGAACACGCCGAGCGCCTGCTCGGGCAGCGGCGCGCGGCTGAGCGTGCTCTCGACCACCGACTGCACCACCTCGTGCTGGAACCACAGGCCCAGCAGGTTGGCGACGATGGCCAGCGCCAGCAGGCCGATGAAGGCGCGGCGCGCCCAGTCCAGGCGCATCAGCAGGCCGATCGCCGAGGCCAGCGTGGCCAGCGAGAGCACCAGCCCGGCGCCCACCACCCAGGGCAGGTAGGCGATCAGCAGCCCGGTCAGCAGCGGCAGCGCGCGCTGCGATCCGCTGGCCTGCCAGCCCGGCAGCAGCGAGGCCACCGAGGCGTTCTGCACCACCGCCGAGGCCACCGCCAGCAGCGACAGGGCGATGAACACCCACGCGACCGTGGTCACGAAGAGGGAGCGGGCTCCGACGTTGAAGGTCTGCGGCATGGCGGCGTCTCCGGCACGCGGTGCGGTGCACCGTTGCGGGCATTGTGGGCAGCGCTTTGTGACAGGACATCCCACGCGCGCTCATTCCCCCACGGGCGCGGGGATGGTCTGTGACGCTGGCGCCACAACCGCCCGTCAGATCGTCTCGGCCACCATGTCGATCGCCCCGCAGGGGCACTCGGCGGCGCACAGGCCGCAGCCCTTGCAGTAGTCGTAGTTGAAGGCGAAGCGCTGCCCCGGCCCGAGCTTGATCACCGCGTTGTCGGGGCAGACGCCATAGCAGTTGTCGCACTCGAAGCAGTTGCCGCACGACAGGCAACGGCGTGCCTCGAAGAGTGCGTTGCCCTCGGTGAGCCCGCCCTGCACCTCGTCGAAGCTGGTCTGGCGGCGGGCCAGGTCGAGCAGCGGCCGCACGGTGGCCGGCGCGTCGCTGTAGTACCAGGGGTTCAGGCGCTCGAAGGTGGCCGGCTCGTGCTTGCGCACCACCGGCACCGCCGTTCCGCGCAGCCAGGCGTCGATGTGCCGGGCGGCCTTCTTGCCATGGCCCACGGCGACGGTCACGTTGCGCTCGGCCGGCACCATGTCGCCACCGGCGAAGACTCCCGGGTGGCCGGTCATCAACTGCGCGTCAACCTGCACGACGCCGTCGCGGATCTCCAGCCCCGGCACGCCGTCGAGCAGCGAGAGGTCGACGTCCTGGCCGAGCGCGAGCACCAGCGAATCGGCCTGCAGGGTCTCGAACTCGCCGGTGGGCTGCGGCTGGCCGGCGTCGTCGAGCATCATCTTCTCGACGGTGATCTCGCCGTCGCCGGCATGGCGGATGGTGGACAGCCACTTGACCGTCACGCCTTCCTGCAGCGCCTCTTCCACCTCGAAGTCGTGCGCCGGCATGCGCTCGCGGGTGCGCCGGTAGACGATCACCGCCTCGGTGGCGCCGAGCCGCCGCGCGGTGCGCGCCACGTCGATCGCGGTGTTGCCGCCGCCGTAGACCACGACGCGGCGGCCGAGCAGCGGCGGTGCCTCGCCTTCCATGCTGCGCAGCACCGACACCGCGTCGAGCACGCGCGCCGAGTCGCCGGCCGGGATGAAGGCACGCTTGGCGAGGTGTGCGCCGACCGCAAGGAAGGCCGCATCGGCGCCTTCGCGCGCCATCGTGGCCTGCAGGTCGGCCACCTTCTCGCCGCAGCGCAGCGTCACACCCATCGCGACGATGCGCGCCACTTCCGCGTCGAGCACCTCGCGCGGCAGCCGGTACTTGGGGATGCCGAAACGCATCATGCCGCCGGGCTTCGGGCCGGCTTCGATCACCGTGACGCGGTGGCCGAGCCGGCGCAGGTGGTAGGCGGCGCTCAGCCCCGAAGGCCCGGCGCCGACGACCAGCACGTGCCGGCCGCTGTCGGCCGGCGGCGGATCGAAGGCCCAGCCCTGCTTCAACGCCTCGTCGCCGAGGAAGCGCTCGACGGCATTGATGCCCACCGGCGCATCGAGCTTGCCGCGGTTGCACGCGCCTTCGCACGAGTGGTAGCAGACGCGGCCCATGATCGCCGGGAACGGGTTGTCGCGCGTCAGGTGGCGCCAGGCGCGTTCGTAGTCGCCGCTCTCGGCGTGGTACAGCCAGCCCTGGATGTCCTCGCCGGCCGGGCAGGTGGCATTGCACGGCGGCAGCCGGTCGACATAGACCGGCCGGCTGGATCGCCAGCTGCCGGTCTTGTTGGCCAGGGAAGTGCCGACGTCCAGCGTGATCGCGAAGGGCTTGTGCATCGTCATGCCACCTCCCCTTCCGGATCGAGCAGGCCGTACTCGCGGATGTGGCGATCGGCCTGGGCCTGCAGTCTCGCGATGACGTCGTCGCGGCGCTGCGGCGCGAACAGGTGGGCGAAGCGCTTCTGCGGCATCAGGTACTCCTCCACCGGCACCCGGCGGCGGATCTTCGCCACCGCGGTGACCTCGCCGTGCTCGGCCTCGAACACCGGGAACAGCCCCGACTGCTGCGCCAGCCGCGCCAGGCGCACGGTGTCGTGGGAGGCCGCGCCCCAGCCGAGCGGGCACGGCACCAGCACGTGCAGGTAACGGGCGCCGTGCAGGCCCATCGCCCACTCGACCTTGGCCTCGAGGTCGTGCAGGTCGGCGACCGTCGCCGTGGCCACGTAGGGGATGCCGTGCGCCATCGCGATCCTCGGCAGGTTCTTGCCCTGGCCGAACACGTTGCCCGGCCGCTCGCCCATCGCCGGCGTGGTGGCGGTGCGCGCCGCCGGCGGCGTGGCCGACGAGCGCTGCACGCCGGTGTTCATGTAGGCCTCGTTGTCGTAGCAGACGTAGAGCACGTCGTCGTTGCGCTCGAACATGCCCGACAGGCAGCCGAAGCCGATGTCGGTGGTGCCGCCGTCGCCACCCTGCGCGAGCACGCGCACGTCGCTGCGCCCCTGCACCTTCAGCGCCGCGGCGATGCCGGTGGCCACCGCCGCGGTGTTGCCGAAGAGGGAGTGGATCCACGGCAGCTGCCACGAGGTCTCGGGGTACGGCGTGGAGAACACCTCCAGGCATCCGGTGGCGTTGGCGGCGATCAGCCGGCCCTGGCTTGCACGCAGCGCGGCGTCGACCGCGTAGCGCGCGCCGAGCGCCTCGCCGCAGCCCTGGCAGGCGCGGTGGCCGGAGTTGATGGCGTTGCTGCGCTCGGCGCTGGCCTGCACGCTGCGCTGCTCGGGCGCGAGCAGCCGGTTGCCCACCGTGAAGGTGCCCGTCTGGTAGAACTTGACCGGTTGGTGGCTCATGCGTCGCCCCTCATCGCACACGCGACGCCACCGCGCCGACCTCGCGCAGCATCGCCTCGGCCGCCGGGCCGCTGCGCTCGCCGCGCCGCTCGCGTTCGAGCTGGCGCTCGACCAGGCCCCAGTCCATGTCGAGGAAGGTCAGCGGCGCCAGTTCGTCGCGCATCGCCTGCAGGAACACCCGCTCGAGCGAGGCCTGCGTGATTGCGCGGCCGCCCAGACCGGCCACCACCGTGTGGCCGTGCAGCCGGATGCCGGAGAGCGCGCTGCGCACGTCGTTGGCGACGATGCCGCCCAGCCCCACCGAGAAGCTCTTCTCCAGCACCACCACGCGCTGCGCGTGCTGCAGCGCCTCGCGCACCGCGGCCAGCGGGAACGGGCGGAACGAGGTGATGCCGAGCACGCCGATCGCGTGGCCCTGCGCGCGCAGGTCGTCCACCGTGTCCTTGATCGTGCCCAGCACCGAGCCGAGGGCCACCACGATGGTGTGCGCATCGTCGCAGCGATAGGTATGCAGCAGCCCGCCACTGTCGCGCCCGAAGATCGCCTGGAACTCCGCGGCGATCTGCGGAATGCGCTCCAGCGCCCACATCTGCCGCGCGTGGGCCAGGTAGCGCACCTCGGTGAAGGCCTCCGGCCCGACCATCGCGCCGATGCTCACCGGTTCGGCCGGGTCGAGCATCTGGCGCGGTGCATAGGGCGGCAGGAAGGCATCGACCTGTGCCTGCTCCGGCAGGTCGACACGTTCGTAGGCGTGGGTGAGGATGAAGCCGTCCATGCACACCATCACCGGCAGGCTCACCTCCTCGGCGAGGCGGAAGGCCTGCAGGTGCAGGTCGGCAGCCTCCTGGTTGGTCTCGGCGAAGAGCTGGATCCAGCCGCAGTCGCGCTGGCTCATCGCGTCGCTGTGGTCGTTCCAGATGTTGATCGGCGCGCCGATGGCGCGGTTGGCCACCGTCATCACGATCGGCAGTCCCAGGCCCGAGGCGTTGTAGACCGACTCGGCCATGAACAGCAGGCCCTGACTGGCGGTGGCGGTGTAGGCGCGCGCCCCGGCCGCCGAGGCGCCGATGGCCACGCTCATCGCCGCGAACTCGCTTTCCACGTTGACGAACTCGCAGGGGCTCAGCGCTCCGGTCTTCACGAGTTCGCCCAGCGCCTCGACGATGTGCGTCTGCGGCGAGATCGGGTAGGCGCAGATCACCTGCGGGCGCGCCAGCGCCACGGCTTCGGCCACCGCGCGCGAGCCTTCAATCTGCCGCAGCATGGGACAACTCCTCGATCTCCTTGCGCACGTAGGCGAAGGCCTCGCCGGCGGCGGCCACGTTGGCTTCGGCGACGCGGCCGCTGAACTTGTCGCGGATCGCATGCGCCACGGCGTCCAGGGAGATCAGCCCGCTGATCGCCGCGAAGCCGCCGAGCAGCGCCGCGTTCGGCAGCGGCCGGCCGATGTGCCGCTGCGCGATCTCGCTGGCCGGCACGGTGGCCAGGCGCTCACGGCGGAAGCGGCGCACGAAGTCGCCGACGCCGAGTGCGTCGAAGCTGCGGGTCGAGTTGATCAGCACGTAGCCCTCCGGCTGCAGGCCCTGGAACACCTCGACCTGGTGCAGCAGCGTCGGGTCCTGCACGATCAGCGCGTCGGGCGCCATCACCGGCTCGCGCAGGCGGATCTCGCGGTCGTCGATGCGGCAGAAGGCCACCACCGGCGCGCCGGTGCGCTCCGAGCCGAAGCTGGGGAAGGCCTGGGCGTGGCGGCCCTGCTCGAAGGCGGCGATCGACAGCATCTCGGCGCCGGTGACCACGCCCTGCCCGCCGCGGCCGTGGATGCGGATCTGGAACATCGTGCCTCCTGCTCTGCGAGGCCGCATTCTTCGAGCCGATGCGGCCTTGGTGCTTGTCCTGCATCAAGCGCGAACCGCGGCGACAATGCCGCTCCCTTCCGCGCGCGCCGCGCCTGTCTTCATGCCTCCCGGAATCCTCTACGCCGCCTCCGCCTACGTGCTGTGGGGCCTGTTCCCGCTGTATTTCAGCCACCTCGCCGCGGTGGCCGCCCCCGAGGTGCTGGTGCACCGCATCGTCTGGTCGCTGGTCTTCGTACTGGGCCTGCTGGCCTGGCGCCGCCACTGGGGCTGGCTGGCGCCGGCGCTGCGCCAGCCCAGGGTGCTGGGGGCCTTCGTGGTCAGCGCGCTGCTGCTGTCGTGCAACTGGCTGACCTACATCTGGGCCGTCAACAACGGCCACGTGATCGACGCCAGCCTGGGCTACTTCATCACCCCGCTGGTCAACGTGCTGCTCGGCTATACGGTGCTGCACGAGCGGCCGCGCCGGCTGCAGTGGGCGGCCCTGGCGCTGGCCATGCTGGGCGTGATCTGGCTGACGGCGCAGACTGGCCAGCTGCCGTGGATCGCACTGGTGCTGGCGGCGAGCTTCGGCGCCTACGGCCTGCTGCGCAAGATCGCGCCGCTGGGTGCGCTCGAGGGCCTGACGCTGGAGACGCTGCTGCTCGCGCCGCCGGCCTTCGTGGCGCTGGCGCTGTGGTGGGGCCGCGGGCCGACGAGCTTTCCCGCGCCCGACCTCGCCACCAACCTGTGGCTGATCGGCGTGGGCCCGCTCACCGCCGTGCCGCTGCTGCTGTTCGCCGCCGGCGCGCGGCGCATCTCGATGACCACGCTGGGCCTGCTGCAGTACATCGGCCCGTCGATCCAGTTCGCGCTCGGCGTCTGGCTGTTCAACGAGCCGTTCGGCGGCGCGCGCCTGGTCGGCTTCGGGCTGATCTGGACGGCGCTGCTGCTGTACAGCGCCGATGGCTGGTTGAGCACGCGGCGGGTGGCACCCGCCGCGGCCTGAAGCGTCGCCGGGAACGCTACTTCAGGTCGCCGGCCAGGCAGGCCAGCGTGTCCGGCGCGATCACGGTGTGCGCCGGATAGTTGGTGTGGTCGCAGCCGAGCTTGACGCTCGCGCCGGCACGCACCGCCTCGCGCGCCGCGGCCGGAAACTCGAAGCGCAGGAAGTGCACCGACGAGGTCTTCTCGTCGTTCTCGCGGTCGAGGTCCTCGTCGGCGATGGCGTAGATGCGCGCATGTCCCTCGACCTCGACGAACATGCGGTCCTCGATGCCGATCAGCCGCGCCAGCTCGCGCTTGCGCTCGTGCGGATCGGGGTACTCGATCAGCATCGTTGCCTTCCAGTTCGAGCCATCGGGCACCAGCGGCGCGTAGGCGTCGATCTCGCTCTGGATGCCCTCCTCGTCGAAGATCTTCTCGATGTGCAGCATCTCCTGGATTTGCCGGCGGATGGTCTTCTCGTCCTCGAACTGCACGCTGACGTGCTCGCCGAGGTGCACCGTGCGCAGCCGGCGGTGGGCGATCACCTCCGGCTTGCTGCTCTTGCGGATCTTGGAATAGGCCTCCAGCGTAAGGAGGCTGTCGCGGGTGATGGTCATGCTCGTCTCCATCGTGGGGTTCACAAACCGTAGGCGGTGCGCAGCAGCGTCAGCGGGTGGGCGATCTTCGCCGCCGGCAGGCTGTTGTTGGCCATGCCCTGCGCGATGTGGTGGCCGGCCATCGGGCAATCGGACCCGATCCAGTCGGGCCCGTCCTTGGCCATCTGCTTGAACACCGGCTTGCCGATCTTCATCGCGATCTCGTGATACGGCTTCTTCACGCCGTAGGTGCCGGCGTGGCCTGAGCAGCGCTCCACCGTGTTGAGCTGCACCGAGACCTTCTCGCCGATCAGCTTGAGCATCTCCTCGGTCTTCTTGCCGTTCTTCTGCACGCGGCCGTGGCAGGGGATGTGGTAGCTGACCTTGCCCAGCGGGTTCTTGAAGTCGGTCTTGAGCAGCCCGTCCTTGTGGCGCGCCATCAGGTACTC
>NZ_JBFXIO010000064.1:0-15449 GCF_050175855.1 Piscinibacter sp.
AGCCCCAGTAGCCCGGCAGGCCGATGAAGTAGAAGTGGTGGCCGGTGCCCAGGATGCCCGTCACGAGCGCCATGGTGATGATCAGGTACAGCCACTTGTCGATCACCTCGCGATCGACGCCGGTGGTCTTGACCAGCACGAAGGCCAGCAGCGCGCCGAGGATCAGCTCCCAGGTGCCTTCCACCCAGAGGTGCACCACGAACCACCAGTACATCTTGTCGCGCACCAGGTTGCTCGGGTTGACGAAGCTGAACAGGAACATCAGCGCCAGGCCCCACAGGCCCATCAGCAGCACCAGCGAGATCGCGGTCTTGCGGCCCTTGAGCACCGTCATGCTGATGTTGAAGAGAAAGCCCAGCGCCACGACCACGATGCCGACCTTGGTGGGCAGCGGCTGCTCGAGGAACTCGCGGCCCATGGTCTGCAGCAGGTCGTTGCCGGTCCACTCGGCCAGCTTGGCGTAGGGCACCAGCAGGTAGCCGAGGATGGTGGCCGCGCCGGCGACGAGGAAGATCCAGAACAGCGCCTTGGCCAGCAGCGGGCTGTGCAGCTCGGTGTCGGCCTCCTCGGGGATGAGGAAGTAGGCCGAGCCCATGAAGCCGAACAGCAGCCACACGATCAGCAGGTTGGTGTGCACCATGCGGGCGATGTTGAACGGGATCGCGGGGAACGCGAGGTCGCCGATCAGGTACTGCAGGCCCAGCGTGAGGCCGAAGACGATCTGGCCGACGAACAGGCCGATCGCCGCGGTGAAGTACAGCCGCGCGACCTTCTGCGACTCGAACTTGACGGTCATTGCTTTCATGTCGGTGCTCCTCAGCCTTCCACGTTGGGCGGCCACTTCTCGGTGTCCACGCCGTTGGTCCACTTCAGGAACTCGACCATGTCGTCGAGCTGCGCATCGGTGAAGTTGAAGTTGGGCATCTGCCGGCGCCCCGGCGTACCGGTGGGCTGGCTCTTGATCCAGGCCTTGATGAAGTCGGGGCCGCGGCGCTTGTAGACGTTGCCGAGTTCGGGCGCGAAGTAGGCGCCCTCGCCGAGCAGCGTGTGGCAGCCGATGCAGTTGCGCGTTTCCCAGAGGTGCTTGCCGCGCACCACCGCCGGCGTGATCTCGGCCGACTTGGAACGTTCGGGGATGCGACTCTCGGTGTGAAGGATCAGTGCGGCGAACAGCAGCACGAAGAACACGGTGCCGCCGTAGAAGATGTTGCGCGCCGCCTGGCTGGTGAAGCCTTGGGCCATGGAAGTCTCCGCAGGTTGTGGATGGGCATAGCCTACGGATGGGGTCGGGAATTTCCTTGAACCGGGATAAGAAAGCGCCGGCCCGGCAACCGGCGAGCCGTGGCTTGATCGAACGCAAGGTGCGGGGCGCCCGCTGCCGGCCGCGGATGCGCCGATGCGCCAGACCCAGCCTGGACGCCCTTATGCGTTCCTAACGTCCCGGCTGGCAATCTGTGCAGCCCGATGCGCAGGCCGCCGAACGACGCCGATTCCCCGTTGACCCCCTTCACGCACCCGGCCGGTCCACGGCCCGCCTCGCCATGAACGCCCTCGCCGTGGTCGGCCTGGTCGGTCGCATCATCGCCGTCTTCGCCGCCCTGATGTTCGTGCCGCTGGCCTTCGCGCTGTCGGCTCACGACCCGGCCGAGAACGCCTTCCTGGTCGCCGCGGCGCTCACCGCGTCGACCGGCATCGCGATCAGCCTGGCCACCCGCCGCTTTCGCCGCGAACTGCAGCCGCGCGACGGCTTCCTGCTCGTGACGCTGACCTGGACGTTGCTGCCGGCCTTCGGGGCGCTGCCGCTCCTGCTCGCCATCCCGGGGCTGAGCTTCACCGACGCGTACTTCGAGGCGATGAGCGGGCTGACGACGACCGGAGCGACCGTGCTCACCGGCCTCGATGCGCTGCCCGTGTCGATCAATGTCTGGCGCTGCTTCATGGTGCTGGTGGGCGGCCTGGGCATCATCGTCCTGGTCGTCGCGATCCTTCCCCTTCTCGGTGTGGGCGGAGCCCAGCTGTTCAAGTCCGAGACCGCCGGGCCGCTCAAGGACCAGAAGCTCACGCCGCGCATCGCAGAGACCGCGCGCGGGCTGTGGAGCGTGTACTTCGTGACCGCGCTGGCCTGCTTCGCCGCGTACGGCATGGCGGGCATGAGCTGGACCGATGCCTTCATCCACATGTGCAGCACGATGGGATTGGGCGGCTTCGCGGCCTACGACGCGAGCTTCGGCCACTTCCAGTCGCCGGCGATCGAGGCCGTGGCGGTCGTCTTTATGGCGTTGGCAGGCATCAACTTCGGCCTGTACTTTGTGGCTTGGCGCAAGCGTTCGATGGCGGTGATCTGGCGCGACGTCGAAGCGCGTACCTACCTCGCCGTGGTCGCGACCTCGGTGCTGGGCGTGGCGCTCTTCCTCGCCGCACACGGCGTCTACCCGAGCCTGGCCGAGTCGCTGCGTCACGCGGCCTTCAATGTCGTGTCGATCGCCACGACCACCGGCTACGCCACCGTCGACTACGCCCAGTGGCCGGTCTTCGCGCCGGTGTTCATGCTGTTCCTGTGCAGCTTCGCGACCTGTGCCGGCTCCACCGGCGGCGGCATCAAGCTGGTGCGGTCGCTGCTGCTGCTCAAGCAGGCCCGGCTCGAACTCGTGCGCGTGCTGCACCCGCGAGCGGTGGTGCCGGTGCGGCTGGGGTCCACCACGGTATCGGCCCAGGTCATGTCCTCGGTCATCGCCTTCATGCTGCTGTACGGCTCGGTGATGGTGGTGGCCACGCTCGTCCTGCTGCTGTCCGGGCTGGACCTGGTCACGGCCGCGACCGCCGTGATCGCCTGCATCAACAACACCGGCCCCGGGCTCGGCCAGGTCGGACCGGCCGGCAACTTCCAGGGGCTGAGCGACTTCCAGACCTGGGTGTGCACGGTCACGATGCTGCTTGGCCGGCTCGAGCTCGTGGCCGTGATGATCGTCTTCACCGCCTCGTTCTGGCGCAAGTGAACGTGCCCTGGCAGCCGGGCGTGCTACGTTTGCCGGCGATGCAGACCGAACCGCAGCGCCGACCCGCACGCCCGCATGCGCCGTGGTGGCCCGGGCTGGCGGCCTGGGTGGCCGCCTGGGTGCTGATGCTCGCACTCGATGGCCACGTCGACCTGGCGAACCAGGCGCTGCTCCTCATCCTGGCCGCGGCGGTGGCGGCGATCTGGTGGGGTCCGGCGTTGTCGGCCGGGTCCATCGGCGTGGCCGTGCTTGGCTTCAATTTCGCCTTCGTGCCGCCGCGCGGCACGCTGTCCGTGGACCTGCACCACCATGGACTGCTGCTGCTCGCGATGGTCTGCGTGAGCTGGATCGTCTCGGCGCTGATGGCCCGTCTGCGCCGGCTGGCCGCCGAAGCCGAGACGCACGCGCGGCGCTCGGACGAGCTTCGGCGCTTCGGCGACGCGCTGCGCGAGAGCGAGGATCCGCTGCAGGACGAGGCGCGGCTGCGGCAGACACTGGGCAATCTTGGCGGCGGCGGCGGCGATGCGGTGCTGCTGTCGGCGTTCGCGGCGAGCGCCTCGAGCCCGCCCCGGGCGACCGAGGAGCGCTGGTTCGGCGAGGCCACTGGCGACGAGCAGGACGGTCTGCGGCTGTGCGTGCGCGACGGCCGGGCGCTGGGCCCGGGATCGGGGCGCCACGAGGAACAGCGGGGCTGGTATCTGCCGCTGCGCGGCCGGCAGCATACGCACGGCGCCGCCCTCGTTCGCCTTCAGCCAGGCGCGCACCCGGGCGAGGCCGAGCGGCTGCACGCGCAGGCGCTGTGCGATCAGCTCGGAACCGCCCTGGAACGCGCGGCCGCCGAACGCACCGCCGCCCGGGCGCAGCAGCAGGCGCAGTTGCAGTCGATGCGCAACACGCTCCTGTCCGCGGTGGCGCACGACCATCGCACGCCGCTGGCGCCCATAATCAGCGCCGCGGGCGCGCTGAAGCACCAGGACGAACGCCTCGACGCGGCCAGGCGCCTGAGCCTGGCCACGACCATCCTCGACGAGGCCGGTCAGCTCGCCCGCATCACCGAGAACACCTTGCAGCTCGCCCGGCTGGATGCGGTGGGCCTCGACCTGGCCAAGGACTGGGAGTCGCCCGAAGAACTCATCGGGAGCGTGATACGGCGTCTGAGGCTGCGCGACCCCGGCCGCCGGCTGCGGGTGCGCGTGGACCCGGATCTGCCGCTCGTGCGCTGCGACGCCGTGCTCGTCGTCCAGCTGATCGACAACCTCGTGGACAACGCACTCAAGCATGCCGGTGAAGGCGGGCCGGTGGAGGTCACCGCACGCGCGCGCGAAGGGCGCGTCTGCATCGCGGTTCGCGATCGCGGCCCGGGCGTTCCCGAGGCCCTGGTGCCTCGGCTGTTCGAGCCGTTCAGCCGCGGTGCGCCCGCGGACGACACGGCAGGCGTCCGGGCCTCGCCGCGCGGCACGGGCGTCGGTCTGGCGCTGTGCCGCGCGATCGCGCGCGTCCACGGCGGCGAGCTGGTGATGCGCCGCCGCCGCGGCGGCGGCGCGAGCTTCGAGTTCTCGCTGCCCATCGAGCCCATGCCGTCGTCGCCCGCCGATGCGCCGCGGCCGGAGCCCGCGCCGTGAGCCCGACTGTGCTGCTCGTCGAGGACGACCGCGAGCTTCGCCACACGCTGAGCGATGCCCTGACGGTCGAGGGCTACCACGTTCATGCCTCGGCCAGCCTGGCCGATGCGCGCGCGCTGCTCGCCCATGCTGCGGCCGAGGGCGGGCTGGACCTGGTGCTGCTCGATCTCGGGCTGCCCGACGGCGACGGCGAGCACTTGCTGACCCAGCTGCGCCGCGAGCGGACCACACCGGTGATCGTCATCTCGGCACGCCATGGCGACGACCCCAAGGTGCGCCTGCTCGACGCCGGGGCCGACGACTACCTTGTCAAGCCCTTCAGCCTGGCCGAACTGCTCGCGCGCATGCGCGTCGCGATGCGGCACCGCGGCCGGCAGCTGCGGCCTTCCGTCGTCCGCTACGACCACGAGGGCCTCGAGGTCGATCTCGAGGCCCGCCAGGTGCGTCGCGACGGTGACGTGGTGCACCTGACGCCGACCGAGTACGCGCTGCTCGCACGCCTCGTGCGATCGGCCGGCCAGGTCGTGACGCACCGGCAGCTGCTGGCCGACGTCTGGGGGCCGGAGTTCACCGAGCACACGCACTACCTGCGCCTGTACATGGGCCAGCTGCGCGCCAAGCTCGAAACCGACCCGGCCGAACCCAGGCTGTTGCTGACCGATCCGGGCGTGGGCTATCGCCTCGTGGAGGCCGCGGAGTAGTCGGCATCCGCCGCGCCCATATGCGTTCCTGACGCGATCGGCGCGACGCTCGGATCGTTCGCAGCATCCGGGCCCATCCGATGACCGATTCCCACTCCCCTTCCCCGCCGCCGCACACCGACACACCGGCCGGGCCGGCAAGGCAGGGCCTGGCCGCCCTCACGTTGGGCGCCGTCGGCGTCGTCTACGGCGACATCGGCACCTCGCCGCTGTACACCGTCAAGGAGGTCTTCGCGCCTCACACCGGCGTACCGCTCGACGCGGCCCACCTCGTCGGCGCCATCTCGGTGATCTTCTGGGCGCTGATGCTCGTCGTGACGCTGAAGTACGTGCTGCTGATCCTTCGCGCCGACAACCATGGCGAAGGCGGTGGCCTTGCGCTGACCGCGCTCGCTGCCGAGGCGGTGAAGTCCCGCCCCGCGCTGCGCCGCGCCCTGCTGCTGCTGGGCGTGGCGGGCGCCACGCTGTTCTACGGCGACAGCGTCATCACGCCGGCCATCTCGGTGATGGGCGCCATGGAGGGGCTGCAGCTCGCGGCGCCGGCACTCGGCGCCTACGTGGTGCCGATCTCGCTGACCATCCTCGTCGGGCTCTTCCTGGTCCAGCGCCTGGGCACCACGAAGGTTGGACGATGGTTCGGGCCGGTCATCGTGCTGTGGTTCCTCATGCTGGGCGGCTCGGGGCTGGTGCACATCGCCCGTGAACCGGCGATCCTCGCCGCCCTCGATCCGGTCAACGCCTGGGGTTTCCTCGTCGATCGCGGCTGGCATCTGTTCGCCGCCGTCGGCGCGATCGTGCTGGCACTGACCGGCGCCGAGGCGCTCTATGCCGACATGGGGCACTTCGGGCGCCGGCCGATCCGCATCGCCTGGACGGGCCTGGTGATGCCCAGCCTGGCACTCAACTACCTCGGGCAGGGCGCGCTCCTGATGACCGATCCCGCCGCCATCGAGAATCCGTTCTACCGCCTCTTTCCCGATGCCTGGGTGCTGCCAGCGCTGGTGCTGGCGACGATGGCCGCAATCATCGCGTCGCAGGCGGTGATCTCGGGCGCCTACTCGCTGACCCGGCAGGCCATCCAGCTCGGCTTCCTGCCTCGCATGGCGGTTCGCCACACGTCGGCGCGCGAGGCGGGGCAGATCTACATGCCTGCGGTGAACTGGGCGTTGCTGGCCGGTGTCGTGGGTGCCGTGCTCTTCTTCGGCAGTTCGTCAGCACTGGCCGGCGCCTACGGAATCGCCGTCACCCTGACCATGATGATCACGACGGTGCTGACCTACTTCGTCGTGCGCGAAGGCTGGCGGTTTCCGGCGCCGGTGGCGGTCTCGGCAACGGTCGTGTTCCTGGCCGTCGATGCACTGCTGGTGGCCGGCTGTGCGATCAAGTTCTTCGACGGCGGCTGGTTCCCGCTGGCGCTCGGTGCCCTGCTCTTCGGCGTGATGACCACGTGGTCCCAGGGACGCGAGCGTCTGCTCGACAGGATCCGTGCCGACGGCATCTCGCTCGAGGCCTTTGTCGGGGAGTTCGACGCCCGTGCCATTCACCGGGCGGCGCGCACCGCGGTCTATCCGGTGGCCGACCCGACCACCGTGCCCCAGGCGCTGCTCCACAACCTCAAGCACAACCAGGTGCTGCACGAGCGCAACATCATCCTCACGGTCCGGTTCCGCGAGGTACCCTGGGTCCCGATGGAACGCCGGGTCGAGGTCGAAGGCCTGGGCAGCGGGTTCTGGCGCGTGACGGTGAACTACGGCTTCATGAACACGCCCGACGTACCCAGGGCGCTGGAGCTCACGCGCTCGCACGGTCTGCAGGTGCCGGTGTTCGAGACCACGTTCTTCCTCAGCCGCGAGAGCGTCGTCCCCGCGCCGGGCCGGGGCCTGACGAGCTGGCGCGAGCGCCTGTTCGCGGCGCTGAGTCGCAACGCCAGCGGGATCGTCGACTTCTTCGGCCTGCCGGCCACCGCCGTGGTGGAGCTGGGCACGAGGATCCGCATCTGAGCGTGCAAGTCGGTCACGCCGGCTGCCTGCGCCGCGGGGGCAGTTGACGCGTCTTCATGTTTCCATATACTTGGAAACATGAAGGAATCAGACGCCGTCGCCGCCCTCGCCGCATTGGCCCAGGACGCCCGCCTGCGGATCTTCCGCGCGCTCGTGGGCGCCGCCCCCGATGGGCTGACACCCGGCGTGCTGTCGACCCTGCTCGACATCCCCTCGTCGACGCTGTCGTTCCATCTCAAGGAACTGATCCATGCCGGGCTGGTGAACGTCGAGCGCGACGGCCGCAGCCTGATCTATCGCCCGTCGATCGCGCAGATGAACGCGCTGCTGGGCTACCTCACCGACCACTGCTGCCAGGGCCGCGCCTGCGGCACGCCCCGATCTCGCGGCAAGACCACCTGCTGAACGGAGACCCTCATGAAGCGCTTCCACGTCCACCTGCACGTCGACGACCTGGCCCGCAGCATCGGCTTCTATTCGAAGCTGTTCGCCGCCGAACCCACGCGCGTCGAGAGCGACTACGCCAAGTGGATGCTCGACGACCCGCGCATCAACTTCGCGATCTCCACCCGCGGCACCGCAGCCGGCATCGACCACCTCGGCTTCCAGACCGACGACGCAGCCGAGCTGGCCGAGCTGAAGCAGCGCGCCGAGTCGGCCGACATGGCGCTGTTCGACGAAGGTGCCACCAGCTGCTGCTACGCGCGCAGCGAGAAGCACTGGGTCACCGACCCGCAGGGCATCGCCTGGGAGCACTTCCACACGCTGGGCGACATCCCGGTGTTCGGCGAGAGCAAGAAGACGGAGACCGCCGCGGCCTGCTGCCCGCCGGCGGCGCCGCGCGGCAAGCCGGTGGCCATTGCGGTGAAGCCGCAGTCCTCCTGCTGCTGATCGGGCGCCGCCGCGCGGCGGCGTCATAGAACTGTCATGCGGTATTTCTACACTCGTGGAAATACCGTTTCGAGGCATGTGAGGGGGCCGTCGTGAGAGTCGGAATCAATGGCATGGGCCGCATCGGGCGGCTTGCGCTGCGCGCGGCGTACGGCGCCGCAGAACGGCCCGCAGACGATCCCCGCGCCGACAATCGGCTGGAGGTCGTGCACCTGAACGAACTCAAGGGTGGTGCGGCCGCGACCGCGCACCTGCTGGAGTTCGACAGCGTTCAGGGCCGCTGGCGCGCCGATATCGCGACCGATGGCGATGCCGCCCTGCGCATCGGCAACCGCCGGCTGGGCTTCTCGTCGCACGCCACCGCCGCCGAGATCCCATGGGGCGACATGGGCGTCGACGTGGTCCTCGAGTGCACGGGGAAGTTCCTCACGCCCGAGACGCTGCAGGGTCACCTCGACCGCGGCGCCAAGCGCGTGATCGTCGCCGCGCCGGTCAAGGTGGGCGACGTGCTGAACATCGTGGTCGGCATCAACGAGCATCTCTACGAGCCCAGCCGGCACCGCATCGTCACCGCGGCCTCCTGCACCACCAACTGCCTCGCCCCGGTGGTGAAGGTGGTGCACGAGTCGCTGGGCATCCGCCACGGCCAGATCACCACCATCCACGACCCGACCAACACCAACCTGATAGTCGATGCGCCGCACAAGGACCTGCGTCGCGCGCGCAGCGCGATGCTGAGCCTGGCGCCCACCACCACCGGCAGCGCCACCGCCATCGCGCTGATCTACCCGGAGCTCAAGGGCAAGCTCAACGGCCACGCCGTGCGCGCGCCAGTGCTCAACGCCTCGCTGACCGACTGCGTGTTCGAACTGAAGCGCGAGACCTCGGCCGACGAAGTCAACGCGCTGTTCAAGGCCGCCGCAGCCGGGCCGCTGGCCGGCATCCTCGGCGTCGAGGAGCGGCCGCTGGTCAGCGCCGACTACGCCCGTGACACGCGCAGCTCGATCGTCGACGCGCTGTCGACGATGGTCACCGACGGCACGATGCTGAAGGTCTACGCCTGGTACGACAACGAGATGGGCTACGCCTGCCGCATGGTCGATCTCGCCTGCCATCTGCACCGCCAGGGCCTCTGAGGCCGACATGAACCAGGGCACCCGCAACTACGCCATCGTCACGGCCGCGTACTGGGGCTTCACCCTCAGCGACGGCGCGCTGCGCATGCTGGTGCTGCTGCACTTCTACCGGCTCGGCTACTCGCCCTTCACGCTGGCCTTCCTGTTCCTGCTCTACGAGGCGATGGGCGTGGTCGCCAACCTGATCGGCGGCTGGCTGGCCACGCGCTACGGCATCGCGCGCATGCTGGCGGTCGGCCTGGCCACGCAGATCAGCGGGTTCCTGCTGCTGTCGGCGCTGTCGCCGTCATGGACGGTGGCGATGTCGGTGGCCTGGGTGGTGATCGCCCAGGGCATCTGCGGCGTCGCCAAGGACCTGACCAAGACGGCGAGCAAGTCGGCCATCAAGCTCACGGCCGGCGAGGCCTCGGGCCAACTCTTCAAGTGGGTGGCGTTCTTCACCGGCAGCAAGAACGCGATGAAGGGCGTGGGCTTCTTCCTTGGCGGCCTGCTGCTGCAGGCGCTGGGCTTCCAGCATTCGCTTTGGGCAATGGCGGCACTGCTGGCGCTGGTGTTCGTCGGCGTCGTCGCCTTCGTGCCGCGCCTGATGGGCAAGAGCAAGGCCTCGAAGTCGGCGAAGGAGCTGTTCGCCAAGAACCGCGGCATCAACCTGCTCGCGGCGGCACGCGTGGCCCTGTTCGGCGCGCGCGACGTGTGGTTCGTCGTCGGCGTGCCGGTGTTCCTCTACTCGGCCGGCTGGAACTTCACCATGGTCGGCGGCTTCCTGGCGCTGTGGACCATCGGCTACGGCGCGGTGCAGGCGCTGGCACCGGCAATCGTGCGCCGCAGCGACGACGGCCTGAGCACCGAGGTGCCCGCCGCACGCCTGTGGTCGGGCCTGCTCGCGCTGGTGCCCATCGTGCTCGCCGGTCTGGTGATCGCCGGGGTCGACCATCTCGAATGGGTCGTGGTGGCCGGGCTGGCGGTGTTCGGCTTCGCCTTCGCCGTCAATTCGTCGGTCCACTCCTACCTCGTGCTCGCCTATGCCGGCTCCGAGAAGGCGGCCGAGGACGTCGGCTTCTACTACGCGGCCAATGCCATGGGACGCTTCTTCGGCACGCTCATGTCGGGCCTGCTGTACCAATGGGGCGGCCTGTCGTGGTCGCTGGCCGGCTCGGCGGCGATGCTCGTCGGCTGCTGGCTGGTCACGCTGGCGCTGCCCACCGGCCACGCCCGCGGGGCCGACGACGCGATCCCGGCGCCACGCTGATGGACGAGAAGGCCGCCGTCCAGGCCCTCGGCGCGCTGGCGCAGGACGTGCGCCTGCGCATCTTCCGCGCCGTGGTCGGCGTGGGGCCGGTCGGCGTCACGCCGGGAGCACTGGCCAGCGAACTCGCGCTGCCGCCATCGACGGTCTCGTTCCACGTCAAGGAACTGCTGCACGCCGGGCTGCTGACGCAGGAGCGCGACGGTCGCCACCTGATCTACCGGCCGGCCCTCGAGACGATGAATGCGCTGCTGGCCTATCTCTCGGCGCATTGCTGCCAGGCCGTGAGCTGCGAGGTCGCGCCGCAGCGCGAGTCCTGCAGTACCTGTTGAACCCATCCCCCTTTCCCGGAGATACGCCATGAGCGAGAAGGTCTACAACGTGCTCTTCATCTGCACGCACAACTCGGCGCGGTCGATCATCGCCGAGGGCTTGATGAACCATCTGGGCAGCCCCCGCTTCCGCGCCTTCTCCGCGGGCAGCCATCCGGCCGGCGCGGTGCAGCCCGAGGCGTTGCGGGTACTGGCCAACCTGCAGATGCCCACCAACGGGTTCCGCTCCAAGGACTGGCTGGAGTTCTCGCGCGCCGACGCGCCGCCGCTGGACTTCGTGTTCACCGTCTGCGACAAGGCCGCCGGCGAGGTCTGCCCCGTCTGGCCCGGCCAGCCGATGACGGCCCACTGGGGCGTCGCCGACCCGGCTGCCGTGGCCGGCAGCGACGCGCAGAAGGCGCGCGCCTACGAAGACACGGCGATCGTGCTGAAACGGCGCATCGAGCTGATGCTGGCGTTGCCGCTGGCCTCGCTCGACCGGCTCGCCCTGCAGCGTGAACTGAGGGAGATCGGGACACGCTGAGGCCATGAACCTCTTCGAGCGCTATCTCAGCCTCTGGGTGTTCCTGTGCATCGTGGCCGGCATTGCGCTGGGCCAGTGGCTTCCTGCGCCCGTCCAGGCCATCGGCCGCATGGAGATCGCCAAGGTCAACCTGCCGGTGGGGCTGCTCATCTGGGTGATGATCATCCCGATGCTGCTGAAGGTGGACTTCGGCGCGCTGCACCAGGTGAAGCGGCACTGGCGCGGCATCGGCGTCACGCTGTTCGTCAACTGGGCCGTCAGGCCCTTCTCGATGGCGCTGCTGGGCTGGATCTTCATCCGCCACGTCTTCGCGCCGTGGCTGCCGGCCGAGCAGCTCGACAGCTACGTGGCCGGGCTGATCCTGCTGGCCGCCGCACCGTGCACGGCGATGGTCTTCGTGTGGAGCCGGCTGACGAACGGCGACCCGCTCTTCACGCTCAGCCAGGTGGCCCTGAACGACACCATCATGGTGTTCGCCTTCGCGCCGCTGGTGGCGCTGCTGCTCGGGCTGTCGTCGATCATCGTGCCGTGGGACACGCTGCTGACCTCGGTGCTGCTGTACATCGTGGTGCCGGTGCTGATCGCGCAGGCGTGGCGCCGCGCGCTGCTGGCCCGGGGCCCGGCGGCCTTCGAGGCCACGCTGGAGCGCATCGGCCCCTGGTCGATCGCGGCGCTGCTGGCCACGCTGGTGCTGCTGTTCGCCTTCCAGGGCGAGGCCATCCTGAAACAGCCGCTGGTCATCGCCATGCTGGCGGTGCCCATCCTGATCCAGGTGTTCTTCAACTCGGCGCTGGCCTACGGGCTGAACCGCCGGCTCGGCGAGTCGCACGCGGTGGCCTGCCCCTCGGCGCTGATCGGCGCGAGCAACTTCTTCGAGCTGGCGGTGGCCGCGGCGATCAGCTTGTTCGGCTTCGAATCGGGCGCCGCGCTGGCCACGGTGGTGGGTGTGCTGATCGAGGTGCCGGTGATGCTGCTGGTGGTGCGCTGGGTCAACCGCAGCAAGGGCTGGTACGAGGCGGGCGCCAAGGCCTGAGGGCGCGGGCACACTGCGCGGGTCGCCTTCACGGAGCCCGCCTGCCATGCCCCTGCCCGACCCCGACCTGCGCCGCACCTGGCTGTTCGGCCCCGGCGCCGATGCCAGCGTGCACGACGCCATGCTGGCCAGCGGCGCCGATGCGCTGATCGTCGACCTCGAGGACTTCACCCCGCCGCCTCGGCGCGCCGAAGCGCGCGCCCTGCTGCCGCGCTACGTGCAGGGCTGCCGCGCGCGCGGCATCGTCGCCGCGGTGCGCATCAACCCGCTGGACGGCGACGGCCGCGACGACCTCGCCGCGGCGATGGCCGCGCGACCCGACGTGATCTCGCTGCCGATGGCCGAGCGTGCGGCACAGCTGGCCGAGCTCGACCGGGCCGTCGGGCAGTGGGAGGCCGAGCTCGGCATCGCGGCCGGCGCCACCGAGATCCTGCCGGTGTGCGAGACGGCCCTCGGCGTGGCCGACCTGCGCGCCATCGCCGCGGCCAGCCCGCGCGTGCGCAGCGCGCTGCTCGGCGCCGAGGACCTCGCCAACAGCCTGTGCGCCGAGCGCAGCCCCGAGGGCCTGGAGCTGGAGCATGCGCGGCGCCGCTTCCTGCTCGACGCCCGCGCCGCCGGCATCGAGCCGATCGACGCGCCGTACACCTTCAGCGACGTCGAGGGCGCCGTGCGAGAGGCCGCCCATGCGCGGCGGCTCGGCTACCGCAGCAAGTCGCTGGTGCGGCCGGAGCACGCCGCGGCGCTGAACGACGCGCTCACCCCTTCGGCCGCCGACGTGTCACGCGCCCGCGCCATCGTCGAAGCCTTCGAGGCCGCTCGCGCCCGCGGCGAAGACCGGGCCCTGGTCGACGGCCTGTGGGTCGAGGTGCCGACCTGGCGCAACGCCCTGCGGCTGTTGCAGCGCGCGCAACGGCTGGACGCCTGATCGCGCGCCTTTTGCGCGCTCTTTTTCACGCATATTGATCATTTACAGGGTTTTCCTGGCCATTGCATCGCTCCGTAAGTATCATTCCTGTCAGTTCAGCAGGATTTCAACGGAACACCATGGCCAAGACCATCCTGATCGTCGACGACTCCTCGTCGTTGCGCACGGTCGTCAAGCTGGCGCTGACGCGCGCGGGTTACGAGGTGCTGGAGGCCGCCGACGGCCTGGAAGGACTGGCGCAGCTCGACAAGGGCTCTCGCGTCAACCTGATCGTCAGCGACGTGAACATGCCGCGCATGGACGGCATCACCTTCCTGCGCAAGCTCAAGGAGCACGCGCGCCACAAGTTCACCCCGGTGATCATGCTGACCACCGAGGGCCAGGACGCGAAGAAGCAGGAAGGCCGCGCCGCCGGTGCCAAGGCCTGGATGGTCAAGCCTTTCAATCCGCCGCAGTTGCTCGACGCGGTGGCCAAGCTGATCCCGGCGTGAGGCGCGCGATGACGATCACGAACGCGATGCGCCTGCCGCGCGAGCTGACGATCTACACCGTCGGCGAGACACAGCATGCCCTGACCACCTGGATCGCCTCGCTCGGCGACAGGGCGACCGTCTGGCCCCTGGATGCCTCCGGCGTCGAAGAGGCGGACGCCGCCGGCGTGCAGCTGCTGCTGTCGCTCTCGCGCAGCGCCAGCGCGGCCGGCGCCCGGCTGAAGCTCGAGGCGCCCAGCGCGGCGCTGTGCCGCGCCAGCCATCAGCTCGGCATCGCACCGATCGTGCTGGGCACGCTCGACCACGAAAGCACCGTATGACGCTGCCCGACGACGACCACGGCCTGATCGCCGACGCCCTGCCGGTCTTCGTGAGCGAAGGCCAGGAACAGATTGCCTCGTTCGAGCAGCTGCTGCTGCAGCTCGAGGATGCGCCCGGCGACCGCCAGTTGCTCGACGCCCTGTTCCGCTGCGCCCACACCGTCAAGGGCTCGGCAGGCATCTTCGGCCTCGACGAGGTGGTGGCCTTCACCCACCACGTCGAGACCCTGCTCGACTGGCTGCGCGAAGGCGAGATCGCGCTGACGCCCGATCTCTCGACGCTGCTGCTGCAGTGCAATGACCAGATCCGCCAGCTGATCGACCAGGCCACCGGCGGCCTCGAAGGCGCCGGCGGCGAAGCCGAACGCGCAGCGCTGGTTGCCCGGCTCGAGGGCTTCCAGGGCCTTGCCGCGGTGCCGGTGGCCGCCGGCGTCGAAGCGCCTGCCGCGGCGCCGGCGGCGCCGCAGTGCTGGCAGGTCAGCGCGCGCTTCGGCGCCGACACCTTCCGCAACGGCATGGATCCGCTGGCCATCCTCGCCTACACGGCGCAGCTCGGCCGCATGGTCGAGGTGGCCTGCGACGACTCGGCCGTGCCACCGCTGCCCCAGATCGACCCCGAGACCTGCCACCTCGGCTTCCGCTTCACGCTCGAGACCGACCAGGGCCGTGCCGCGATCGAAGACGCCTTCGGCTTCGTGATCGACGACACCGCGCTGGAGATCCGCGAGGCCGCGCCCGCGCCGCCCGCCGCCGTGCAGGCCGCCGAGGAAGCATCCGCCGTCACTGCCACCCCGGCCCGCTCGCGTGAAGCGGCACCCGCCGCGGCTGACAGCGTGCGCTACATCCGCGTGCAGGCCGACCGGCTGGACGCGGTGATCAACCTGCTCGGCGAGCTGGTGATCGCCGGCGCCGGCGCGCTGCTGCTGGCGCGCCAGACCCGCCAGGGCGCGCTGGTCGAGGCCAACGAGCAGATCGGCCGCCTGATCGAGGAGATCCGCAACGGCACGCTGCAGCTGCGCATGGTGCCCATCGGCGAGACCTTCTCGCGCTTTCGCCGCGTCGTGCGCGACACCGCCGCCGAACTCGGCAAGGACGTCGCGCTGGAAATCACCGGCGGCGACACCGAGCTGGACAAGTCGGTGGTCGAGCGCATCGCCGATCCGCTGATGCACCTGGTGCGCAACGCGCTGGATCACGGGCTGGAGACCCCCGAACAGCGCCAGGCCGCCGGCA
>NZ_JBFXIO010000065.1:0-15389 GCF_050175855.1 Piscinibacter sp.
CGACGACACCGGCGAGCTGAACATGAGCATCGGCCTGCCCGGCGTGGGCAGCTTCCGCCTCTCGGGCTTCAAGCAGCGCGGCTCGATCGCGGCGGTGTTCCGCTGCATCCCGGTGGTGATCCCGACGCTGGAGAGCCTGAATGTCCCGCCGATCCTGAATACGCTGATCCTCGAGAAGCGCGGCCTGATCCTGATGGTGGGCGCCACCGGCACCGGCAAGAGCACCACGCTGGCGGCCATGCTCGAGCAGCGCAACCAGCAGATGGCCGGCCACATCCTCACCATCGAGGATCCGATCGAGTTCCTGTTCACCAACAAGAAGTCGGTGGTCAACCAGCGCGAGGTGGGCCGCGACACCAACACGCTGCAGGTCGGCCTGAAGAACGCGCTGCGCCAAGCGCCGGACTGCATCATGATCGGTGAGATCCGCGACCGCGAGACCATGACGTCGGCGATTTCGTACGCACTGTCGGGCCACCTGGTGCTGTCGACGCTGCACGCCAACAACTCGTACCACGCGCTGGGCCGGATCCTGTCGTTCTACACGCCGGAAGCCCGCCCCGCCCTGCTGGCCGACCTGGCCGCGGGCCTGAAGGCCGTCATCTCTCAGCGCCTGGTGCGCGCCGTTTCCGGCGGCCGCGTGCCGGCGGTGGAAGTGATGCTCAACACCAAGCTGGTGTCCGAGCTTATCGAGCAAGGCGACTTCACCGGCGTGAAGGAAGCGATGGAGAAGTCGCTGGCCGAAGGCTCGCAGACCTTCGAGCAGGACCTGGCCCGCCTGATCACCACCGACCTGATCACCCGCGACGAAGGCCTGGCCTACGCCGACTCGCCGACCAACCTGATGTGGCGCCTGCAGAACGACATGTCGCCCGTCTCGCGCGTGCAGCCCAAGAAGGAAGAGCAGGACGACCAGCCGACCTTCACCGACATCCAGCTCGACGTGCGCGAAGAGAGCAGCACGATGTCGGGCCTGCTTCGTCCCTGACGGATGACCCTCCGCACGCTGCACCTGACCGAACAGCTGATCGCCTGCCGCTCGGTGACGCCCGACGACGGCGGCTGCCAGCAGATCATCCGCGAGCGGCTGCTGCCGCTGGGCTTCTCGTTCGAGACCATCGTCAGCGGGCCGGCCGACTTCCGCGTCACCAACCTGTGGGCGGTGCGCCGAGGCAGCGATGCGAAGGCGCCACTGCTGGCCTTTGCCGGCCACACCGACGTGGTGCCCACCGGGCCGCTGGAACAGTGGCGCAGCGACCCCTTCGTGCCCACGCACCGCGAGGGCAGGCTGTACGGCCGGGGTGCCGCCGACATGAAGAGCTCGCTGGCGGCGATGGTGGTGGCCACCGAGGAGTTCGTGGCGGCGCACCCGGCGCACCGCGGTTCGCTGGCCTTCCTGCTCACCAGCGACGAGGAAGGCCCGGCCAACGACGGCACGGTGAAGGTGGTCGAGTGGCTGCAACGCCACGGCATCCGGCTCGATGCCTGCATCGTCGGCGAGCCGACCTCGGTGGAGCGGCTCGGCGACATGGTCAAGAACGGCCGCCGCGGTTCGCTCTCGGGCAAGCTCACCGTGAAGGGCGTGCAGGGCCACATCGCCTACCCGCACCTGGCGAAGAACCCGATCCATCTCGCCGCACCGGCGCTGGCCGAACTCGCGGCGATCGAGTGGGACCGCGGTAACGCCTACTTCCCGCCGACCAGCTGGCAGATGTCGAACATCCACGCCGGCACCGGCGCGACCAACGTCATCCCCGGCACGTTGGTGGTGGACTTCAACTTCCGCTTCTCGACCGAGGCCACACCCGAGTCGCTGAAGCAGCGTGTGCAGGCAGTGCTCGACCGCCACGGCCTCGACTGCACGATCGACTGGACGCTCGGCGGCGAGCCGTTCCTCACGCCGGTGGGCACGCTCAGCGAAGCGCTGGGCAACGCGATCCGCGCGGAAACCGGCGTGACCACCGAGCTGTCGACCACCGGCGGCACGTCGGATGGCCGCTTCATCGCGAAGATCTGCCCGCAGGTGGTGGAGTTCGGGCCGCTGAACGCCAGCATCCACAAGATCGACGAATGGGTCGAGGTCGCCAGCCTCGAGCCGCTGAAGAACATCTACCGGCGCACGCTGGAGACCCTGCTGACATGAAGCTCATCGACCTGATCACCGCGCAGAGCGCCCGCCTCAAACAGGCGGGCGTTTCGTTTGGCCACGGCACCACCAACGCCTTCGACGAGGCCGCATGGCTGGTGCTGTTCGCGCTCGGCCTGCCGCTCGACGCACTGGAAGAACGCGCGCAGCGCGACGTGGCGGCGGAAGACGAAGCCAAGGCCGTGGCACTGGTCGGCCAGCGCATAGCGACGCGCAAGCCCGCCGCCTACCTGACGAAGGAGGCGTGGCTGCAGAACGTGCCCTTCTACATCGACGAGCGCGTGATCGTGCCGCGTTCCTTCATCGCCGAGCTGCTCGCCGATGGCGAAGGCGAAGGCACGCTGGACGCCTGGCTGTCCGACCGCACGCAGCGCGTGCTCGACCTGTGCACCGGCAACGGCAGCCTGGCGGTCATCGCGGCGATGGCCTATCCGGACGTGGAGGTCGATGCCTGCGACCTTTCCGACGACGCGCTCGCCGTGGCGCGCATCAACGTCGACAAGCACGGGCTCGGCCAGCGCATCCGGCTGTTCAAGTCGGATCTGCTCGACGCCGCGAAGGGCCCCTACGACCTGATCGTCTGCAACCCGCCCTACGTGAATGCGCAGAGCATGGCGGCGCTGCCGCCGGAGTACCGCGCCGAGCCGGAGATGGCCCTCTCTGGCGGTGAGGACGGCATGGATCTGGTGCGCCGCATCCTGCGCGACGCGCCGAAGCAGCTCAGCGAGATCGGCGTGCTGGTACTGGAGATCGGCCATGAGCGTCCGCACTTCGAGCGCGCCTTCCCGAAGGCGGAAGTCGCCTGGCTGCCCACCAGCGCCGGCGACGACGAGGTACTGCTGATGACGCGTGAGGCGCTGGTCAAGCTCGCCAAGCGCATGCAGGGCTGACGCGATGCTGGTGCTCAACGACATCTCGCTGCGCCGCGGCGTCAAGCTGGTGCTGGACCACACCAGCGTCACGCTGCAGCCGGGCGAGAAGATCGGCCTGGTGGGCCGCAACGGCGCCGGCAAGTCGTCGCTGTTCGCGCTGCTGACGGCCAAGCTGCAGGCCGACGGCGGCGAGGTGCAGATGCCGCCGCGCTGGCAGCAGCCGGGCGGCATGGCCGAGGTGGCGCAGGAGATGCCCGAGACCGCCGAAGGCGCCACCGATTTCGTGCTGGCCGGCGACACGCCGCTGCGCCTGGCGCAGGAGCGCCTCGCGCAGGCGGAAGCGGCCGACGACGGCCATGCCATCGCCGAGGCGCACCACGCCATCCAGGACGCCGGCGGCTTCGACGCCCGCGCCCGTGCGCAGGCGATGCTGCTCGGCCTGGGCTTCCGAACCGAACAACTCGATGCGCCGGTGAACAGCTTCTCCGGCGGCTGGCGCATGCGGCTGCAGCTGGCACGGGCGCTGATGTGCCCCGCCGAGCTGATGCTGCTCGACGAGCCGACCAACCACCTCGACCTCGACGCGTTGGTCTGGCTGGAGGCCTGGCTGAAGCGCTACCCGGGCATGCTGATCGTGATCAGCCACGACCGCGAGTTCCTCGACGCGATCACGCAGGTGACGCTGCACCTGGACAACGCCAAGCTCACCCGATACGGCGGCAACTACACGGCGTTCGAGGAAATGCGCGCCGAGCGCATGGCGCAGCAGCAGGCCAGCTACGAGAAACAGCAGGAGCGCATCGCCCACCTGCAGAAGTTCATCGACCGCTTCAAGGCCAAGGCCACCAAGGCCAAGCAGGCGCAGAGCCGTGTCAAGGCGCTGGCGCGCATGGAGAAGCTCGCGCCGGTGCTGACCGCCGGCGACTTCCAGTTCGAGTTCCGAGAGCCGCTGTCGCTGCCGAATCCGATGCTCGCATTCAATGACCTGGCCTGCGGCTACCGCAGCGACGATGGCCGCGAGACGACGATCGTGCGCGGCATCGAACGATCCGTGCTGGCCGGCCAGCGCATCGGCATCCTCGGCGCCAACGGCCAGGGCAAGTCGACCTTCGTGAAGACGGTGGCGCACGAACTCGCGCCGCTGGCCGGCACGATGACCGAGGGCAAGGGCCTGGCGATCGGCTACTTCGCGCAGCAGGAGCTCGACCTGTTGTCCCCCGCCGACGGGCCACTGATGCACCTGGTCCGCCTGGCTCGCGACATCGGGCCGCCGGCGCGCGAGCAGGAGCTGCGCGACTTCCTGGGCTCCTTCCGCTTCACCGGTGACATGGTCACGCAGGCGGTTGGCACGATGTCCGGCGGCGAGAAGGCGCGGCTCGTGCTCGCCATGCTGGTGTGGCAGCGTCCGAACCTGCTGCTGCTCGACGAGCCGACCAACCACCTCGACCTGACCACGCGCGAGGCGCTATCGATGGCGCTCAATGAGTTCGAGGGCTCGGTGATGCTGGTCAGCCACGACCGCGCGCTGCTGCGCGAGGTGTGCGACGAATTCTGGCTGGTGGCCGGCGGCGCGCTCAAGCCCTTCGACGGCGACCTCGACGACTACCAGCGCTGGCTGCTCGATCAGTCGCGCGAGGCGGCGAAGATCGCCTCGGAACAGTCGCGCAGGCTGCGCGAGGAGGCCTCGCCGGCCAACCGCAAGGAAGACCGCAAGGCCGCAGCCGCCGCGCGGCAGGCCCGCGCCGACGAGATCAAGCCGCTGAAGAAGGAACTGACGCTGACCGACCACCGGCTCGGCGTGCTGTTCGCCGAGCGCGACAAGCTGGAGGCGTCCTTCGCCGATGCCTCGCTCACGCCCGAGCAGCTCGCCGAAGCCGGCAAGCGCCTGAAGGCCGTCAACGAGGACATCGAGCGGCTCGAAGGCCGCTGGCTGGAACTCTCCACCCGCATCGACGAGCTGGGCGCGGCGGCCTGAGCGCGGCCGCCGCCCTTCTCCCTTCGGAGGGCCGGGATATTCACTTGTACGCAATTTGATTGCGCACTTTTGATTAAAGTAGCGCCATGCCTCGCACGACGCCGACCGCCGACACGCCCCGCAGCCTCGACTGGCTGCAGCTCGATAAGCAGCTGTGCTTCGCGCTGTATTCGGCCTCGCTGGCGATGAACAAGGTCTACAAGCCGCTGCTCGAACCGCTCGGCCTCACGTACCCGCAGTACCTGGTGCTGATGGTCCTGTGGGAGCGCGACGGCCTGGCGGTGAACGAACTCGGCGAGCGCCTCTTCCTCGACTCCGGCACGCTGACGCCGCTGCTCAAGCGCATGGAGGCGGCCGGCTGGCTCGGCCGTGCGCGCGATGCCGCCGACGAACGCCGCGTGCTCGTGAGCCTCACGCCGGAGGGCCGCGCACTGCGCCGCCGAGCGCTGGCCGTGCCCAAGGCGCTGGCCGCCGCCGCCGGCTGCAGCGCCGAGGAACTGATTTCCCTCACCGAGCGGCTGCAGCAATTGCGCACGCAGCTGGTCGACGCCCAATCCCTCAACCACCCCGCCTGAAGGAGGCATCCATGGCTCTCGAGAAGATCATCTACACCGCGAAGGCGACCACCACCGGCGGCCGCGAAGGCAGCTCGAAGTCCGACGACGGCAAGCTGAGCGTGACGCTGGCGCCGCCGAAGGAGTTCGGCGGCAACGGCAACGGCACCAATCCCGAGCAGCTGTTCGCCGCAGGCTACTCGGCCTGCTTCATGGGCGCGATGAAGTTCGTCGCCGGCCAGCAGAAGAAGACGGTGCCGGCCGACGCCTCGATCACCGCCGACGTGGGCATCGGCCCGATCCCGGCCGGCTTCGGCATCCAGGTGGCCATGCAGATCAGCGTGCCGGGCTGGAGCAAGGAAGAGACGCAGGCGCTGGTCGACGCCGCGCACCAGGTCTGCCCCTACTCGAACGCCACGCGCGGCAACATCGACGTGACGCTGACGGTGGTCTGACCTCGAACCGCGGCCTCAGGCGCGCATCAGCTGCAGCATCAGTTCGATGCGCGCCTGCACCGGCGTGAGCGTGCCCGCCGAGGGCAGGCGATCGCCCGGTTTCATCTGCACCGGGCCGTCGAGGCAACGCGTGCTGCGCCAGACCGTGACGCCGGCCTTCTGCGCCTCGACCAGGGCGTCCTCCAGGGCGTGGTGCAGGCTGCCGTTGCCGGTGCCGGCGACGACGAGGCCTCTCACCCCCGCCGCCGCCAGCGCGCGCACGCCGTCCGGCCGTGCGCCCGCATGGCTGGTGACGATCTCGACCCAGGGCCAGTCGGTGCGGCCGGCAAGCTCGAGGCCCAGCGGTTCACCTGCTGGCCATTCGCGAAGGCGGCGCACCTCGCCCTCCTCGATGCGCGCGAGCACCCCGGCGTCGCCGGAGCCGAAGGCATCGACGCGGTAGCTGTGCACCTTGCGGACATCGAACGCAGAGTGCACCGTCCCCGACAGCGCGGCCATCACGCCGCGCGCACCCGGCTGGCGCGCCAGCGTCACCGCATCGAGCAGGTTCTGCGGGCCGTCGCGCAGCAGCGCGGTGGCAGGTCGCATCGCTGCGCACATCACCACCGGCTTGGTCGGCGCCAGCAGGCGCTGCAGCAGGTAGGCCGTTTCCTCCAGCGTGTCGGTGCCGTGGGTAATCACGACGCCGGCCACATCCGGCTTCGCCAGGTGGTGCGCCACCCGCGCGGCCAACGCCTCCCACACCGCGAAGTCCATGTCCTTGCTGTCGAGCTGCGCCACCTGTTCGGTGACCAGCGGCACCTCGGCCAGCGCCGGCACGGCGTCGACCAGCGCGCGCACGCCCAGCTGCGCGGCGCTGTAGCCGATGTTGTCGGTGGCGCGCGCGGCGGTGCCGGCGATCGTGCCGCCGGTGGCCAGCACGGCCACGGTGCGTGCAATGTCTTGCATTTTCGGGAAACTGGATGAAAATACAGGTGCTGGATGAACGTCCAGCCGCGAATCCCTTCCCGCCCAGGAGCGCCCGTGCAGGAAAAGCCCAAACTCACCGACCGCCAGCAGCAGATTCTCGATCTCGTGCAAAGCGCCATCGAGCGCACCGGCGCCCCGCCCACGCGCGCGGAGATCGCCGCCGAGCTCGGCTTCAAGTCGGCCAACGCCGCCGAGGAGCACCTGCAGGCCCTCGCCCGCAAGGGAGTGATCGAGCTGGTGGGCGGCACCTCGCGCGGCATCCGCTTGAAGTCTGACACATTGCGCGCACTGGCCGAGTCGCGCGTCAAGCAGTTCAGCCTGCCGTTGCCCAGCCTGGCGCAGCTGTCGCTGCCGCTGGTGGGCCGTGTGGCCGCCGGCAGCCCCATCCTCGCGCAGGAACACATCGACCAGACCTACGTCGTCGAGGCCAGCATGTTCCCGCGTCGGCCCGATTACCTGCTCAAGGTGCGCGGCATGAGCATGCGCGACGCCGGCATCATGGACGGCGACCTGCTCGCCGTGCAGAAGGCCAAGGACGCCAAGAACGGCCAGATCGTGGTGGCGCGGCTGGGCGACGAGGTCACCGTCAAGCGCTTCCGCCGCACCCGCACGGCCATCGAACTGATCCCCGAGAACCCCGACTTCCAGACCATCGTCGTGCAGCCCGGCGAGGAAGACTTCGAGCTGGAAGGCCTGGCCGTCGGCCTGATCCGCAACAACATGCTGATGTGAGATGGGCGCGGCCATGACCATCAAGTCGCCCAAGGCGGCCAGCGCGGCCGAATGCAGCGCGCTGGAGCAGTTGCCCAACATCGGCCCGGCGCTCGCGGCGGATCTGCGCCTGATCGGCATCCTCACGCCGGCCGAGCTGCGCGGCAAGGATCCCTTCGTGCTCTACCAGAAGCTGTGCGCCGCCACCGGTCAGCGGCAGGATCCGTGCGTGCTCGACACCTTCATGGCCGCCACCGACTTCATGCGCGGTGCGCCGGCCGCGCCGTGGTGGAAGTACACGCCGCAGCGCAAGGCCCTTTTCGGGCAAGTCTGAGCGCAGCCTCGCTCAGCGCGGCTGCAGCACCAGCGTCTGCTGCGCCGGCGCCATCCACACCGGCACGTAGTCCACCTGCGCCCAGCGCTCGACGAAGCTGCGGTAGTGCGGCGACACCACGATGCCCGACTGCCCGCTGGAGTGCATGAAGCGCGAGTTCGCCGGTTCGCCCAGGTCGTAGATCGCGCGCAGCGACGGGCCGTGCTCGTCGAGGTAGAGCTCCCCGGTGGTCGCATCGGGCTTCAAGGTCACCCGCGAGACGTTCAGCGTGTAGGTGTCGCCACCCACCGGCGCACGCAGTTCGAACCATCGCGCCAGCGCCTTGACCTTGCTGAAGGGACGGTGCTCGCTGCGCGCCTGGTGGGCGCGATCCCAGCGCCAGGCCGCCACGTCGGGCCCTTGCGCGGCCTGCAGTTCGTCGAGCGCGCGCGCCAGCGCGGCATCGTTCTGCTGGGCACAGGTCTCGGCCGCCGGCGTGGTCTTGTCGTCGCACCACCAGGCGTCTGCGCGTTCCATCACGCCCTGCAGGCCCTCGCGCCAGGCTCGCGGGCTGGCGTTCCAGACGGCCTCGCCGGCATCGTCGGCGAACAGGCCTTGCGCGAGGTGCCGCGCCCAGGCCCAGAAGATCAGCGGCGCGGCGCGGTCGCCGGCCATGCGGCCGTCGAAGCCTTCCAGCTCGCGCTTCGCCGCAGCGGCCAGGGGGTGCGAAGGCGCGGCCTGTCGCAACAGCGGCAGCAGGTGCACGGTGGCCAGCGAGAGTTCGTCGGCCTGCATGCGGCGCATGTCGTCGATCGAGTGCCTGTCCTTGGCCATGAGCATCTGCTCGATGCGCTGCATGCGCCACGGCGGTGCCCAGTCGCTGCCGATGTAGTGCGGGTAGTCGGGGGCGTGGATGCGCTGGTTGGCGGTGGCGATCCAGCCGCGCGCCGGGTCGGCCTCGCGCGGCGTGGCGGTCGGGTCGAGGAAGCCGACCCAGTCGTAGCGGGGCTCCCAGCCGGGCGACGGCACCTGGCCCTTCAGCTCGTTCTCGGGCTTGCGCAGTGGCACGCGGCCGGCCGACACCACCGCGATGCGGCCGGCGCGGTCGGCCACCACCATGTTCTGCATCGGCGCCACGTAGCGCGCCGTGGCGCGCACGAACTCGTCGACCGAGCGCGCGGACGTCATCTCCCAGCTGGCTTCGAGCGTGCCGGCGTCGGCGTCGAGGGCCGTCCAGCGCATCGCGATGGCATAGGACGGAGCCGCCGCCGGGCCGGTCAGGCCCTCGGCGGCGCCGCCGTCGGAGATCACCGGCCCGTGTCGCGTGGCGCGCGCGGTGAAGCTCACGTCCGGCTTGCCCTTGACCTTGATCGTCTCGGCGAAGGTCTCGAACGACTCCCAGCCCTGCGGCGTCTGGTACTGCCCGGATTCTCCGGGCCGGATGCGCTCGAGATAGAGGTCCTGCACGTCCGGACCGGTGTTGGTGAAGCCCCAGGCGAGATGGTCGTTCTGCCCGAGCACCACCGAGGGCAGGCCGGGCATGGTGGCGCCTGCGACGCGCCCCTGCGGCGTCTCGATGCGGGCGAAATACCACAGCGCCGGCGCACTGAGCTTGAGGTGAGGGTCGTTGGCCAGCAGGGGCTTCCCGCTCGCGGTGCGCGAGCCGGCCAGCACCCAGTTGTTCGAGCCCACGCCCTCGATGCCGGACTCGGGCGCCGCGGCCAGCGCCTGCGCGCCGAGCTTGCCGTCGACCTTGAGCGAGTGGAACAGCGCCGCATAGTCGGCCGTCACGCGGGGCTTCTCGCCGGGATACGGCGGCAGCAGCTCGTTGATGCGCTCGACGGGCAAACGCAACGCCAGGCGCATGCGCTGCAGTTCGGTGGTCCAGTTACCGCCCAGGTCCCAGGCCATCATGATCAGCCAGGCCAGGCTGTCCTGCGGCGTCCACGGTTCCGGCTGCAGGCCGAGCAACAGGAACTCCGGCGGGCGCGCCCGCAGCTCGTCGCGCAGGAAGCTGTTGACGCCCTCGGCGTAGGCTTGCAGCCACTCTCGCGAGCGCGGTTCGAGCCGCGCCCACTGCGCCGCCGCCGCGCGCCGCACGCCCAGCGCGCGCAGGAAACGGTCCGTGCCGAGTGCCGGTTCGCCGAAGGCCTCGGCCAGTCGGCCGGCGCCGATGCGGCGGTGCGTCTCGAGCTGCCAGAGGCGATCCTGCGCGTGCACGAAGCCCAGCGCGAAGGCGGCATCGTTCGCGCTGCCGGCGCGGATGGTCGGGATGCCGTCGGCATCGCGTTCGATCTGCACCGGCCCCGCCAGGCCAGCCAGGCGGATCGTGCCCTCGGTGCGCGGCAGCACCAGCGAGCGATAGGTTCCGACTCCCAAGGCCGCCACCGCCACGACCAGCAGCACCCCCGCGCCCGCCCAACGCACCCAACGCATCTCTTGGTTCCTTGTTCCGACTCAAGACTGGCGCGCAGCTTACGCGACAGCGTGAAAAAACTGCACTTTCGCCCATTCATCCCTGCACCACGCGGCGCCGGACGGGTTCACACTGCAATCCAGTCCTGCAACCGACGGGACGTCATCGTTGGACATCATGCTCTCGCACCTCCACGCCACCCGCTCGACTGCCGGCCGCACCCGATCCGCCCGGCTGGAGATCTGTCCGCCCGAACGGCTGCAAGGCGGCCGGCACTGGCTGGCTCGCGTGAAGGGCTGGCTGGCAGCGAGCTGGCCCGGCAGCGAGCCGATGCCGACGGTGCGCCCCGAGCGTTCGAAAGCACTGTCGGCCGCCCGCGAGGACTTCTTCTCCGCCGTGGCCGACCTGCAGCTGCCCGCTGCCGCGGCATTGCTGGACCGCATCGAGTTCGCGCGTTCGATGCGCGAGCTGTGGCACCTGCGTGCCGAGGTGTTCGCCCTGGTCTCGCTGGAGCGTGACCAGCTCGAGGCCGATCGCCGGCTGGCCACGCTGAACCGCCACTTCCCCACCCGTTCGCCGCGTTCGGGTTTCGGCAGCCTCGCGGCGCCGAAGGACATGTGGCCCTGACCCCGCTCAGCGCGAGCTCATCGCGAGCTTGACGCCCAGGCCGACGAACATCGCCCCGGCCGCTCGCTGAAGCCACGGGCCCAGCCGACCGCTGCCGCCGCCACGCGCCAGACCTGCCGCCACACCGCTGGCCGCGAACGCGATCCCCAGGTTCACCGCCGTGCCCCCGAGGTTGAACAGCGTGCCCAGCACGAGCAGCGCCACGGCCTGCCCAGGGGCGCCGGCATCGATGAACTGCGGCAGGAAGGCCAGGAAGAACAGCGCCACCTTGGGGTTCAGCGCGTTGATCAGGGCGCCCTGCCAGAACGGGTTGCTGCTGCGCTTCGGCTCGGCCGCAGCGGTGGCGCTGGCCGGCCTCGCACGCAGCATCACCAGGCCCGACCACACCAGGTAAGCCGCGCCCGCCCACTTCAGCGCCGTGAAGGCCAGGTCCGACGCGGCGATCAGCGCCGAGACGCCCAGTGCCGCCAGCAGCGTGTGGAACACGCAGCCGGCGCCCACGCCGAGCGCCGCCAGCACGCCGGCCAGGCGGCCGCGTGCTGCCGCAGTGCCGGCAACGTAGAGCATGTCCGGGCCCGGCGTCAGGTTCAGCAGCAGCGCCGCGCCGACGAACAGCGCCAGGTCGTGCACCGGCAGCGTCATGTCTGCCCCTCGCCCGATGGGTACATCGGTCGATCCCCCAAGGGGATGCGGACCGGCTTGGGAGCGGCCCGGCGCTCGGTCCGCGTCAAGACAGCGTCCCGAGGAAGTCGCCCTTGCCCAGCTCCACACCGTTGTGGCGCAGCAGCGCATAGGCGGTGGTGACGTGGAAGTAGAAGTTCGGCTGCACGTAGTGCTTCAGGTAGAACTCGCCCTTGAGCACGATGTTGCCGTCGCGGCGCGGCACCGTGATGTCCTTGTCCTCGGTGCCGTCGATGGCCGAAGCGGGCACCGAGTTCACGAAGGCCACCGTCTTGCGAATGCGCTCGCGCAGGTCGGCGAAGCTGGTCTCGTTGTCCTCGAACCTCGGCGACTCCACGCCGGCCAGGCGCGCGACACCGAACTTCGCGGCATCGCAGGCGATCTGGATCTGCTTGGTGAAAGGCAGCATGTCCGGCGCCAGCCGCGCGGCCAGGTACACCGAGGTGTCGAACTTCTTGGCCTGGGCGTGGGCCTCGGCCTTGTCGAGCCAGGCCGCCAGCTGGCCGAGCGTGCGGGTGAAGACCGGCACGCTGGCCGAGTACATCGAGATCGCCATGAAAACTCCGCTGAAGGGATGAACGCCGGCGATCGTAGCCGGGCGGCGCCCGGCCTGCAGGGCGGGCACAATCGGCGGCAGTCGACGCCCCGCCCCGCCTGCCGCCCGTGAACATCATCATCCTCGACGACTACCAGGACGCCGTGCGCAAGCTTCCCTGCGCAGCGATGCTGGAGCCGCTGAACGCCAAGGTCTTCACCAACACCGTCAAGGGCATCGGGCAGCTGTCGGTGCGCCTGAAGGACGCCGACGTGCTGGTGCTGATCCGCGAGCGCACCCACTTCCCGCGCCTGCTGCTGGAGAAGCTGCCCAAGCTCAAGCTGATCTCGCAGACCGGCCGCGTCGGCTCGCACATCGACCTCGAGGCCTGCACTCGGCTGGGCATCGCGGTCGCCGAGGGCACCGGCTCGCCGGTGGCGCCGGCCGAGCTCACCTGGGCGCTGATCATGGCGGCGATGCGCCGCCTGCCGCAGTACATCGGCAACCTCAAGCACGGCGCCTGGCAGCAGTCGGGCCTGAAGGCCGCGTCGATGCCGCCGAACTTCGCCATCGGCATGGTGCTGCGCGGCCGCACCCTGGGCATCTGGGGCTACGGCAAGATCGGCCAGATGGTCGCCGGCTACGGCCGCGCCTTCGGCATGACGGTGCAGATCTGGGGTAGCGAATCGGCGCGCGAGCGCGCCGAGGCCGATGGCCACCTCGCCGCGCGCAGCTGTGAAGAGTTCTTCGAGAGCAGCGACGTGCTCTCGCTGCACCTGCGCTTGGCCGAGGCCACGCGCGGCATCGTCAAGCTCGACGCGCTGACGCGCATGAAACCCACCGCGCTGCTGGTCAACACCTCGCGCGCCGAGCTGATCGAGGAAGGCGCGCTGGTGTCGGCGCTCAACCGTGGCCGTCCCGGCATGGCGGCGGTCGACGTGTTCGAGAGCGAGCCGATCCTGCAGGGCCACCCGCTGCTGCGCCTGGAGAACGCGGTGTGCACGCCGCACATCGGCTACGTGGAGCAGGACAGCTACGAGATGTACTTCCGCGCCGCGTTCGAGAACGTCGTCAACTTCGTCAACAAGAATCCGACGAACATCGTCAACCCCGAGGCGCTGCGCGTGATCCGATGACGACGCCGCCCGGGGCCAGTGCCCAGGCCCGATGGGCGCTGCTGGCCGGCAACTTCGTGATCGGTTGCGGCGTGATGGTGGTGGCCGGCACGCTCAACGACCTGGCCCGCTCGCTGGAGGTTTCGGTGGCGCTGGCCGGCCAGCTGATCGCCCTCGGCGCCGTCGTCATGGGCGTCGGTGCGCCGCTGCTGGCCAACTGGGTGGCGGGCTTCGACCGCCGCCGGCTGCTCGCGCTGACGCTGGCCTGGTACGGCGCCGGCCATGCCCTCTCGGCCCTGATGCCCGACTACGCCTCGCTCGCGCCGGTGCGCGCGCTGTGCATGCTCGGCGCGGCCGTGTTCACGCCGCAGGCCGCCGCTGCGATCGGCCACATGAGCCCGCCCGAGCAGCGTGGCCGCGCGATCACCTTCGTGTTCCTCGGCTGGTCGGTGGCCTCGGTGGCGGGCATGCCGATGGCCGCCTGGATCGGCGAGACCTTCGGCTGGCGCAGCGCCTTCGCCACCGTGGCCGTGCTCGGCTTCGTCGCGGCGGGGTGGGTCTACGCCGCCGTGCCCGACGGGGTGAAGCCCGCGGCGCTGTCGCGCGCTGCCTGGCGCGAGGCGCTCACGCAACCCGCGCTGATGGCCATCGTGATCGTCACTGCGCTGCAGAGTGCCGGGCAGTTCACCCTCTTCTCCTATTTCGCGCCCTACTACCGGCAGACGCTCGATGCCTCTCCGGCGCAGATCAGCGCGATATTCTTCTGGTTCGGCCTGTTCGGCCTGCTGGGCAACGTGCTGCTCACGCGCCACATCGACCGCTTCGGCGCCGCCCGCTGCGTCTCGCTCACGCTGGTGCTGATCACGATGTCGCTGCTGGCCTGGCCGCTGGCCGGCAGCCTGGCGGCGATGGCAGTGGTGCTGGTGCCCTGGGCGCTGGGTTGCTTCTCCACCAATTCGGCGCAGCAGGCACGCCTGGGCCTGGCCGCGCCGGCGCTGGCCCCGGCGCTGATGGCGCTGAACACCTCGGCCATCTACCTCGGCCAGGCCGTCGGCGCGGCCAGCGGCGGCGTGCTGGTGGCCAGCTCCGGCTTCACCTGGCTGAGCCCGGTGGGCGTGCTGTGGATGCTGGTGGCGATCGCACTCAGCGCCTGGGCCACGCGGCGGATGCGGGCGGCCCGGTGAGCAGCGCCGCACCACGTTCGCCGGGCGAGCTCTTCCTCGCCTTCAACCGTCTCGCGCTGCAAGGCTTCGGCGGCGTGCTCGCCGTAGCCCAGATCGAGCTGGTGGAGCGGCGCGGCTGGCTCACCCGCGACGACTTCGTCGAGCTGCTGTCGGCCAGCCAGGTGATGCCCGGGCCGAACGTGGTCAACCTGGCGCTGATGCTGGGCGATCGCTGGTTCGGCTGGCGCGGCGCGCTGGCGGCGCTGGGCGGCCTGATCGTCGTGCCGCTGGCCATCGTGATGGCACTGACTCTGGCCTACGACCGCTTCTCCGCCGTACCTCAGGTGGCCGGCGCGCTGCGCGGCATGGGCGCGGTGGCGGCGGGGCTGGTGCTGGTCACGGCGCTGAAGCTGATGACCACGCTGCGCGGCAACCGGCTCGGGCCCGGGCTGTGCGCCGCCGTGGCGGCCGCCACCTTCGGTGCCATCGCGTTGGCGCGCTGGCCGCTGGCGGCGGTGATCGCCACGCTGGGGCCGCTGGCGTGCGTGCTGGCCGCCTGGAGGCTGCGCCGATGAACGCCCTGACCTGGCCCGAACTGCTGGCGCTGACCGGCCACTTCATGCTGCTGAGCCTCCTGGCGGTGGGCGGCGCCATCACCACCGCCTCCGACATGCACCGTTACGTGGTCGCCGAGCACGGCTGGATCAGCGACGCCCAGTTCACCAGCTCGATCGCCATCGCGCAGGCCGCGCCAGGCCCCAACGTGCTGTTCGTCGCGGTGATCGGATGGAACGTGGCCGGCTTGCCCGGCCTGCTCGCCACGCTGGCCGGCACGCTGCTGCCCTCGACGCTGCTGG
>NZ_JBFXIO010000066.1:0-15378 GCF_050175855.1 Piscinibacter sp.
CCCGAATCGAAGCCCATGATGGGCGAGAGCGTCACCGCATCGGCCTGGTAGCGCTCGAAGGCCTCGCGCGCGTACTGCTCGGCGGTGCTGCCGATGTCGCCGCGCTTGGCGTCGAGGATCACCGGCACGCCGGGGGCTGCCTTGCGGATGTGGGCCATCAGCCGCTCGAGCTGGTCTTCGGCGCGCTGCGCGGCGAAGTACGCCACCTGCGGCTTGTAGGCCAGCACCAGGTCCTTCGTGGCGTCGACGATGGTGGCGCAGAAGTCGAAGATGCGCGAGGCGTCGTGCTGCCAGGCGCCGGGGAACTTCGAGGGCTCGGGGTCGAGCCCGACGCACAGCAGCGAGTCGTTGGCGCGTTCGGCGGCGGCGAGCTTGTCGGTGAACTTCATCGCGTGGTTCCCGGCTTCAGCCGCCCAGCCGTTTCGCCAGCGCCGCGGCGGCGCCGGTGTAGCTGCCCGGCGTCATCGCCTTCAGGCGCGCTCGCTCGGCCTCGGGCAGTTCCAGCGTGTCGATGAAGGCGGCGATGGCCTCGCGCGTGATGGCCTTGCCGCGCGTCAATTCCTTGAGGCGCTCGTAGGGGTTGGGCAGGCCGTAGCGGCGCATCACGGTCTGGATGGGCTCGGCGAGCACCTCCCAGGCGGCGTCGAGGTCGGCGGCGAGTGCCTCGCGGTTGATCTCCAGCTTGTCCAGGCCGCGCCCCAGCGAGTCGTAGCCGAGCACCGCGTAGCCGAGCGCCACGCCCATGTTGCGCAACACCGTGCTGTCGGTCAGGTCGCGCTGCCAGCGGCTGATCGGCAGCTTCTGCGAGAGGTGCGCAAGCAGCGCATTGGCCAGGCCGAAGTTGCCTTCGGCATTCTCGAAGTCGATCGGGTTGACCTTGTGCGGCATGGTCGACGAGCCGATCTCGCCTTCCTTGGTGCGCTGCTTGAAGTAGCCCAGGCTCACGTAGCCCCAGACGTCACGCGACCAGTCGATCAGGATGGTGTTGGTGCGGGTGACGGCGTCGAACAGCTCGGCCATCCAGTCGTGCGGCTCGATCTGGATGGTGTACGGGTTGAACGTGAGGCCAAGCTGCTGCTCGACCACCTTGCGGCTGAAGCCTTCCCAGTCGAACCCGGGCCAGGCGGCGAGGTGCGCGTTGTAGTTGCCCACCGCGCCGTTCATCTTGGCCAGCAGCTTCACCTCGGCGATGCGGCCGCGCGCATGCGCCAGGCGCGCCACCACGTTGGCAATCTCCTTGCCCACGGTCGTCGGGCTGGCGGTCTGGCCGTGGGTGCGGCTGAGCATGGGCACGTCGGCGAGCTCGTGGGCCATCGTGGTGAGCTTGGCCACGATGCGGTCGAGCGCGGGCAGGACCACCTCGGCACGCGCTGCCTTGAGCATCAGCGCATGGCTGGTGTTGTTGATGTCCTCGCTGGTGCAGGCGAAGTGCACGAACTCGCCGGCGGCCTTCAGCTCGGCGTGGTTCTCCAGGCGGCTCTTGATCCAGTACTCCACCGCCTTGACGTCGTGGTTGGTCGTGCGCTCGATGTCCTTGATGGCCTGCGCGTCGGCCTCGGAGAAGCGTGCCACCAGGCCACGCAGCAGGCCACGCGCGGCTTCGGTCAGCGGCCTGAACTCGGCGAAGCCGGCATCCGACAGCGCGATGAACCACTCCACCTCGACCTGCACGCGCCGGTGCATCAGGCCGTATTCGGAGAGCAGCGGGCGCAGGGCGGCGACCTTGGCGGCATAGCGGCCGTCGAGCGGGGACAGGGCGGTGAGGGCGGACAGGTTCATGGCGCCCCGATTCTAGGTGGCGCCCCTGACGGGCCCGTGACGCGGCGGGCGCGGCGCTACCAGCGCAGCTCGAAGCGGCAGGCGTCGTCGCCGCGTGCCTCGCAGTGGGTCTCGGTCACCTGCGTGGCGGGGTGCACCAGCACGCGGAACAGGTGCTCGAAGGTGGCGGCGTAGTAGTCGCACACCGGGTGGTCGCTGGCCTGGCCGCGGCACAGCGGGTTGTCGCGGATCGTCAGCCGCACCGGCCGGCCGGCCACCGCCTCGAATCGGCCGCTGCCGGCGAAGGTCCAGGCGTGGCGGGTGATGGCTTTGAGCAGCACGCGGCTGGCCAGCGGCGCCGGCAGCACGCGCAGCAGTGCCTGCACCGGCTTCGGGATGCGGTGCGCGAGCAGGTAGTCGGCGGTGGCGACGCCGGCCTCGCGCGAGACCTCGGCGGCCAGCCGGTCGCCGAGCGCGCTGCGCAGCTGCACGTGCAGGCGGCGGGCCTCGGCCTCGTCGACCATCGCGCTCGGCGGCTCGGCGAAGTACGGCGCGAGGCCCGCTGCCGCGTACAGGCGTGCGGCGGTGGCCGCACCGAGCCGCCGCTGCAACACCTCGCCGACGCGGATGATCGCGTTGGGCCCGATCCGGCCGATGGTTCCGGCCGTCGTGCGCACGCTCACACCCGCGCCGCCATGTCGTCGCTGAGCTGCTCGGTGCCGCCGCCGCAGGCCATGGCGGCCTTGGCAATCTCGAAGTTCTCCTCGCCCTTGCGGCGGCGCATGTCGATCTTCGGCCCGTGCATGGTCACCCAGCCGTCGTCGACGCGGGACAGCGCATCGGCGGTGTCGGCCTCGATGCGGCGGCTCTCGTCGAAGCCGAACTGCACCGTCTTCTTGGTCTGCGGGCCCCAGTAGCCCACGCGCCCGAGGTCGTAGAACTTGCGCTCGAAGCCGCTCTTGGCAAAGGCCTTCAGGCAGCCCATCAGGTACTTGCGGCGCTGCCTGTCCCTGGTGAACGGGTACTGGAAGAACGCCTTGTTGAAGAAGAAGCGGCGGTAGTTGTTCATCACCCGGTCGAGCAGCTCGCCGCGGTCCATCGCGTCGGGCTTCATGATCGGCGTCACGAAGTTGTACTTCTCGAAGTCGAACACCTCGACCTTCTCGCCGAGCTCCTGGAACAGGTCGCTGAACGGCCAGGGCGTGTACATCGCCCAGTTGGCCATGTCGGGGTTCCAGTCGCGCGCCATGCGGTAGGTCTCTTCCAGCGTCTCGGCCGTCTCGTTCTCCAGGCCGACGATGAACTGCGCCTCGGTGACGATGCCGGCGTCCTTCAGGAGCTGGATCGCCTTCTTGTTCTGAGCGATCGTCGTCTCCTTGTTGAAGCGGTCGAGCTTGAGCTGCGCGGCCGCCTCGGTGCCCAGCGACACGTGGATCAGCCCGGCCTCGCGGAACAGCGGCAGCAGCTTCTCGTCGCGCAGGATGTCGGTCACGCGGGTGTTGATGCCCCACAGCACGTCGAGCTTGCGCTTGATGAGCTCCTCGCAGAACTGGATGAACTTCTTGCGGTGGATGGTCGGTTCTTCGTCGGCGAGGATGAAGAAGCCGACGTCGTGGTTCTTCACCAGGTTCTCGATCTCGTCGACCACCTTGATCGGATCGCGCACGCGGTAGTCGCGCCAGAACTTCCACTGGCTGCAGAAGCTGCAGGTGAACGGGCAGCCGCGCGCGAAGTTCGGGATCGCCACGCGCCGGTTCATCGGGATGTAGATGTACTTGCCCCAGTCGAGGATCGACCAGTCGGGCGCGACGCGGTCGAGGTCCTCGATGGTCGGCTCGGCCGGCGTGGCGATGACCTTGCCCTCGCCGTCGGCGAAGGCGATGCCGCGCACGCCGTTGCGGTCGCGCGCGAAGCTGCCGTCGTCGACCGCGCGCACCAGGTTGAGGAAGACCTGCTCGCCTTCGCCGCGCACGATGGCATCGATCCACGGCGCTTCCTTCAGCACCTGCGGGTACATGAAGGTGCCATGGATGCCGCCGAGCACCGTCACGATGGCCGGGTTCACCTCCTTGGCGATCTGCAGCAGCCGCTCGGCCTTGTAGATCGCCGGCGTGATCGCGGTGCAGCCGACGATGTCGGGCCGCAGCTCGACGATCTTCGCGCGCACCTGCTCCTCGTCGAGGTGGTGCGTCATCGCATCGACGAAGGTGATGTCGTGGTAGCCGCCGTGCTTCAGGTAGCCCGTCAGGTACGCCACCCACGCGGGCGGCCAGTTGCCGGCGATCTCGGCCCCGCCCGAGTGGTAGTTGGGGTGCATCAGCAGGATACGCATGGGAACTCCGGGGACGTTGACGGATGCTGCCAACGTACGCCCGGGGGCGGCCTGCCGATTTGCGTTGTGTCAACTTCACTTGACACAAGCCATGTCGGGCAAACCCGACCGCCGCGGCGGATCCGGCTGCGGGTTGTCTCGCTCGGAACGGCTCTTGCTACGGCGGCAGAATCGGTGCACCGCACCTGCCCGACGAACCCCCTACCAAGGAGCTCTCATGCCGCTGAATCGCCGCCGCACCCTGGCCGCCACCGTCTCCGCCCTCGCCCTGGCGGCCACCGGCCCCGTCTTCGCCCAGGCCAAGCTGAAGGTCGCCGCGATCTACACCGTGCCGGTGGAGCAGCAGTGGGTCAGCCGCATCGACAAGGCGCTCAAGGCGGCCGTGGCGCGCGGCGAGATCGAGTACGTGTTCAGCGAGAACGTCGCCAACGCCGACTACGAGCGCGTGATGCGCGGCTACGCCGAGAAGGGCCACACGCTGATCGTCGGCGAGAGCTTCGCCGTCGAGGCCGCCGCGCGCAAGGTGGCCAAGGACTACCCCAAGGTCAGCTTCCTGATGGGCAGCTCGGGCAAGCCGCAGGCGCCCAACTTCAGCGTGTTCGACAACTACATCCAGGAGCCCGCCTACCTCACCGGCATGATCGCCGGCGGCATGAGCAAGAGCAACAAGATCGGCATGGTCGGCGGCTTCCCGATTCCTGAGGTGAACCGCCTGATGAATGCCTTCATGGCCGGCGCGAAGGAAGTCAACCCGAAGGTCGAGTTCATGGTCACCTTCATCAACAGCTGGTTCGACCCGCCCAAGGCCAAGGAGGCCGCCTTCGCGATGATCGACAAGGGCGCCGACGTGATGTACGCCGAGCGCTTCGGCGTCAGCGACGCCGCCAAGGAGCGCAAGGTGCTGGCCATCGGCAACGTGATCAACACGCAGGACAAGTACCCGGAGACGGTGGTCGCCTCGGCGCTGTGGAACATGGAGCCGACCATCGACCTGGCCATCAAGAACGTGAAAGCCGGCAGCTTCAAGGCCGAGGACTACGGCATCTACTCGACCATGAAGTACAAGGGCAGCGAGATGGCGCCGCTGGGCACCTTCGAGGGGAAGGTGCCGGCTGACCTGGCCGCCAAGGTGAAGGCCAAGGAGCAGGCCATCCGCGACGGCAAGTTCGCGGTCAAGGTCGACGACAACCAGCCCAAGCCCACCGCGAAGTAAGCACAGCGCTTGGACTCGCCTGTCCTGCGGCTGCGTGGCATCACCAAGCGCTTCGGCAGCCTCGTCGCCAACGACGGCATCTCGCTGGACCTCGACCGCGGCGAGGTGCTGGCGCTGCTCGGCGAGAACGGCGCCGGCAAGAGCACGCTGGTGTCCATCCTGTTCGGCCACTACCTGGCCGACGCCGGCACGATCGAGGTCGACGGCCGGCCGCTGCCGCCCGGCCAGCCGAAGGCCGCGCTGGCCAGCGGCATCGGCATGGTGCACCAGCACTTCACGCTGGCCGACAACCTCTCGGTGCTCGACAACGTGATGCTCGGCACCGAGCCGCTGTGGCAGCCGTTCTCGCGGCGCGCCGCGGCGCGCGCACGGCTGCTCGAGGCGGCGCAGCGCTTCGGGCTGCAGGCCGACCCGGACGCGCGTGTCGGCGATCTCTCGGTGGGCCAGCGCCAGCGCGTGGAGATCCTCAAGGCGCTGGTGCGCGGCGCGCGCATCCTCATCCTCGACGAACCCACCGCGGTGCTCACACCGCAGGAGAGCGAGTCGCTCTTCGCCACGCTGGCGCAGCTGGTGGCCTCCGGCCTGTCGGTGATCTTCATCAGCCACAAGCTCGACGAGGTGCTGCGTGTGTCGCACCGCGTCGCCGTGCTGCGCAGTGGCCGACTGGTGGCCGACCTGCCCGCCGCCGGCGCCGACAAGGCGATGCTCGCCGAGGCGATGGTCGGCCGAGCGGTGGCGCCGGCCACCAAGCGGGCGCATGCGCGCGGCGCCGTCGCCGTGGAACTGCGCGGCGTGACGCTGCGCGGCCGCGGTGCCCGGCCGTTGCTCGACGCCGTCGACCTCACGCTGCACGCCGGCGAGCTGGTGGCGGTGGCCGGTGTGTCGGGCAACGGCCAGGAGGCGCTGGCCGAGCTGCTGTGCGGGCTGCACGCACCCGACGCCGGCACGCTGGCCATCGGCGGCCGCGCGCTGCCGGCCTCGCCGCGGGCCTTCGTCGAGGCCGGCATCGCGCGCATCCCGGAAGACCGCCACGCCGTGGGCGTCATCGGCGACCTCCCGCTGTGGGAGAACGCCGTGCTGGAGCGCTACGCTTCGTCGGCATTCGCCCGCTTCGGCGTGGTGCGCCGCGCGCGGGCGATGGCGCATGCAAAGGGCCTGGTCGAACGCTTCGACGTGCGCGGCACTGAAGCCGCCGGGCTGCAGACAACGACGCGGTCGCTGTCCGGCGGCAACATGCAGAAGATGATCCTCGGGCGTGCCCTGGCCGGCGACCCCGATGCCTCCGCCACGCCGCCGCTGATCGTCGCCCACCAGCCCACCTGGGGCCTGGACATCGGCGCGGTGGCCTACGTGCACCAGCAGCTGCTCGACGCCTGCGCCGCCGGTAGCGCTGTGCTGCTGATCAGCGAAGACCTCGACGAGATCTTCGCGCTGGCCGACCGCATCGCGGTGATGCACCACGGGCGGCTCGGTCCGGCGAGGCCGGCGGCCGACTGGACGCTGGCCAGCATCGGCCTGGCCATGGCCGGCGGCGCCACCGACGTGAAGGCCGCCCATGCAGCTTGAGCGCCGCGCCGCCGTGCCGCGCGCGCTGCTGATCGGCGCGCCGGTGGCGGCCATCATCGTCACGCTGGCCATCACCTCGCTGCTGGTGGCCTGGGCCGGGGCGCCGGTGGGCCGGGCCTATGCGTTGCTGCTCGAAGGCGGCTTCGGCTCGCGCTTCGCCTGGACCGAGACCCTCACCCGCGCCACGCCGCTGATCCTCACCGGGCTGGCGGCGGCGGTGGCGTTCCGCGCGCGCCTGTTCAACATCGGCGGCGAAGGCCAGCTCTACGCCGGGGCGCTGGCCGCGGTGGCGGTGGGTGGGCTGCATGGCGGCACCGGCTTCGAGGCCAGCCCGTGGCTGCTGTTCCCGCTGATGCTGGCCGCGGCCATGCTCGCCGGTGCGCTGCTGCTGCTCGGGCCTGCACTGGCCAAGGCGCGGCTGGGCGTCGACGAGGTGGTGACCACGCTGCTCTTGAACTTCATCGTGCTGCTGTTCGTCTCGGCCATGCTCGACGGGCCGATGAAGGACAGCCTGGCGATGGGCTGGCCGCAGAGCGTGGCGATCCAGGATGCGCTGCAGCTCGGCAAGCTGATCGAGCGCAGCCGCGTGCACACCGGGCTGCTGTGGGCGCTGGCCGCGGCCTTGCTGCTGTGGGGGCTGCTGGCGCGCACCACCCTGGGCTTCGAGATCCGCGCCGTGGGCGCCAATGCCCGCGCCGCCGCTTTCGCCGGCATGCCGGTGGGTTGGGTGCAGGTGAAGGTGGCGCTGCTGTCCGGCGCGCTGGCCGGGCTGGCTGGCGCCATCGAGGTCGCCGGCCGCGCCGGCTACGTCACGCTGGACATGTCGCCGGGCTACGGCTACTCCGGCATCGTGATCGCGATGCTGGCGGCGCTGCATCCGCTGGGCGTGGTGGCCGCCGCGGTGTTCGTCGCCGGCATCCTGGTCGGCGCAGACAGCATGAGCCGCGCCGTCAACGTGCCGACCTACATCGCCGACGTGATCGTCGCGGTGTCGCTGATCGCCGTGCTGGTCGCCACGATGCTGACCCAGTACCGCCTGCGCTGGCGCTGATCATGTTCGCCGAGACCCTCGACCTGCTCGCCTCCGCGCCCTTCTGGGTGGCGGTGCTGCGCATCGCCTCGCCGCTCATCCTCGGCACGCTGGGCGTGCTGCTGTGCGAGCGCGCCGGCGTGCTCAACCTCGGCATCGAAGGGATCATGGTGGCCGGCGCCTTCACCGGCTGGCTCGCCGTGTACCAGGGCGCGCCGCTGTGGCTGGGTGTGCTCGCCGCGGCGGCCACCGGCGCGGCCTTCGGGCTGCTGCATGCGCTGCTGACCGTGAACCTGGCGCTGTCGCAGCACGTGGCCGGGCTGGGCATCACGCTGCTGGCCACCAGCCTGGCGAGCTATGCCTACCGCGTCAGCTTCCCGAAGGTGGACAGCCCGCCGACCATCCAGCCCTTCGCACCGATGGAGTGGCTGCCGCTGCCGGTGCTGAACGCGCAGACGCCGCTGACCCTGCTGGCTCTGCTGCTGGTGCCGGCGATCGCCTGGGCGCTCCACCGCACGCCGGCCGGCCTCGCGTTGCGCATGGTCGGCGAGAACCCGGCGGCGGCGGAAGGGCAGGGTCTGTCGGTGGCCGGCGTGCGCACGGCGGCACTCGTCGCCGGCTCGGCGCTGATGGGCGTGGCCGGCGCCTTCCTCACGCTGTCGGCCTTCAACGCCTTCTACTTCAACATGGTCAACGGCCGCGGCTGGGTCTGCGTGGCGCTGGTGGTGTTCGCCTCGTGGCGGCCGGGCAAGGCGCTGATCGGCGCGCTGCTGTTCGCCTTCTTCGATGCGCTGCAGTTGCGCCTGCAGCAGGCCGGCGGTGGCGTCTTCGGGCTGGAAGTGCCGTACCAGTTCTACCTGATGCTGCCCTACGCGATGGCCATCGTGGCGCTGGTGGTGGTGGCGCGCCGCGCGGCCTACCCGCAGGCGCTGATGAAGCCCTACCGCAAGGGCGAGCGTTAGCGCAACTCAGCCCGCGCGCCCCGGCCGCCCGACCACGCTGCGCAGCACCGGCGGGTTCGGCAGTGCCGGGCCGTCGTGGATCTGCACCGCGTCGCGCAGGGTGAGCAGCGCCGCATCGGCCGAGGCCGCGCTGGCGGCGTGCACGCGCAGCAGCGCGTCGCCGGCCTTCACCGCCGTGCCCAGCGGCAACAGCCGGGTGATGCCCACACGCGGGTCGACCGTGTCGCTGGCACGGCGTCGCCCGCCGCCCAGCGCCACGATCGCCAGCCCGATCTGCCGGGTGTCCATCGCGCCGAAGACGCCGCTGCACGGCGCGGCCAGCACGCGGTGCACCGGCGCGGCAGGCAGGTGGGCGCCGCCGCGCGCGAGCACGTTCGTCGGCCCGCCGAGGCCCGCCACCATGCGCTCGAAGCGCTCGGCCGCGCTGCCGTCGTCGAGCGCGCGCAGCGCCTGCTGCTCGCCCTTGGCCGGCGAGGTCGCCAGGCCGCCGAGCCACAGCATGCGGCCTGCCAGCGCCAGCGTCAGCTGCAGCAGCCGCGGCTCGCGCGCCGCGCCGGTGAGGAAGTCGATCGCCTCGCGCACCTCCACCGCATTGCCGGCGGTGGTGCCGAGCACCTGGTTCATGTCGGTGATCAGCGCCTGCGTGGGCAGGCCCGAACCCACCGCCACCTCGACCAGGCTGCGCGCCAGCGTATCGGCGCTGTGCGCATCGGTGCAGAAGGCGCCGTTGCCGAGCTTCACGTCCATCACCAGCGCGTCGAGCCCGGCGGCGAGCTTCTTCGACAGGATGCTCGCGGTGATCAGCGGCACCGACTCCACCGTCGACGTGACGTCGCGGATCGCATACAGGCGCCGGTCGGCCGGCGCGATGCGCGCGCTGGCGCCGACGATGGCGCAGCCGGCGTCGCGCAGCACGCGAACGAGCGTCGTCCGCCGCGGCGTCACGGTGTAGCCGGGCAGGGCCTCGAGCTTGTCGAGCGTGCCGCCGGTGTGGCCCAGGCCGCGTCCCGAGACCATCGGCACCACGCCGCCGCAGGCGGCCACCAGCGGCGCGAGCACCAGGCTGGTCTTGTCGCCCACGCCGCCGGTCGAGTGCTTGTCGAGCAGCGGCCCGTTCAGCTTGGCGCGCGACCAGTCGAGCCGGTCGCCCGAATCGGTCATCGCCTGGGTGAGCGCCACGCACTCCTCGCGGCTCATGCCGCGCAGGCACACGGCCATGGCGAAGGCGGCGATCTGGCCCTCGCTCCACGAACGATCGACGAGGCCGCGCACGAAGGCCTGCACCTCGGCAGCATCGAGCCGCTGGGCGCGGACCTTGCGGCGGATGATTTCCTGCGCAAGCATCGGTTGGTAGCGGGTCATGCGCCGGAGGGATCGAGAGCGCCGGGCATGCTTCGTGTTTATGGGCGTTGACCCCATTCTCTGCAAAGTCGGCGTTCCTGTCGCCCCTTTGAACGCGCGGCGTCGTGAACCGTGTGTTGCGCACAATGTCATGCATCACGGCTCCCGCGAACTTGACATGACCGATCTCAGCGCCTTCCCGATCACCCGCAAATGGCCCGCGCGCCACCCCGAGCGGCTGCAGCTGTACTCGCTGCCCACGCCCAACGGCGTGAAGGTATCGATCCTGCTCGAGGAGCTGGGACTGCCCTACGAGCCGCATCTGGTGAGCTTCGACAAGAACGACCAGCTCAGCCCGGAGTTCCTGTCGCTCAACCCGAACAACAAGATCCCGGCGATCATCGACCCCGACGGACCGGGCGGCCGGCCGCTGGCGCTGTTCGAGTCGGGCGCGATCCTGGTCTACCTGGCCGAGAAGACCGGTCGCTTCCTGCCGGCGGACCCGGCGTCTCGCTACCAGACGCTGCAGTGGGTGATGTTCCAGATGGGCGGCGTCGGGCCGATGTTCGGCCAGCTCGGCTTCTTCCACAAGTTCGCCGGCAAGGACTACGAGGACAAGCGCCCGCGCGACCGCTACGTGGCCGAGTCGCGCCGTTTGCTCGAGGTGCTCGACCAGCACCTGGCCGGCCGCGACTGGATCATGGGTGCCGAGTACACCATCGCCGATATCGCGATGTGGCCCTGGGTGAACAACCTCGTCGGCTTCTATGGTGCCGGCGAACTGGTGGGCTTTGCCGACTTCGCCAATGTCAAGCGCGTGCTCGACGCCTTCCTCGCGCGGCCGGCGGTGCAGCGCGGGCTGAAGATCCCGGCCCGGCCGGCCCCGGCCGCCTGATCGTCAGTAGCCGCTGCCCGCCCGGCCGGCTTGGCCGGCCAGCACCGCCTCGATGTCGTCGAGCAGCGCGCTGGCGCCGATGCGAAAGCGCTGCGGCGTGAGCGCGTCGCGGCCGAGCAGTTCCTCGACGAGATCGAGGTAGACCGCCGCGTCGGCCATGCGGCGTACACCGCCCGAGGCCTTGAACCCCACGTGCATGGCGGCCGTCGCATCCGCGGCGATCGCTGCGAGCATCACCCGCGCGGCCTCGGGCGTGGCGCCGATCGGCGTCTTGCCGGTGCTGGTCTTGAGGAAGTCGGCACCCTGGGCGATCGCCAGGCGCGCGGCGCGGTCGATCAGCGCGGGCTGCCCGAGCTCACCACTTTCGAGGATGACCTTCAGCACGAGGCCCTCGCACTCGCGCCGCACGGCGCGCAGCAGCGACGCGGCGGCCGCCTCGTCGCCGGCAGCCAGGGCGCGCCAGGGCAGCACCACGTCGACCTCCTGCGCACCGGCAGCGGCGATCTGTGCGGTATCGCGCACGGCACCTTCGACGTCGCTGCCGCCGTCGGGGAAGTTGGCCACTGCGGCCACCGCCACGCCGGCCGGCGCGTGCGCCAGCGCGCAGGCCGCGAGGCGAGGCCACACGCACAGCGCCGCGACGCGCCCCGGCGCGGCCGCGGCACGCCCGGCCAGGCGCTGCACCTCGGCCTCGGTGTCGGCGTCGCCGAGCGTGGTCAGGTCCAGGCAGGCGAGTGCCAGCCTTGCGGCCTCGGCCGGCGTGCGCGCCATCACGGCACCAGCGAGGCGATCACCGCCTCGAGCAGGTCGGCCGCCAGCGGCGCCACCGCCGCGGCCACGCCCAGCGTGTTGGCATGGCTCAGCCGTTCGGCCTGCAGCCCGCAGCCCATGTTGGTGAACAGCGAGAAGGCCAGCACGCGCAGGCCGGCGTGGCGCGCGAGGATGGTCTCCGGCACCGTGCTCATGCCCACCGCCTGCGCGCCCAGGCGCTGCAGCATGCGGATCTCCGCCGGTGTCTCGAACTGCGGGCCGAGCACCCAGGCGTACACGCCCTCGTGCAGCGTGATGCCGCGGCGCTGCGCCGTGGCGAGGGCCTGCGCGCGCAGCGCGGGGTCATAGGCGTAGCGCAGGTCGACGAAGCGCTCCGCGCCGGTCTCGTGCAGCAGCGGCGAGCGCTGCACGAGATTGAGATGGTCGGACACCAGCATCAGCTCGCCGGGGCGCATGCGCTCGTCGAGGCTGCCGGCGGCGTTGGTCTGCACCAGCAGCTCGACGCCGGCGGCGGCCAGCGCTGCGATGGCGCCCTTCATCGCCGCCGGATCGCCACCCTCGTAGGCGTGGCGCCGGCCGCTGAGCACCGCCACTTCGTGTGTGCCGATGCGGCCGAGCACCACCTCGCCCGTGTGGCCGGCCACGCCGGTGTCGGGGAAGCCGGGCAGGGCCGCATAGGGCAGGTGCAGCGGGTCGGCCACGCGCTGCGCCAGCGCGCCCCAGCCGGAACCGAGCAGCACGGCGATGCGCGGCCGGCGGTGGTGGGCCAGCAGCAGCGCCGCGCAGCGGTCGGCCTGCTCGACGTTCAGACGACTCATCGGGGACCCAGGTGATCCGGCCCGAAGCTCGCCGGCAGCAGCTCGCCGAGCGCGTGCCGCGCGACCACGGCGTGCGCATCGGCCGACCACACCGGCACGCCGTCATCGGCGAACTCGCGCAGCTTCTGCCGGCAACCGCCGCAGGGCGTCACCGCCTGTGTGCTGTCGGCCGCCACCAGCGCGGCGCGCACCCGCGTGCCGCCGGCCAGCACCAGCGCCCCCAGCGCCATGGCCTCGGCGCACAGGCCCTCGGGGTAGGCGGCGTTCTCGACGTTGCAGCCGCTGTGGATGCGGCCGTGCTCGTCGAGCAGCGCGGCACCAACGGCGAAGTTGGAGTAGGGCGCGTAGGCGCGCGATCGTGCCGCCAGCGCGGCAGCGAGCAGGTGCGGCAGCTGCCGCTCGGGGGTCGTGTCGTCCAAGGCCGGGATTCTTCGGGTGGGCCCGAGATTCTGCGCCAGCATGGCGCTTGCAGAGCTATGCTGTCTCAACACCACTGGAGTCGCGTTCGCATGGCCACCGACAACGCCGCCCCCGGCGCGCGCCACATCCGACTGACCTCCCACCCCGGCCAGGGCGCCACCGGCGCGCCGGCCCTGCACTGGGGTGCGGCCGATGCGCTGGAGCGCGGCCCGGTGGTCGGCACCACCAGCAATCGCAGCCAGCGCAACGTGATCGGCACGCACAGCGGCAGCTATGGCGTCTATCGCGCGCTGGCCGTCGCCGCGGGCAATCTCGTCAAGGGTCACCGCGCCGACCTGACCAACACCGCACCCACCGACGCCATCGGGCCGTACGAACAGTGGGGCGACGCGGAGAAGATCGTCTCCATCGACCCCTGGGGCGCCTCGGTGCAGACGGTGTTCGCCGACTACCTCGAGGCCGGCTACGACATCCGCCCGACCATCGCCGTGACCAAGGCGCACATCCACCTCCCGGAGATCAAGCAGGCGCTGGCCTTCCAGCGCCTGCAGGTCGACGGCACCTTCCTGCTCGAGGACAGTTCGGCGGCCGTCACCAAGATCGCCATCGAGCCGGTGTGGTGGCTGCCCGGCGTGGCCAAGCGCTTCAACGTGAGCGAGGCCGACCTGCGCCGCGCGCTCTTCGAGGAGACCGGCGGCATGTATCCCGAGCTGGTCACGCGCAGCGACCTCGAGGTTTTTCTGCCGCCCATCGGCGGGCAGACGCTGTACGTGTTCGGCAACGTGCGCGACCTGGCGAATCCGGAGGTCACGCTCACCGCGCGCGTGCACGACGAGTGCAACGGCTCCGACGTGTTCGGCTCCGACATCTGCACCTGCCGGCCCTACCTGACGCATGCCATCGAGGAGTGCATCCAGGGCGCGCAGAAGGGCGGCGTCGGCCTGATCGCCTACAGCCGCAAGGAAGGCCGGGCGCTCGGCGAGGTGACCAAGTTTCTCGTCTACAACGCGCGCAAGCGCCAGGAGGGCGGCGACCGCGCCGACAAGTATTTCCTGCGAACCGAATGCGTGGCCGGCGTGCAGGACATGCGCTTCCAGGAGCTGATGCCCGACGTGCTGCACTGGCTGGGCATCCGCAGGATCCACCGGCTGGTCTCGATGAGCAACGACAAGTACGACGCCATCACCGGCAGCGGTATCGAGGTGGGCGAGCGCGTGAAGATCCCGGATGCGCTGGTGCCCGCCGACGCGAAGGTGGAGATCGAGGCGAAGATCGCCGCAGGCTACTTCACCGACGGCTCGGTGCCGGATGCGGAACGTCTGGCGTCGGTCAAGGGGCGCGGGCTTGAGTGAGATCGACGCCGCCGTCCGCACCCTGCGCGACCCGGCGACGATCCGCACGCGCTGCGCGGCGATCACCGCGCACGTGGCCGACGGGCGCTCCGATCACTTCACGCTCGACCGCACGAAGCTCGGCGCGGTGGCCGATCGCATCGCCACGCTGACGCGCTCGCGCTTCCCCGACCTGAAGATCCCGTACCACAGCCGCTGGCGCCACTTCGAGGCCGGCGGCATCGATCGCAAGGCCGAGCTCGATGCGAAGCTCGCCGGCCGCAGCACCGTGGCGATGGCGCGCGCGCGCATCGACCTCGCGCTGGTCAGCGTGCTGCTCGATGCCGGTGCCGGGCCCGACTGGCGCTACCGCGAGGCCGGGAGCGGCCCGTCCTTCGGCCGCAGCGAAGGGCTGGGCGTGGCCAGCTTCCGCGCCTTCCTGGCCGGGCGCTTCTCGTCGGATCCTGGCGACCCCTGCCGTGTCGATGCGCCGGCCCTGCTGAAACTCGACGCCGCGGCGCTGGCCGACATCTTCCAGGTGCGCGCGGACAATCCGCTGGTCGGTCTCGACGGCCGTGCCGCGCTGATGAACCGGCTCGGCGAGGCGCTGCGCGCGCAGCCGCAGACCTTCACCTCGATCGGCCAGCCCGGCCACCTGTTCGATGCGCTGACGCATCACCCGCATGCGCCGCGGCTGCACCACCACCATCCGCAGCCCGCGCCGCTTCATCATCACGTGCAGGCCTCGCGCATCCTCGGCGCGCTGCTCGAGGCCTTCAGCGGCATCTGGCCCAGCGGGCAGGTCTTCCACGGCGTTCCGCTCGGCGATGCCTGGCCGCATCCGGCGGCCGGGGGCGAAGGCGCGAGCGCCGGCTGGGTGCCCTTCCACAAGCTCAGCCAGTGGCTGAGCTACTCGCTGCTCGAGCCCTTCGAGTGGGCGG
>NZ_JBFXIO010000067.1:0-15299 GCF_050175855.1 Piscinibacter sp.
GCCCTTCTCCAGCCCGGCGATCAGGTCGCGAGCCTGCGGCGCGGAGCGTTCGGCGGGGGTGTCGTCCGGGGTCAGCGGGGCAAGCATGGCGGGCTCGATGTGATCTGGCTCAATGTAGCGGCGGTGGTCGTCGGAGCCGGAGATTCTCGAACCTTTGCGCGATATTCGCGCATCGAGCGATCAGCCGGACGAAACCGCCCTGGAGTGAGTGGGCACATACTCCGTCGCCAGCTGCGTGGCCACCAAGCCGCCGATCGCCAGCACGCCGCCGAGCAGCATCATCCACACCGCCGTGGCTGCGAACGCCCGCCAGCGCGTCACGCCGAAGGCCTGGCGGAACGCGCCCCAGGCGACCACGCACCAGATCGCGGTCAACGTCCAGGTCAGGGCGCCGGTGCCGAGCCCGGCGACGGCCGGCACGGCCTGCAGGCCGAGCTGCCGTTCGGTCACCGGCCCGTAGGCGCCCGTGGGCTCGACCCCGAAGCCGATGGCGCGGGCGAAGGCGCCGAACCAGCCGGGGTCGTAGAAGCTGGCGCCGAATCCGAACACCAGCGCACCGGCGGCCACGCCCAGCCAGGCGCCGCTGACCACATAGGCCATCACCAGCGTGATCTGCTGCAGCTCGATGCGCCGCCCGGCCGCCCGCCACGCGAGCGTGAGCGCCACCGAGGTCAGCGTCGTCAGCACCAGGCCGGCGAGCACCAGACCGAGCGAGCCGCCCACGAAGCGGCGCGCCAGCTCGCTGGGCGTGGCGGCGTCGCTCTGCAGCTGGAAGCCCAGCAGCACCAGCAGGCTGCCGACCAGCAGGCTGCCGAGCAGGAAGACGAGCGCCCGCACGTGGTCGATCGCCTGGCCGGTCTGCTGCTTGGCGATCATGCGCGTGGGGTGCGTGGCCAGCTCGAGCAGGCTGAGCGCGAAGCGTGCACCCGAGCCGAACAGCGGCGTGCTGCCCGGCAGCTCGCCCATCGCCGGCCGGTCGGACTCGATCACGTAGCGCGACTGAAGCGTGCGCATCAGCTGGTCGGTGTCGAAGTGCCAGCGCGACTCCGAGAGCTCGACGGCATTGATGCGCCAGAGCTCGCCGATCGAGGCCGGCAAGGCCTCGCGCGCCGGCATCTTCGCGCCCTCCACCAGCACCGGCACCACCGGCACGCCGGACTGCAGCGCCGTCTCGATCTCCTGGCGGACGAAATCGCCCTTGTCGTCGAGGCGGCGTCGTCCGCCGGCGTCACGCGCGTTCAGCCAGTCCGGGCCGATGATCGCCAGCATCACCGTCGAGGTGTTGATGGCGCGGCGGATGGCCTCGGTGAAGTCGTCGCCGGGGCTGATCGAATCGTGGTCGCGGAACACCCGGCCGGGGCCGAAATGCTCCTCCAGCCGATCGGCCAGCCGACCGGTGGCGCTGCTGCTGTCCTGCCGCCGGTAGGACAGGAAGATGTCGGGCATGGGCGCCCCCGCCGTGAAGGGGTCAGACGAGGGTGGCCGGATCCACGTTCGCGCCGCACAGCACGAGGGCGATGCGCTGCCCCGGCTTCGCCGAGACGGCACCGCTGCGCAAGGCCGCCAGCGGCAGGGCCGCGGCCGGTTCCACCGCGAGCTTCAGAGACTGCCACAGCCACCGCTGGGCGTCGAGGATGTCGGTGTCCCGCAGGAGCAGCGACTCCAGGGGATGGCGCTGGGCGACTTCCCATGCCAGGGCGCCAAGGCGGCGAGCGCCGAGCGCATCGGCGGCGATGCCGGAGACCTCGACGTCGACCGGCGTGCCGGCCGCCAGTGCGGCGTTGAGCGTCGGCGCCCGTTCCGGCTCGAGCGCGACCACCCGCGTGCGCCCTGCAAACCATGCCGCGAGACCGCCCACCAGCCCTCCGCCGCCCACGCTGACCAGCAGCGCCTCGGGCACGCCGGCCTGCGCCTCGATCTCGCGCGCCAGCGTGCCGGCGCCGGCCAGCACCTCGCCCTGGTCGTAGGCATGCGTCATGAGCGCACCGGTCTCGCGCTGGCGCTGCTGGCAGGCGGCCAGGGCGTCGGCATACACCGCGCCGGTCACGACCACAGTCGCGCCGAGTTGCTCGAGCCGTGCCCGCTTGGCCGGCGAGATCACCGTCGGCACGAAGATCTCGGCGCGCACGCCGAGCGCACGCGCCGCGACGGCGGTAGCGATGCCGGCATTGCCGCCGGACGCCGCGATCACGCCCGCGGGCGGGATGTCGTTCGCGAGCAGCCGGTTGAACATGCCGCGCGCCTTGAAGCTGCCCGATACCTGCAGCTGTTCGAGCTTGAGCCAGACCTCGAAAGCCGCGCCGGGCAGCCCGAGCTCGTCGCTGCGCAGCACCCACAGCGGCGTGCGCCGAACGTGCGGTGCGATGCGCGCCGCCGCGCCTTCGATGTCGGCGCGCGCGATCACACCCGCTCGACGATCAGCGCGATGCCCTGGCCGACGCCGATGCACATCGTGCACAGGGCGTAGCGGCCGCGGATGCGGTGCAACTGGTTGATCGCGGTCGTGACCAGCCGCGCACCGCTGGCGCCCAATGGGTGGCCGAGGGCGATCGCGCCGCCGTTCGGGTTGACGCGCGCATCGTCGTCCTTCAAGCCGAGATCGCGCAGCACCGCCAGGCCCTGGGCAGCGAAGGCCTCGTTGAGCTCGATCACGTCGATCTGCTCGAGCTTCAGGCCGGTGAGCTCGAGCACCTTGCGGGTGGCCGGCGCCGGGCCGATGCCCATGATGCGCGGCGGCACGCCGGCGGTGGCCATGCCGACCACGCGGGCGCGCGGCGTCAGGCCATGCTTCGCGGCGGCGGCTTCGCTGGCCAGCAGCAGCGCGCAGGCGCCGTCGTTGACGCCCGACGCGTTGCCGGCCGTCACCGTGCCGTCGGGGCGCACCACGCCCTTGAGCTTGGCCAGCGCCTCCAGGCTGGTCTCGCGCGGGTGCTCGTCCTTCGCAACGACGATCGGGTCGCCCTTCTTCTGGGCGATCGTCACCGGCGTGATCTCGGCTTCGAAGAAACCCGCCTTCTGTGCCGCCACCGCCTTGAGCTGCGAAGCCAGAGCCATGCGGTCCTGCGACTCGCGGTCGATGCGGAAGTCGGTGGCCACGTTCTCGGCCGTCTCCGGCATCGAGTCGACGCCATGCATCTCCTTCATCAGCTTGTTGACGAAGCGCCAGCCGATGGTGGTGTCGTAGACCGCGTTGGCGCGGCTGAAGGCCGTCTCCGCCTTGGGCATCACGAACGGGGCGCGGCTCATGCTCTCCACGCCGCCGGCGATCATCAGGCCGGCCTCGCCGCTCTTGATGGCGCGTGCGGCCGTGCCAACCGCGTCCATGCCCGAGCCGCACAGGCGGTTGATGGTGGCGCCGGGCAGGCCGATCGGCAGGCCGGCCAGCAGCGCGGCCATGCGCGCGACGTTGCGGTTGTCCTCGCCGGCCTGGTTGGCGCAACCGTAGATGACGTCGGTGACCGCCTCCCAGTCGAGCGAAGGGTGGCGCGCCATCAGGGCCTTGAGGGGCACCGCGGCCAGGTCGTCGGCACGCACCGACGAGAGAGCGCCGCCGTAGCGGCCGAAGGGCGTGCGCAGGGCGTCGCAGATGAAGGCGGAGGTCATGGTTCGATCCCTCGAAAGGCGGTTCGTATGTAGAACAATGGTTCTATTATAGAACTTTCAGTCCGGTTCCGGCCTTACTGCACAGGCTGGCGGCTCAAGTGTGCCGCGACGGCTGCCGAAACCCCTGGCAATCCCCGTCCCGGGCGCTGCCTTCCCGCCTTCATGTCCACCGCCACCGTCCAGGAAACCATCGATGTCGCCTCGCTGCGCGTCGGCATGTTCGTCCATCTGGACCTGGGCTGGCTGTCGCACCCGTTTCCGCTGAGCAGCTTCCGCATCAGCTCCGAGGAGCAGATCGCCACCATCCGCGCCCTCGGGCTGCGCCGCGTGCGCTGGAGCAGCGCCCATAGCGATCTGACCGAGGTCGCGGGCACGGCCGCCCCGGCCCGGCGGCATGAAGACACGGCGTTGCAGGCCCCGCAGGAATCGCCCGAGCAGCGCGCCCGCCGCGAGCACCGCGAGAAGCTGGCCGCGCAGCGCGCCGGCCTGCTTCAGTGCGAGCGCCAGTTCGCCGAGGCCACCCGCGAGATCAAGCGCGCCATGGAAATGGCCGGCGCCAAGCCCGAGGAGGCCGGCACCCACGCGACGGCGCTGGCGCGCGGCCTGGCCGACAAGATGCTCGGCGCCGGTGACCTGTGCATCCGGCTGCTCACCGAAGCCGCCGGCGACAAGGCCTCCGCCCACGCGCTGAACGTGACCCTGATCTCGATGCTGATGGGCCGCACCTTTGGCCTCGCAGAGCCGGACATGATCGACCTGGGCACCGGCGCGTTGATGCACGACGTCGGCAAGCTGGAACTGCCCGACCGCGTTCGCTACCGCGAAGACCACTTCAGCGCCGCCGAGCAGCGCCTGTACGAGGAGCACGTGGCCTTCGGCATCGCCGCGGCGCGTCGCATGGGCCTGAGCCCCGGCGCCTCGCTGGTGGTGGCCCAGCACCACGAGCATGCCGACGGCAGCGGCTTCCCGCTGAAGCTCAACACCGACCGCATGTCGCCGCTGGCGCGCATCGTGGCGCTGGTCAACCGCTACGACCGGCTGTGCAACCCGCACATCGTCGGCAAGGCGCTGACGCCGCACGAGGCGCTGTCAATGCTGTTCGCGCAGAGCAAGACCAAGTTCGACACCGCCATCCTCGGCGCCTTCATCAAGATGATGGGCGTCTACCCGCCGGGCTCGGCGGTGCAGCTCACCGACGACCGCTACGCGCTGGTGGTCTCGGTCAACTCGAGCCGGCCGCTCAAGCCGCGCGTGCTGGTGCACGAGAGCGGCGTGCCGCGCGACGAGGCGCTCATCGTCGATCTGGAGAAAGCCGAGGGCCTGGGCATCCGCCGCAGCCTGAGGCCGCAGCAGCTGCCGCCGACCACGCTGGCCTACCTGGCGCCGCGCCCGCGCGTGGCCTACTTCTTCGAGCCGGCCGGCGACGCGGCGTCATGAACGCGCTGGCGGCCTGGCGTACCCTTATCGAAGCCCTTCCGCAGGCGGTGTGGCTGGTCGACGAGACCTCGCTGGAGCTGGTGGTGGTGAACGCCGGCGCCGCGCGCCTGATGGGCTGCGACGGCGAAGCCCTGGTGGGCATGAACGCCGCCGCGCTGGCCGCCACGCCCGAAGACCTGTGCTATTGGGAGGAGGCCGCACGCGGCGCCCGCCAGGCGCTGAGTTCGCAGAGCTACCTGCGCCGATTCGACGGCACGACGGTGCCGGTCGCGCGCAGCATCCAGCACGTGGCGCTCGGCGGGACCGGCGCCGACATCGTCACGCTGCACGACTGCGGCGCGCAGCAGCGCACCGAGCGCGAGCTCGAGCTCGCCGCCGCGGAACTGTCGGCCACCCTCGAGTCGACCGCCGACGGCATCCTGGTGACCGACCTGGCCGGCCGCATCCGCCGCTGCAACCGGCGCTTCGCCGAACTGTGGGCGCTGCCCGACGACCTGCTGCTCGAACGCGACGACGCGGCCATCGCCGACTGGATGCGCCGCAGCGTGGCCGACCCCGCCGCCTACGGCCGTCGCCTGGACGAGATCGCCGAGGCGACGCTGCTGCAGGCCAGCGACGAGCTGCACCTGCACGGCGGGCGCGTGCTCGAGCGCATCGTGATGCCGCAGTGCAGCCGCGGCCGCCCGATCGGCCGCGTGTTCTCGTTCCGCGACATCACCGAGCGCATCGCCGCCAGCCGGCGCATCGAGACGCTGTCGCACACAGACGCGCTCACCGGGCTGCCCAACCGCTCGCTGCTGGCCGAGCGTGTCGGCCGCGCCCTGGCCCTGGCCGCACGGGAGGGCGAGCCCTTCGCGCTGCTGCTGCTGGACATCGACCACTTCAAGCACATCAACGACACCCTCGGCCATGCCTTCGGCGACCGCGTTCTGGTGGAGATCGGCGAGCGGCTCACCGGCAGCGTGCGCCAGATCGACACCGTGGCCCGCCTCGGCGGCGACGAGTTCGTGCTGCTCGCCCAGCGCTCGGACGCCGACGGCGCCGAAGCGACGGCGCGCCGCGTGATGGAGGCCCTGCAGCGGCCGTTCACGCTCGACGGACTGAACTTCACCGTGACGGCCAGCGTGGGCATTGCCCTGTATCCCGCCGATGGCGCCAGCCTGGACGAGCTGCTGCGCCATGCCGACGCCGCGATGCGCGAGGTCAAGGGCGCCGGCCGTGCGGCCTGGCGGTTCCACAAGCGCCGCCAGGACGCCGGCGAGGCCGAGCTGCGCACCCGCATGCAGCTCGACCACGCCATGCGCCAGGCGCTGGCGCGCGACCGCTTCCGGCTGCACTACCAGCCGCAGGTGGCGGTGGGCAGCGGCGCGATCATCGGCGCTGAGGCCCTGATTCGCTGGCGTGACCCCGAGCTCGGCGAGGTGTCGCCGGGCCGCTTCATACCGGTGGCCGAGGAAAGTGGCTTCATCGTCGCCATTGGCGACTGGGTGCTGCGCGAGGCCGTGGCGCAGGCCGCGCGCTGGCATCTGCAGGGACGGCCGATGCGCATGTCGGTGAACGTGTCGGCGCTGCAGTTCCGCCAGCCCGGCTTCGTCGATGGCGTGGCGCGCGTGCTGCGCGACAACGGTCTGCCCGGCCACCTGCTCGAGCTCGAGCTCACCGAGTCGATCCTGATCCAGGATGTCGAGGACACCCTGTCGCGCGTTCACGCGCTGGCCGCGCTCGGCGTGATGCTGGCCATCGACGACTTCGGCACCGGCTACTCCAGCCTGGGCTACCTGAAGCGGCTGCCGATCGGGCGGCTGAAGATCGACCGCAGCTTCATCACCGACCTGCCTGGAGACACCAGTGGCGCCAGCATCGTCGATGCGATCGTCAACCTCGGCCGGGCGCTGGGTCTGCAGGTAATCGCGGAAGGCGTGGAGACCGAGGCGCAGCGGCGCTTCCTCGGTCGCTGCGGCTGCCACGAATTCCAGGGCTGGCTGTTCGCGCCGGCGCTCGCCCCCGAGGAGTTCGAGGCGCTGCTCGCGCCGCAGGCCACGCCGCGGGTGGTGCCGTTGCCGCGCCGGCCCTCGCGCGCGCGGCGAGGCGCTGCCGCGGCCGCATCGGGCGATTGAGCGCGCGCACGCGCGGAACCCTGCGCGCTGGCTAGAGTCCCTCGCGCAAGGAGGTTGCGCGCATGGGTGCCCTGGACGCCGTCCTCGAACGCCGGCTCGCCGGCCTGACTCAACCACTGGCGCTCGAACTGCCGGGCGGCCAGCGCCTCGGCCCCGAGCGGGCGGCGGTCACGCTGAAGCTGGGGGGGCTGGGCACGCTCGCCCACCTCGCCACCGGCCGCATCGGCCGCATCGGCGAGGACTACGTCGAGGGCCGCCTCGACTTCGACGGCACGCTGCGCGACCTGATGGCGATCGCCGGGCAGCTCGCCGGCGACCCGCGACAGGCCGCCGTGCCGCCGCCCGCGCTGGCCTGGTGGCGCGCGCTGTGGCAGCAGCTGCGCTCGCGACAGAACCACCATCCGCAGGCCGATGCGCGGCAGGTGCAGTTCCACTACGACGTCTCCGACGACTTCTACGCGCTGTGGCTGGACCCGCTGCGCGTCTACTCCTGCGCCTACTACCGCGAGCGCACGATGACGCTGGCGCAGGCGCAGGAGGCCAAGCTCGATCACATCTGCCGCAAGCTGATGCTGCGTGACGGCGACCGATTCCTCGACATCGGCGCCGGTTGGGGTGGCCTGCTGCTGTGGGCCGCCGAGCACTACGGCGTGCACGCCACCGGCATCACGCTGTCGCGCCACCAGCATGCGCACGTCAGCCGCCTGATCGCGGAGCGCGGCCTGCGCGGGCGAGTGAGCATGCAACTGCTCGACTACCGCGACCTGCCGGAAGACGAGCCCTACGACCGCATCGCCTCGGTGGGCATGTTCGAGCACGTGGGGCTGGCCCAGCTGCCGGCCTACTTCGCCAAGATCCGCCGCCTGCTCAAGCCCGGCGGCCTGCTGCTCAACCACGGCATCACCGCCGGAGGCACACGCAACCACCAGCTCGGCGCCGGCATGGGCGACTTCATCGAGCGCTACATCTTCCCCGGTGGCGAGCTGCTGCACGCCTCGCACGTGCTCGAGGTGATGGCCGACCAGGGCCTGGAGGCGCTCGACGTGGAGAACCTGCGGCCGCACTACGCGCGCACGCTGTGGGCCTGGAGCGACGCGCTGGAGGCGCGGCTCGACGAGGCGCGGCGCATCGCCGGCGAGCGGGTGACGCGCGCCTTCCGGCTCTACCTGGCCGGCAGCGCGATGAGCTTCGAGCGCGGCTGGATCTCGCTGCACCAGATGCTGGCCGCGCGGCCCGACGGCGATCCGGCTGCCGGCGCGCTCGCAGGCGCACAATCGGCGTATCCGTTCAACCGCGGGTACATGTACCCGAGCGTGCCCTCCGCATGATCTACAAGTTCAAGTCCAAGGCCGCCGGCGACCTCATCATGATGGGCCCGACCGGCGACCACGTGCTGCGCATCATCGGCAAGGAACCGGGCCCGAAGGGCATCATCGAGCCGGCGGCGATGCCGGCGGCGATGGTGGCCATCGAGCACGCGGTGACCGAGGAGGAAGCGGCGCGTGCGAAGGCCGAGCGCGAGGCCGAGGCCGAGGGCCGCACGCTGGGGCCGCGCGAGGGCGTGTCGCTGCGCCAGCGCGCCTGGCCGATGATCGAGATGATGAAACGCGCCCATGCGGCCGGCAAAGAGATCGTCTGGGGCGTCTGAGGAGGGATTTCGCGATGAGACTCTGGAGCGAGAGCTGGGTCGACGGAGAACGCATTCCGGCGCGTTGCGCCGCAGGGCGCCGCGTCGACGGCGGCGTCGGCTTCTCCGACAACCTCAACCCGCACCTGGCATGGAGCGAGGCGCCGGCAGGCACACGCTCCTTCGCGCTGATCTGCCACGACTTCGACGTGCCCAGCCGCGGCGACGACGTCAACCGCAGCGACCGCGAGGTGCCGGAAGACCTGCCGCGGGTCGACTTCTTCCACTGGGTGATGGTCGACCTGCCGGCCTCGCTGGCGGCCATCGCCGAGGGCGAGTTCAGCCGCGGCTTCACCGCGCGCGGCAAGAGCGGCCCGGCCACGCTGCACGGCGCGCGGCACGGCCTGAACGACTACACCGGCTGGTTCGCGCAGGACAAGGAGATGGCCGGCCAGTATTTCGGCTACGACGGCCCGTTCCCGCCCTTCAACGACTCCCTCGTGCACCACTACGTGTTCACGTTGTATGCGCTGAACGTGGCACGCGCGCCGATCGACGGCGTGTTCACCGGGCCCCAGGTGCGCCAGGCGATCTACCCGCACGTGCTGGCCGAGGCCACCTACTCGGGCACCTACACGCTCAACCGCCGGCTGATCGGGTGAGCATGGCGCAGGCACCCGAGGGGCAGATCACCCGCATCGTCGCCATCCGCCACGGCGAGACCGCCTGGAACGTCGACACCCGCATCCAGGGCCAGCTCGACGTGCCGCTGAACGACAAGGGGCTGTGGCAGGCGCGCCGGCTGGCCGACGCGCTGGCAGACGAGGGCGTGGGCGTCGTCTACGCGAGCGACCTGCAGCGCGCCTGGCAGACGGCGCAGCCGCTGGCCGAGCGGCTGGGCCTCGTGCCGCGGCCCGAGCCGGGCCTGCGCGAGCGCGCCTTCGGCGTGTTCGAGGGCCTGACCTGGGCCGAGATCGAGCGCGACCACCCCGAGGCCAGCGAGCGCTGGCGACGCCGCGACCCCGACTTCGGCCCCGCGGGCGGCGAGACGCTGGCCGCGTTCTATGCCCGCTGCGTGGCTTGCATCACCGCGCTCGCCGAGCGCCACCCCGGCGAGGTGCTGGCGGTGGTGGCGCACGGCGGCGTGCTCGATTGCCTGTACCGCGCTGCCACCCGTGCCGAGCTGCGCGCGCCGCGCACCTGGCAGCTGGGCAACGCCAGCATCAACCGGGTGCTGTACACGCCGCAGGGCCTGGCGATGGTCGGCTGGGCCGACACCGGCCACCTCGATGGCGCAGTGCACGACGAATTCAGCGACGCGCTCGCGCGCCGTGCTACCGCAGGAAGTGCCTCATGAGCATCGCTGCCGCCGCCCGCGTGGGCGACCCGGTGGCCGCCACCGCCACGCCGGCGCTGGTGGTCGACCTCGATGCGCTGGAGCGCAACATCGAACGCATGGCTGCCTTCGCGCGGCAGCACCGGATGCGGCTGCGCCCGCACGCCAAGACGCACAAGTGTGCCGAGATCGCGCGGCGTCAAGTGGCCGCCGGCGCGGTGGGCGTGTGCGTGCAGAAGACCTCCGAGGCGCTGGCGCTCGCCGGTGCCGGCGTCGGTGACATCTACGTGAGCAACGAGGTGATCGACGAGGCCAGGCTGCGCGAGCTGGCGGCGCTGGCGGGGCGTGTGAAGCTGTCCATCGCCGTCGATTCAGCGCTCGGCGTCGACCGACTCGCCACGGCGCTGAAGGCGGCAGGCACCTCGGCCGACGTGTACGTCGAGGTCGACGTCGGCCACGGCCGCTGCGGCGTCGCCCCGGCCGCCGCCGTTGCGCTGGCCCACCAGGTGGTCTCGCACGGCTTGCGCTTCGCCGGACTGCAGGCCTACCACGGCCGTGCCCAGCACCTGCGCACGCCGGCCGAGCGCGAAAGCGCGATCCGCCATGCGGTGAGCCTGGCGCGCGCTGCGCAGGCCAGCGTCACCTCGGCCGGCATCGCCTGCCCGCTGGTCACCGGCGCGGGCACCGGCACCTTCGTGCTCGAGGCGGCCAGCGGCCTGTACGGCGAACTGCAGGCCGGCAGCTACGTGTTCATGGACCGCGACTACGCCGACAACCATGCCACGCCGCATGCGCCGGTCTTCGAGCATGCGCTGTTCCTGAAGAGCCAGGTGATGAGCGCGGGCAGCTCGCACGTGGTGGTGGACGCGGGGCACAAGTCGCACGCCATCGACTCCGGCCTGCCGCGGGTGCACGGCCACGACGTCGAGTTCGTCAACGGCGGCGACGAGCACGGCATCCTGCGCAAGCGCGGCAGCGCACCGCTGCCGGCGCTCGGCGAGACGGTCTGGCTGATCCCCGGCCACTGCGACCCGACGGTCAACCTGCACGAGCACTACATCGCGGTGCGCGGCGGGCTGGAGGCGGGCCGCGTCGAGGCCGTCTGGCCGATCGAGGCGCGCGGCTGCATCCGGTAAGGGCACGATCGTGGCGCTGACCGGACCGCAGGTGATCGTGCTGGCCACGCCGGTGTTCCTGGCGCTGATCGCGCTGGAGTTCGCCGTCGGCCGCCTGCGCAGGCGCGACACCTACCGCCTCGCCGATGCGCTGAGCAGCATCGGCCTGGGCATCATGAGCCAGCTCACGGGGTTGTTCGTCACGCTGCTCACCGTGGGCATCTACACCGCCGTGCATGCGCACCTGGCCCTGTGGACGCTGCCGACGGATTCGCCCTGGGTGTGGATCGGCGCGCTGGTCGCCTACGACTTCTTCTACTACTGGCATCACCGCGCCGGCCACCGCATCGCGCTGTTCTGGGCCTCGCACGCGGTGCACCACCAGAGCGAGGACTACAACCTCTCCACCGCGCTGCGCCAGACCAGCGGCGGCTGGGTGGCCGGCTGGATCTTCTACCTGCCGATGGCGCTGGCGGGCGTGCCGCCGCTGGTGTTCGCGGTGGTGGCGCTGATCGACCTGCTCTACCAGTATTGGGTGCACACGCAGCAGATCGGCCGCCTGGGCTGGTTCGACCGCTGGTTCTGCGCGCCGAGCAACCATCGTGTGCACCATGCGGTGAACGACCGCTACCTCGACCGCAACTACGGCGGCATCCTGATCGTCTGGGACCGGATGTTCGGCACCTTCGCCGAGGAAGACGACACCGAGCCCTGCGTCTACGGTACGCGCTCGCCGCTGCGCAGCTGGAACCCGGTCTGGGCCAACCTGCAGGTCTACTGGGAGCTGGCCAAGGATTCGTGGCGCGCGGCGTCGTGGGCCGACAAGCTGCGCGTCTGGCTGAAGCCGCCGGGCTGGCGCCCGGCCGACGTGGCGGCGCGCTGGCCCAAGCCGGCCTTCGACATCGCCGCCGTGCAGCGCTACGGCCCGCCGCTGTCGCGCGGCGCGGCCGTGGCGGCGATCGTGCTGTTCGCCGTGCTGCTGGCCGGCACGGCGGCGCTGCTGTGGAACGCGCACCGCATCGAGCCCGTTGTACTGTGGGCCGGCGCCGCGACCATCGTGGCCGGGCTGTGGGCGGTGGGCGCGCTGTGCACGCCCGCGGCTACTCGGCGAACAGGTCCGGCCCGCCCGGGCTCTTCGGCGGCGTGACGCCCAGGTGCCGGTAGGCCGCCAGCGTGGCCACGCGGCCGCGCGGCGTGCGCTGCAGGAAGCCCTGCTGGATCAGGTAGGGCTCGATCACGTCCTCGATGGTGTCGCGCTCCTCGCCGATCGCCGCGGCGATGTTGTCCAGCCCCACCGGGCCGCCATCGAAGCGGTGGATCACCGCCTCCAGCAGCTTGCGGTCCATCAGGTCGAAGCCGAGCGGATCGACGTCGAGCATGGCCAGGGCCCTCTCCGCCTGCGCCTTGACGATGCGGCCATCGCCCTTGACCTCGACGTAGTCGCGCACGCGGCGCAGCAGCCGGTTGGCGATGCGCGGCGTGCCGCGCGAGCGGCGCGCAATCTCGAAGGCGCCTTCCTCGTCGGTGGCCACCTCGAGCAGTCCTGCCGAGCGGCGCACGATGCGGGCCAGCTCCTCGGCCGTGTAGAACTCCAGCCGCGCGACGATGCCGAAGCGGTCGCGCAGCGGGTTGGTCAGCATGCCGGCGCGGGTGGTCGCGCCCACCAGGGTGAAGGGCTGCAGGTCGAGCTTGATCGAGCGCGCCGCCGGGCCCTCGCCGATCATGATGTCGATCTGGTAGTCCTCCAGCGCCGGGTAGAGGATCTCCTCGACGACCGGGCTGAGGCGGTGGATCTCGTCGATGAAGAGCACGTCGTTGCGCTCGAGGTTGGTGAGGATCGCCGCCAGGTCCTTGGGCTTCTCGAGCACCGGGCCGGAGGTCTGGCGCAGGTTCACGCCGAGCTCGTTGGCGATGATGTGCGACAGGGTCGTCTTGCCCAGGCCCGGCGGGCCGAACAGCAGCACGTGGTCCATCGCCTCGCTGCGCTTCCTGGCCGCGCCGATGAAGATCTCCAGCTGCTCGCGCACCTTGGCCTGGCCGACGTAGTCGCCCAGGCCCTTGGGCCGCAGCGCCCGCTCGATCGCCTCCTCGTTGGGCGAGGCCGGGGCGGCGCTGACCACCCGCCTTGCCGGGGCGAAATCGTCGGTCTGGATGCTCATGCGCGATTATGGCCACGGGCGGAAGGGGAGCCTTCCTACCTGCAGGCGCGGGGCTCGTTCCCTGGTCGGCCTTGCTAACATTCGGGGCATGCACGCCGTCCGTCGTCTTTTCCGCCAGGCCGCCGCGCTCGCGCTCGTCGCGATGCTTGGCCTCGCGCTGGCGCCGACGGTGTCGCATGCGCTGGCCACCCAGCTGGCCAGTGCGCAGCCGTGGAACGAGCTGTGCTCGGTCGACGGCGAGTCGGACGCCGGCGCGCGCCTGGCCCACTGCCCGCTGTGCGCCCAACCCGGGCACACGCCGGCCTTGCCGGCGACGCCGCTGTCGCTGGGCGCGCTGCCCGCGGCCAGCCAGCAGGCGCCCGCGGCCGTGCCGACGGGTGTCGTGGTGGCCTTCGTGCGCGTGGCGCCGCCATCGCGCGCACCGCCGATGGTCGTTCCGGCCTGACGAAGCTCAGGCTTCTTCGCTCGAACCGTCACGCCAGCGGCCCGTGGCCGCGGCGACTCACGACCTTTCCGGACACGACCCATGAACACCTTCCTTTCCCGTTCCATCGCCCTCGCCGCCGCGCTGCTCGCCGCCGGTGCCGCCGCTGCCCAGACCACCATCCAGGACGCCTGGGTGCGCGGCATGGTGGCGCCGCAGCGCGCCACCGGCGCCTTCATGAAGATCACCTCCCCTCAAGGCGCCAGGCTCGTCGCCGTGAGTTCGCCTGCGGCGCGTGTGGCCGAGGTGCACGAGATGGTGATGCAAGGCGACGTGATGGCGATGCGTGCCATCGAGGCGCTGGAGCTGCCGGCCGGCAAGACCGTCGAGCTCAAGCCCGGCGGCCACCACCTGATGCTGATGGGCATCGATCAGCCCCTGAAGGCGGGCGAGACGGTGCCGTTGACCCTCACCGTCGAGGGCAAGGACGGCAAGCGCGAGACCATCGAGCTGAAGGTGCCGGTGAAGGCGGTGAACGCTGCGGCTGCGGCGCAGCCCATGCACAAGCACTGATCGCCGCGCGTCTTCGCGATCCGCGTGTGCTAACGCCCGCCGGCCGCTGACGGCCGCGCGGTGCGCCGTCGCGCGCCCTTCCACCGCCCTCAGGATTCCTCCATGACGCCATGCCGCCATGCCCGGCCGGCCGCTGCCTGCGTGCTCGCCTGGCCCCTGTTCGCCGTCGCCCAGCAGGGCGACACCCCACCCCCCGACGACACCAGCTTTCGCCTCGGCCGGGTCGAGATCCGTGCCCGCGCCAGCGGCCCGCTGCCGACGCGCCGCCTGCTCACCTCCGTCGACGTGGTGGCCGGCCCGCCGGTGCAGGACGCGCCGGTGCGCGACACCTTCGAGCTCTTCAGCCTCGTGCCCGGCGTGATGCTCACCGACTTCAACCAGGGCACCACCTCCGGCAAGCCGTCGTTCCGCGGCTTCAACGGCGAAGGCGAGGTCAACGCCGTCAAGCTGCTGATCGACGGCGTTCCGTCGAACAGCAACGACGGCAACATGCCCTACCTGGGCATGGTGTTCCCACTGGCGATCGAGAGCATCACCACCGTGCGCGGCACCAATGACGCGCGCTTCGGCCTGCACAACATCGCCGGCAACATCGACGTGGCCACGCGCACCGGCGGCAACGGCACGGAAGGCCGGCTCGGCCTCGGGCCGAAGGGCCTGGTCGACCTGCAGCTGGCGCACGACAGCGAGCGCGGTGAATGGACGCGCAACCTGTTCTTCGGCCTGCGCGACGGCCGCGGCCACCGCGAGCACAGCGAAGCGCAGCGGCTGGCCGCATCGGGCAAGTGGTTCTGGAATCCCACCGGCGCGAGCTGGCGAGTCGGGCTGGTGTTGCGCCACCACGGGGTCGACGCCGAGGAGCCGGGCTACCTGAGCGAAGCCGATGCCCGTGCCACGCCCGAGCTCTC
>NZ_JBFXIO010000068.1:0-15041 GCF_050175855.1 Piscinibacter sp.
CCGCGGCCATCAGGCCGACCAGGCACAGCCCCCCCGCCCCCAGGCTGGAGCTCATGCCCAGCCGCCGCGGCAGCGCAGGGTCCTCGAGCATCTGCAGCGCGCGCTGGATCACGCGGCCGGTCTGGGCGTAGGAGACTCGGAAGTCGACGCGTTCGAGCTCGGCCAGCCCGAAGCCCAGTCCCCGGCACAGGGCGGCGGGGTTGCCCTGTCGGCGCGACACCTCGTGGACGATGTGTCGCACGAGCAGCGGCTCGGCATCGGCGCGGTGAACGCGTGTCTGTCGGGAGGGGACTCGTTCTGCCTGGCGCAAGATGCTCGATGTCTGCCAAATCGGCTGGTCAAGGCGTCGCGACCAGCCCGGACCACAGGGGAAAGAATGTCAGTTGGGGCGCCGTGCAATGCGCATGCGCTGCCATCTTGATATTTGACATTTAAGCGATGGTTCCGCGCGATGCCATGCCGTTCATCCATTCACCTTGGCCGCGGCAGCGCCCCGGCATGACCGACGTTGTCCCTGTGTTGTCGCTCATCGCCGACAGGAGTTCGGCGCGGCGATCACCGTGCGTCATGCCTGTCATGCCGGCTGGCGGCGGGGCCACCGTTGACCGACAATGCCGGCCGCCATGCCCCGCCGCGAACTCGAACTGCTCGCTCCCGCCCGCGATGCCGACATCGGCATCGAGGCCGTCAACCATGGTGCCGATGCGGTGTACATCGGCGGCCCGGCCTTCGGCGCGCGCGACAAAGCCGGCAACGATCTGGCCGACCTCGAGCGGCTGGTGAAGCACGCCCACCGCTACGGCGCGCGCATCTTCCTGACGCTGAACACCATCCTGCGCGACGACGAGCTGGAGCCGGCGCAGCGCCTCGTGCGCGACGCGTGGAACATCGGCATCGACGCGCTGATCGTGCAGGACATGGGCCTGCTCGAGCTCGACCTGCCGCCGATCCAGCTGCACGCCAGCACGCAGACCGACATCCGCACGCCGGAGAAGGCGCGCTTCCTGCAGGACGCGGGCTTCTCGCAGATGGTGCTGGCGCGCGAGCTCACGCTGCCGCAGATCCTCGGCATCGCCGCGCAGGTGGATCACGCCACACTGGAGTTCTTCGTGCATGGCGCGCTGTGCGTGGCCTACAGCGGCCAGTGTTTCATCAGCCATGCGCACACCGGGCGCAGCGCCAACCGCGGCAACTGCTCGCAGGAGTGCCGGCTGCCCTACACCGTGACCGACGGCGCCGGCCGCATCGTCGCGCACGACAAGCACGTGCTCTCGCTGAAGGACAACGACCAGAGCGCGAACCTCGCCGCGCTGGTCGACGCCGGGATCCGCAGCTTCAAGATCGAGGGCCGCTACAAGGACATGGGCACCGTGAAGAACGTGACGGCCCACTACCGGCAGCTGCTCGACGCGGTGCTCGAGCAGCGGCCGGAGCTGGCACGCGCCTCGTCGGGCCGCTGCCGCTACACCTTCACGCCCGACCCGGCGCGCAGCTTCAACCGCGGCGCCACCGACTACTTCGTGCAGGGGCGGCAGCAGGACATCGGCGCCTTCGACACCCCGAAGCACGCCGGGTTGCCGCTCGGCCAGGTGACGCGCGTGGCGGCCGATCACTTCGAGCTCGAGATCGACGACGCGGTCGATGCGCTGCACAACGGCGACGCGCTGACCTGGGTCGACCTGCAGGGCGAGCTGCAGGGCGTGCCGGTCAACGTGGCCACGCCACGGGGCGGCCGGCTGTGGCGTGTCGCGCCGAATGCCGAGATGGCCGCGCTGAAGGATCTGCGGCGCGGCACCGCGATCAGCCGCAACCGCGACATGGCCTGGGAACGCCTGCTGTCGAGGAAGTCGGCCGAGCGTCGCATCGCGGTCGACCTGATGTGGAGCATCACGGCGGACGGCCTGGCACTCGACGCCATCGACGAGGACGGCCACCACGCCCGCGCCGAGGTCGCGCTGGCCCGCGAGCCGGCGCGCGACGCGACGAAGGCGCAGGAGAGCCTGCGCGAGGCGTCGGCCCGACTGGGCGCGACGATCTTCGAGGCGCGGTCGGTCACCCTGCCGGGGCAGGCGCCGTTCGTGCCGGCGGCGCTGGCCAACGGACTGCGCCGCGAGGCGATCGAATCGCTAGAGTCGGCACGTGCTGCGGCCTTCGAGCGGCTGCCGCGTGCGCAGCCGGCGCAGCCCCCGGCGCGCTATCCCGAAGACACGCTGAGCTACCTGGCCAACGTCTACAACAGCCGCGCCGCGGCCTTCTATGCGAAGCACGGCGTCAGGCTGATCGACGCGGCCTACGAGAGCCATGAAGAGCTCGGCGAGGTCAGCCTGATGATCACGCGCCACTGCGTGCGCTACAGCCTGAGCCTGTGCCCCAAGCAGGCCAAGGGCGTGGTGGGCGTGCAGGGCACGGTGCGCGCCGAGCCGCTGACGCTGCAGCACGGCAACGACCGGCTCACCCTGCGCTTCGACTGCAAGGCCTGCGAGATGCACGTGGTCGGCCGCATGCGCAGGAACGTGCTGCGCGAGGCGGCGAAGGAGGCCGCCGCCGCGCCGATCCAGTTCTACCGGACGCGGCCGGCGGCGCAGAGGGCTTGATTCAACGGCGGAACTTGCCGTTCGGCCCGATGATGGACAGGTCGACGAACTCCAGCCCGGTGTGATCGTTCGCGCTGAAGCTCACCTCCAGCCCGCCGATGTCGACCTTGTTCATCGTCTCCAGCGCCTGCTGGATCTTCAGCCGCGAGGGGCTGGGCCCGGCGCGCCTGAGCGCGGCCACCAGCACCTTGGCGGCGGCGAAGCCTTCCAGCATCGCCGGGCTGACGCCCTCCAGGCCCTTGGCCACGGCGAGGTCGTGCGCTTCCTTCACGATCGGGGCCGACAGCGAGCGCTCGTAGGGGAACACCTGCGTGACGATCACGCCGCGCGCGTTCTCCTTCAGCGACTTGATGAAGCCGCCGGAGGCGTTGTTCGAGAAGGTGACCATCTGCGCCCGCGAGCCCGCCTTGCGGATCGCCTCGATGCCGTCGGCCACCGCATTGCCCGAGCCGATGAACAGCACGGCCTGCACGTCGGCGCCGGCCACCAGCGGCGCGATCTTGGAGAAGTCCCACTTCGCCCGGTCGTACTTCTCGATGAACACCGGGTTCTTGGCCACGGCCGCGAAGCCTTTCTTCGCGCCTTCGAGCAGGTCGGCACCGAAGCTGTCTTCCACGTGGATGACGCCGATGCGCTCGATGCCGATCAGGCTGAGGTGCTGCACGGCGCGCTCGGCCTCGCGCTGGTAGGTGGCGCGCACGTTGAACACCCACGGGTTCACCGGCTTGTGCAGCACCATCGCGCCGGTGGACGGCGCGACCAGCGGCACCTTGTACTGCTCGAGCAGCGGCATGATCGCCTGGGTGTGCGGCGTGCCGCGCGTCAGGAACAGCGCGGAGACGTTCTTCTCGGTGATCAGCGCCTTGGCGTTCTCGGCAGCCAGCTTGGGATCGAACTTGTCGTCCATCGCGACGACCTCGATCTTCTGGCCGTTGACGCCGCCTTGCGCGTTGACGCTGTCGAGATAGAGCTTCGCGCCATCGGAGATCTCCTTGACGCCCGCGGCCACCGGGCCGCTGAAGCCGGCCGTCTGGCCGACCACGATCTGCGCGCCGGCGGACGCGGAAATGCACAGGCCCACGACCGCGGCCAGCCAGTGCAGGGCTCGATTCATCAGCTTCTCCCTGGACGGCGCGACACTGCGCCGAAGACCGCGAGTGTGACCACTCGCGTGCCTGCGGGGAAGCGGTTCAGGTCAATGCGCGCGTGATGCAGTGCACGACACGCAATCGACGCATCATCAATTCGCGAACAGGTTCGCCGCCGGTATCGCGACGTAACTGCTGGTGCCCGGCCTCAGCCAGCGCAGGCGCATCGTCGCGCTGCCGCCCTTCTCGTAGTACTCCACCTGGATGGTGTAGCGCTGGCCGGCCGTCAGGCTCACCGTGCCGCTGGTGTTGGTGGTGGCGGAGTGGTCGCTCCAGTTGTTGATGATGCGCACGCCGTTGACCCATACCCGCACGCCGTCGTCCGACACCGTCCGGAAGCGGTAGCTGCCGGTGGTGGGGGCGAGTACCGTGCCGGTCCAGCGGGCCGAGAAGTTGTTGCTGTTGACGCCGGTGCCCGGCGAGGCCGTGCCCCAGCTGAAGTCGATCGCCTCGGTGCGCGACAGCACCGCCGTGCCCGACAGCGTGGTGTTGTTGAAGTAGCTGCCGGCCAGGCCGCTTCCGGTGGTCACCGCCGGCACCAGCAGCTGCGCTGCCGGCACGGCGGCGAAGGCGGTCTCGCCCGGCATCATCCAGCGCAGCCGCATCAGCGCACCGCCGCCGCGCTCGTAGTACTCGGCCACGATGTCGACCTGCGTGCCGGCCACCAGGTTGACGCCGCCGCTGGTGTCCAGCGTGGGCGCGTGGTCGGTCCAGTTGTCGATCAGCCGCACGCCGTTGACCGTCAGCCGCACGCCGTCGTCCGATTCGGTCTGGAAGCGGTAGGTGCCACTCACGGGCACGATCAGCCTGCCGCTCCAGCGCGCCGAGAAGTTGTCGGCCGTCACGCCGGTGCCGGGTGCGCCCGTGCCCCAGTCGAAGTCGATCGCCTCGGTGCGGCTGAGCACCGGCGTGCCGCTGGCCGTCACGGTGTTGAAGTATTCGCCGAGCAGGCCGGTGCCGGCGCCGGCAGTGGCGGGCACGGCCGGCTCGTCGCCGCCGATCTCGCGCAGGTAGGCGACCAGGCGCGAGAGATCGGCGTCGGTGATGGTCACGCCGCTGTGGGCGCGCACCGCGGCCTCCAGCGTGGCGGCCGAGCCGTCGTGCAGGTAGGGCGCGGTGGCCCAGACGTCGCGCAGCGTCGGTACGTCCAGGCCGGTCAGGGCGCCGCCCAGGCGCTGTCCGCTGGTCGGCTTGATCGTGCCGACGTTGAGCAGGGTGTTGTCGCCGCTGGCGCTGAAGGCGCTGCCGGCGTGGCAGCTGGCGCAGTTGCGCGTGACGAAGATCGCCTTGCCTTCGGCCGCCGTGGCCGACAGCGCGGTGGCACTCGGCCGCGCCGGCGCCGGCTCGAAGGTGGAAAGCGAGCCGAGGTAGGCGGCCAGTGCGTCGAGGTCGGCCGACAGGCCGGCCTTGCGGTCGCCCAGCGGCTGGCTGCGAGTGCCGGCAGCGAAGTCGGGGTCGGCCATCAGGCCGCTGCCGCCGGCCAGGGCGCGGATCTGGCCTTCGAAGTCCTGCACCTCGTCGAAGTTGTTGCTCCAGTGCAGGAAGCCCTGGCCCATGCCGCCGCGGCCGCGCAGGTTGACGGTGTTGCGCAGGCCTTCGCCGAAGCCGGTGAGGTCCCACACGCGGCCGTCGTGGCCGCCGTCGTTGTGGCAGCTCGCGCAGCTCATGTAGCGGTCGCGCGCCAGGCGGGCGTCGCGGGCGTCGTAGAAGAGCTGCTTGCCGCGCAGCACGGTGGCGGCCAGCTTCTCGGTGGCCGAGGTCGGCAGCGTGGCCACCGGGTTGGCCGCGAGCAGGCCCTGCTGCACCAGCGGCCGCAGGTCGTGCACGCCGACGCTGCGGTCCATGAAGTTGTGAACGTACAGCGTCAGACCGTCGGCAGACAGCGCCAGGCCCTGCGGCGCCAGGCCGGTGTCGAAGCGGAACAGCTCGCGCCGGCCATGGGCGTCGATCACCGCCACCTCGCGGCTGGTTTCCAGCGCCACGAAGAGGAACAGGCCCTTGGCGTCGAACAGCGCGGCGCTGGCCAGGCTGGCGTTGTCGTGGTCGATGCGGCCGCCGAGGTCTTCGCTGCCGCTGCCCAGCAGGATGCGCGAGCTGGCCGCGCGCACCGTGTTCTGGAAATTCAGCGGCAGGCCGTCGCGGCCCATGCCGCGGCGGATGTTGTCGAGCTTGCCCGGCACCCAGGCGGCCACGCCGTCCGGCGAGATCGCCGCCGCGCCGAGGTAGTTGGGCAGGCCGCGGCCCTGGTTCTCGGCGTCGGGGCGGTCGCTCTGCGCCAGTGCGATGCTGCGCGCCAGCGTCATGCCGCCGGTGGCCACCTGCAGGAGCTCGCCGCTGCCGGCACCCGGCACGGCGGTGGATTCGCCGGCCACCGGCGCGCTGATGAAGCGCGACACGTAGGCCGAGGCACCGTCGGCGCTGATCGTCACGTGGCGGGCGTTCAGGCCCACGGCCAGGCTGCCGGTCTGCGCATAGGTGCTGGTCGAGAAGCGCAGCAGCGAGCCGCCGGCCTCGAGCACGACGAGCGCATAGCCGCCGCTGGCCGATGCGGCCACGCCGTAGGGCTGCGAGCCGCGCGGCAGCGCGATCGTGCGCGACACGGCCAGCGTGGCGGCGTCGATCACGCTGATCGATGCGCCCAGCTTGTTGGTCACCCACACCGTGCCGTTGCCGGCGAGGGCGAGCGTTCGCGGGCCGGTGCCCACCGGGATCTCGGCCAGGCGCACGCGCGTGGCGGCGTCGAATACCGAGACCGAGTCGTTGTCGGGGTTGACCACCCACAGGCGCGGGTTGGCGCCGCTGCGCGCCTCGAAGGCGATCTGGCTGGAGCTGCTCGGCGTGCCCGCCAGCAGCGGCAGGTGGATGGCCTGCAGCGTGGCGCTGCGCTGCTCGAGGCCGCTGTCGTCGGTGACGGTCACCGTCACGGTGTACAGGCCCGGCTGCGCATAGTTGTGGCTGGCGCTCGGCGAACTGCTCCAGTCGGTCTCCGGCGAGCCGTCGCCGAAGTTCCACTTGTAGCGCACGTTGCTGCCGGTGGCGCTGGCGGTGAAGGTGGCCGTGCCGCCGCTCACCGCAGCCGTGGGCGCCGAGGCGAACGACACGGTGAGCGCGGTGGCACCGCCGATGGTCCAGGTGAATGAGGTGCTGGCCGAGTTCACGCCGTCGCTGACGGCCACCACCACGTTGAAGGTGCCGGCCGCGCCCGGAGTGCCGCTGATCAGGCCGGTCTGCGCGTCGATGGCCAGGCCGGGCGGCAGGCCGGTGGCGCTGAAGCTGAGTGCATCGCCGTTCGGGTCGCTGGCCGCCGGCTGCAGCAGCACCGCGCTGCCCACCGTGCCGGTGCGGTCGGCGATGGCGGCGATCGTCGGCACCGTGGCCGGGTTCGGCTGCTCGGCGACGTTGATGCGCACCGTCTTGGCCACCGAAGGCACGCCGTTGGCGTCGAGCACGAACAGCATGTAGAAGCCCGGCGGCGCATCGGCAGCACGCGTGGGCGCCTGCACCGACAGCCGGTTGCCGCTGGCGGCGAAGGTCAGCTCGACGAAGCGCTGCTCCATGTTCCAGCTGTGCGTCACCGAGCCGTGCTTGATCATCACCACGCGGGCGGCCGGGCCGGCACCGGAGACGTCGACCGTGTAGGTGCGGCCGATGTCCATCACCGTCGGCGCGGCCTCGATGACCGGGCGCGCCGCCAGCTGGCCGCCGGCGGCGAACAGGTAGGGTGGGAAGTACAACTCGAAGTTGGTGTTGTTCTGCGGTCCCGGCGCACCGCCGCCGCCGACCATCACCGTTCCGTCGGGCAGCAGCAGCGACATCGAGTGGTACAGGCGGGCCTGCACGGCGCTCGGGCCGACCGTCCAGGTGCCGGTGTCGGGGTTCCAGATCTCGGCGCTGTTGTTCACCTGGTCGAGCTGGTTCCAGGTGCGGCTGCCGCCGGTGGCCAGCACCTTGCCGTCGGGCAGGATGGTGGCGTTGACGAGGCGGCGCTGCGACGACATCGACGCGGTCGGCGTGACCACCGGCGCGCCGTTGCGGATGTCGATCACGATGGCGCCGTTGGAGTTGCCGCCGAACTGCAGGATGCGGCCGGGACGGAACATCGCCGCGCTCGCATCGGCGCTGCCGTAGCTGGAGGCGAACTGGCCCACCTGCGTGACCGCGCCGGTACCGCTGGTGTCGACGTAGTACATGCGCCCCGCACTGTCGTAGCCGAACACGCGGCCGTCGGGCGCGACGAAGTTGCGCGGGTACATGAAGTCGAACGCGCTGGTGTTGGCGCCCGAGAGCAGCCGGAACGTGCCGTCGGCCTGGCGCACCTCGGGCCGGTCGGTGCCGCCGCTGCCGCCCTGGATGTAGACGTCGCCGTTGAGCAGCGTCGTCGAACTCGAGTACCAGCGCGCGCGGTTCATGTTGTTGCCGCGTGCGAGCGTGTTGGTGGCCGGGCTGAACAGGTTGGAGTTGTTGTTGCCGGTGTTGGTGGTGGCGGTGCCCGTCCAGTTGTCGCCGCCGGCGAGGAACACCGCGTCGCCGCCGGGCAGCACCACCTGCGAGCCGCAGAAGATGTCGGTGCCGGTGCCGTTGGGCAGCGTGAGGTGGCCTCCGTCGAGGCCGCCAGCCGGATCCCACACGTCGAACAGGAAGTAGCCGGTCTGGCGGCCGCTGCCGTCGGTGCCGTAGCTCATCACCCGGCCGTCGGGCATCAGCACGGCATGCACCGCGATCAGCGGCCAGGGATTGACCGGCCCCCACATGCCGCGCTGGTGGGCGTCGCTCGGGATCGGCGTGGTCGGGGTGAAGGCGGTGGCGCCCTTGCGGCCACCGGCGTCGGCGCCTGCGCCGGGCGGGTCGTCACCGCCGCCACCGCAGGCGGCGAGCGCCGCAGCCAGGACGAGGCAGACATGACGGAGACGGGGCAGGTGCGGCATGGCGTGGACGGAGCGCCGCTTCCTCTCGCGGGCCCCGCATCGACAGATTTGTTACGAACAGTGTCTGACTCGACCTTGACCCATCGCAACCCCCGAGCCGCGGGGTGATGGCAGCGGTCTCTAGAATCTCCGGCCTTCGCCCTGGAGGCCCATGGACAGCAGCAACGAGCGCGACGGCGACGGCCGCGGCAGCATCCGCATCCGCGGTGCCCGCCAGCACAACCTGAAGAACCTCGACCTCGACATCCGCACCGGCGAGATGACGGTGGTCACGGGGCCGAGCGGCTCGGGCAAGTCCAGCCTGGTGTTCGACACGCTTTATGCCGAGGGGCAGCGGCGCTACGTCGAGACCTTCAGCGCCTACGCACGCCAGTTCCTCGACCGCATGGACCGGCCGGCGGTCGACCGCGTCGACGGCGTGCCGCCGGCCATCGCCATCGACCAGACCAACCCGGTGCGCAGCTCGCGCTCGACGGTCGGCACGATGACCGAGCTGAACGACCACCTCAAGCTGCTGTTCGCGCGCGCCGCCGAGCTGTTCGACAGGCAGACCGCGCAGCGCGTGCGCCACGACTCGCCGGAAACGATCTACGCCGAGCTGATGGCGCGCACGAAGGAAACGGACCCGCGCCTCGTGCTCACCTTCCCCGTCGAGCTGCCAGCCGGCACCAGCGATGCCGACATCGAGCAGTGGCTCGCCGCCAGCGGCTTCACCCGCGTGCAGGCGCGGCGCGAGGTGGCTTCGCCCACCGGAGCGCGCACGCTGCTCGATGTGGTGGCGGACCGCTTCCGCATCCAGGGTATCGAGAAGATCCGCGCCATCGAGGCCATCGAGACCGCGCTCAAGCGCGGCGGAGGCCGCGTCAACGTCTATGCGCTGAAGGAAGAAGGTGAACCCGACCTTTGGCGCTTCTCCACCGGCCTGCACTGCCCCGACAGCGACCTGCGCTATGCCGACCCGCAGCCGGCGCTGTTCAGCTTCAACTCGGCCTACGGCGCCTGCGACACCTGCCGCGGCTTCGGCCGCGTGATCGGCGTCGACTACGGGCTGGTGATTCCCGACCACCGCAAGACGCTGCGTGCCGGCGCGATCAAGCCGATGCAGACGCCGGCCTGGAAGGAGTGCCAGGACGACCTGCTCAAGTACGGCGGCGAGGCCGGCATCCCGAGGGACACGCCCTGGTCGGCGCTCACCGAGGCGCAGCGCGACTGGGTGATCAACGGCTCGCCGAACTGGAAGGGCAACTGGAACAAGCAGTGGTACGGCGTGCGGCGCTTCTTCGAGTACCTCGAATCGAAGGCCTACAAGATGCACATCCGCGTGCTCTTGTCGAAGTACCGCAGCTACACGCCCTGCGGCGTCTGCGGCGGTGCGCGGCTGAAGACCGAGGCGCTGCAGTGGCGGCTGGGCTCGAAGGCCGATGCCGATGCGGTGCTGGAACCCGCGAAGCGCTTCATGCCGGTGGGCGTGCAGTGGTCGCGCGTGCAGCTCGAAGGTCTGCCCGGCCTGACGGTGCACGACCTGATGCTGATCCCGATCGAGCGGCTGCGGCGCTTCTTCGATGGGCTCACGCTGCCGAGCACGATGCTCGACGAGGCGCTCAAGCTCTTGCTCGACGAGATCCGTACGCGGCTGAAGTACCTGTGCGACGTCGGCATCGGCTACCTGACGCTCGACCGCCAGAGCCGCACGCTGTCCGGCGGCGAGGTGCAGCGCATCAACCTCACTACCGCGCTGGGCACGTCCCTGGTCAACACCATGTTCGTGCTCGACGAGCCGAGCATCGGCCTGCACCCGCGCGACATGAACCGCATCGTCGAGGCGATGCAGCGGCTGCGCGACGCCGGCAATACGCTGGTGGTGGTGGAGCACGACCCAGCGGTGATGCTGGCCGCCGACCGCCTCATCGACATGGGCCCCGGCCCCGGCGAGCGCGGCGGCACCATCGTCTTCGACGGCACGCCGGAGGCGATCCGCCGCGCCGACACGCTGACCGGCGCCTACCTCGGCGGGCGCAAGCATGTGAGCATGGGCATCAAGCGCTTGATGTCGCCCTCGACGCCCAAGCTGATCGTCGAAGGGGCGCGCGAGCACAACTTGCAGAACGTGACGGTCGAGTTCCCGCTGCAGCACCTGGTGTGCGTCACCGGCGTGTCGGGCTCGGGCAAGAGCACGCTGATGCAGGACGTGCTGTTCCCCGCGCTGCAGCGCCACTTCGGCAAGGCGACGGAGACGCCGGGCGAGCACGACCGCCTCCTCGGCGCCGAGTGGCTGGCCGATGCGGTGTTCGTCGACCAGTCGCCGATCGGCAAGACGGCGCGCTCCAACCCGGCCAGCTACGTCGGCGCCTTCGACGAGATCCGCAAGCTGTTCGCGCAGGCGCCGCTCGCGCTGCAGCGCGGCTACGGCGCCGGCATGTTCAGCTTCAACGCCGGTGACGGCCGCTGCCCCACTTGCGGCGGCTCGGGCTTCGAGCATGTGGAGATGCAGTTCCTGTCCGACGTCTACCTGCGCTGCCAGGACTGCGAAGGGCGCCGCTACCGCGCCGAGATCCTCGACGTCAAGATCGACCGCCGCGCGCCCGGCGAGGTGATGCGCGAGCTCTCGGTGGCCGACGTTCTGGAGCTCACCGTCAGCGAGGCGGTGCAGCTGTTCCGCGACGACCGCGAGGTGCTGCGGGTCTTGCAGCCCATCGTCGACGTGGGGCTGGAATACGTGAAGCTCGGTCAACCGGTGCCGACGCTCTCGGGCGGCGAGGCGCAACGCCTGAAGCTTGCCGGTTTCCTCGCCGAAGCGCAGGGTGCGCCGGCGCAGGCGCTGGCGAAGAAGGGCACGCTGTACCTGTTCGACGAGCCGACGACGGGCCTGCACTTCGACGACATCGCCAAGCTGATGCGCGCCTTCCGCAAGCTGCTGGAGGCGGGGCACTCGATCATCGTCATCGAGCACAACCTCGACGTGATCCGTGCCAGCGACTGGTTGATCGACCTCGGCCCGGAGGGCGGCGATGCCGGCGGCCTGGTCGTCTGCACCGGCACACCGGAAGAGGTGAAGCGGCACCCGAGCTCGCACACCGGCCGCGCACTGGCCGAGTACGAGCGCGCCATCGGCATCGGCGTGCCGGTGGCGGAAGAAGGTACGCCGCTGCAGGGCCTGCTGAAGAAGTCGCGCGACGAGCGCCGCGCCGCCGAGGAGCTGATCCGCATCGTCAACGCGCGCGAGCACAACCTCAAGTCGCTCGACGTGGCCATCCCGCGCGGCAAGTTCAGCGTGATCACCGGCGTGTCGGGCTCGGGCAAGAGCACCCTGGCCTTCGACATCCTCTTCAACGAGGGTCAGCGGCGCTACCTCGAATCGCTGAATGCCTATGCGCGCAGCATCGTGCAGCCGGCGGGGCGGCCGGAGGTGGACGCGGTGTACGGCATTCCGCCCACCGTCGCGATCGAACAGCGTCTCTCGCGCGGCGGCCGCAAGAGCACGGTGGCCACCACCACCGAGGTCTGGCACTTCCTGCGCCTGCTCTACGTGAAGCTGGGCCTGCAGCACTGCACGAAGGACGGCGCGCCGGTGAAGCCACAGAGCGCCGAGAGCATCGCGGCGCAGATCCTGCGCGACCACAAGGGGCAGCATGTCGGCCTGATGGCGCCGCTGGTCGTGAACCGCAAGGGCGTCTACACGGATCTGGCGAAGTGGGCGAAGGCGCGCGGTCACACGCACCTGCGCGTCGACGGCGAGTTCCTCAAGGTCGACCCCTGGCCGCGGCTGGACCGCTTCAAGGAACACACGCTGGAGCTGCCGGTCGGAGATCTCGTCGTTTCGGCCGACAGCGAAGCGGAGCTTCGCGTGCTGCTCGCGCAGGCACTGGAGCTGGGCAAAGGCGTCATGCACCTGCTCGCGCCGCTCGATGGCCTGAAGGGCGCCATGCTGGCGGGCACGCCCACTGCGCGCATCGGCGAGGTGAAGGTGTTCTCGACCAAGCGTGCCTGCCCGGTGTGCGGCACCAGCTACCCCGAGCTGGACCCGCGCATGTTCAGCTACAACAGCAAGCATGGCTGGTGCACCAGTTGCGTCGGCACCGGCCTCGCGCTGACGCGCGAGCAGCGCAAGGCTTACGACGATTCGCGGCGCGACGACGACGACAAGGGCCGGGAGCAGAGCTTTCCCTCCGAGGAGCCGGAGGTCGAAGGCCTGGTCGATGCGCCTTGCCCGGACTGTGGCGGCACCCGGCTGAACCCTGCCTCGCGCGGCGTGACCTTCGAGGGCGAGGCGATCACTGCGCTGGCACGGATGAGCGTGTCGGACTGCAGGTTGTGGATCGAGGCCCTGGATCTCACCGGACGCGATGCCGACATCGCCCGCGACGTGATCACCGAGATCACCAGCCGGCTCGAGTTCCTCGAGGAGGTCGGCCTCGGCTACCTGACGCTGGACCGCGCCGCGCCCACGCTCTCCGGCGGCGAGGCGCAGCGCATCCGCCTGGCGGCGCAATTGGGCAGCAACCTGCAGGGCGTGTGCTACGTGCTCGACGAGCCGACCATCGGCCTGCACCCGCGCGACAACCAGATCCTGCTCGATGCGCTGCACAAGCTCGGCGACAAGGGCAACACGCTGGTGGTCGTGGAGCACGACGAGGACACCATCCGCCGCGCCGACCACGTGATCGACATCGGCCCCGGCGCCGGCAAGCGCGGTGGCCGACTGGTGGCGCAGGGCAGCACCGCGGCACTGGCCGAGCACGAGGAGTCGGTCACCGGCCGCTTCCTCGCCCACCCGATGCGGCATCCGCTCAATCCGCGCCGTGCCGTGGACTCGGCCGGCGAGCACCTCGTGGTGCGCGGCGCCTCGCTGCACAACCTGAAGTCGCTCGACGTGCCCGTGCCGCTGAAGCGCCTGGTGGCGGTGACGGGCGTCAGCGGCTCGGGCAAGAGCACGCTGGCGCGTGACGTGCTGCTGGCCAACCTGCAGTTCATCAACACGCGCGGCGCGAAGCCGAACTGGCAGGGATGTTCGGCCATCGACGGCTGGCAGCAGATCGACCGCGTGCTCGAGGTCGACCAGACGCCGATCGGCAAGACGCCGCGCTCCTGCCCGGCCACCTACATCGGCTTCTGGGACGTGATCCGCAGGCTCTTCGCCGACACGCTGGAGGCCAAGGCGCGCGGCTATGCACCGGCGCGCTTCTCCTTCAACACCGGCGAGGGCCGCTGCCCGGCCTGCGAAGGGCAGGGCATGCGCACCATCGAGATGAGCTTCCTGCCCGACGTGAAGGTGCCCTGCGACGTCTGCCACGGCCAGCGCTTCAACGCCGAGACGCTGGCCGTCACCTGGCGCGGCCGCAACATCGGCGAGGTGCTGACCATGGAGGTCGACGAGGCGGTCGACTTCTTCGCCTCGATGCCGGCGATCAGCCACCCGCTGCAGCTGCTCAAGGACGTGGGGCTGGGCTACCTCACGCTCGGCCAGCCCTCACCCACGCTGTCGGGCGGCGAGGCGCAGCGCATCAAGCTGGTCACCGAGCTGACCAAGGTGCGCGACGACGTCACCCGGCGCGGCAACAAGGCGCCGCACACGCTCTATGTGCTCGACGAGCCGACGGTGGGCCTGCACATGGCCGACGTCGAGAAGCTGATACGAGTGCTGCACCGGCTGGTCGACGGCGGCCACAGCGTGGTGGTGATCGAGCACGACCTCGACGTCATCGCCGAGGCCGACTGGATCGTCGACCTCGGGCCCGAGGGCGGCGTGCGCGGCGGCTCGGTGGTGGCGGCCTGCCCGCCGGAGGCCCTGGCCGCCTGGCCCGGCAGCCACACCGGCGAGGCCTTGAAGCCCGTGCTCAGGCGCGGCGGCGGCTGAGGCCCGCAACCGCGGCGCACAGTGCGAGCAGCCAGCCGAAGCCGAGCGCACCGCCGCCGCCATCGCCCGAGGAGGTGGTGCCGCCGCTGACCGTGCCGCTCATCGGCAGTACGCGATCGAAGGTTGCGTTGTTCGTTGCACCTTCGCGCATACGCAGCACCAGGTCGGCGCTCGCCGGCGCCGTTCCGGTCGGGGCGAAGGTGACGTTGATCGCGCAGCTCTGCGTCGGCGTCAGCGTGACGCCCTGGCACGCGGCAGCGTTTCCGATCACGAAGCTGGTGGCGCCGGTGCCGAACAGCGTGATCTCGGTGACGACGAGGTTCTCGGTCGCAGTGACGGCGTGCGTCAGCGTTACGGCGCGGGCGGCCGAGTTGCCGTTCGGCGCGGACGTGAAGTTGATCTGCTCCTCGGCGGGCGGGTCGATCTTCGGCGTGTCGGCGATGTAGGCCGCGATGTCGGCGACTTGCTGGGCCGTCAGCACACGCAAGGGCGCCATCTCCTGCCGGTTCTGCAAGGCCTG
>NZ_JBFXIO010000069.1:0-15017 GCF_050175855.1 Piscinibacter sp.
GCGCGTACTCGATGGTGGCCACCTGCATGCCCAGGCAGATGCCGAGGTAGGGGATCTTCTTCTCGCGCGCCAGGCGGGCCGCGCATATCTTGCCCTCGATGCCGCGCTTGCCGAAGCCGCCGGGCACCAGGATGGCGTCGAACTCGGCGAGGCGGCCCACGCTCTCCGGCGTGATCGTCTCGGAGTCGACGTACTCGATCACGACCTTGGCGTGGTTGTGGATGCCGGCGTGGCGCAGCGCCTCGTTGAGCGACTTGTACGAATCCGACAGGTCGGTGTACTTGCCGACCATGGCGATCTTCACCGCGCCCTTCGGGTGCTCGACCTCGTTGACGAGGTCGTCCCAGCGCTTGAGGTTGGCCGGCGGCGTGGACAGGCGCAGCTTGTCGCAGATCAGCCCGTCGAGCCCCTGCTCGTGGAGCATGCGCGGCACCTTGTAGATGGTGTCGACGTCCCACATCGAGATCACGCCCCAGCGCGCCACGTTGGTGAACAGCGAGATCTTGTCGCGCTCCTCCTCGGGCACCGGGCGGTCGGCGCGGCACAGCAGCGCATCGGGCTGCACGCCGATCTCGCGCAGCTTCTGCACGGTGTGCTGGGTCGGCTTGGTCTTGAGCTCGCCGGCCGCGGCGATCCACGGCACGTAGGTCAGGTGCACGAAGGCGCTCTGGTTCGGGCCCATCTTCAGGCTCAGCTGGCGCACCGCCTCGAGGAAGGGCAGCGACTCGATGTCGCCCACCGTGCCGCCGATCTCGACGATCGCCACGTCGACCTCGTGGTCGGTGCCGATGCCGGCGCCGCGCTGGATGAATTCCTGGATCTCGTTGGTGACGTGCGGGATCACCTGCACCGTCTTGCCGAGGTAGTCGCCGCGACGCTCCTTCTCCAGCACGCTCTTGTAGATCTGGCCGGTGGTGAAGTTGTTGGCCTTGCGCATCTTCGTGGTGATGAAGCGCTCGTAGTGGCCGAGGTCGAGGTCGGTTTCCGCGCCGTCGTCGGTGACGAAGACCTCGCCGTGCTGGAACGGCGACATCGTGCCCGGATCGACGTTGAGGTACGGATCCAGCTTGATGAGGGTGACTTTGAGGCCGCGCGATTCGAGGATCGCGGCGAGGCTTGCAGACGCGATGCCCTTGCCCAGCGAGGACACCACACCGCCGGTGACAAAGACGAACTTGGTCATGGGGGGCGGCAGCCGTGCGTGACGAATGCCGTGGTGGTAAAGCGCGATTATAGGCGCCTGCCCCGGCCGGGCATCCCTATGGCGCCATGCCTTCCACCCACTGCAGCACCGCTGCGGCGGTCTCGTCGGGCTTCTCCATCGGGAACAGGTGGCCCCCGTCGATCATCGCGAAGCGGCCATGGGCCAGCGCCTTCGACGCCGCGATGCCGCCCTGGCGCATCTCCGCCGACTGGGTGCCGGCCAGGAAGGCCACCGGGCACCTCGGCGGGTGGCGCCGCAGCACGGTACCCAGATGGTGGGGCAGGGTGTTGTAGATGTGGGTTTCGACCCCGCGGTCGAAGGCCAGCACCACCTTGCCGTCGTGCTCCTCGAAGCCGGCGCGCACGTAGTCTTCGAGCACGCGCGGATCCCAGCGCGCGAACACCGCCTTGCCGGCGAAGTGCTGGCGCACCGCCTCGCGCGAGGGCCACTCGTGCCGGCGCGTGCGCGACACCCGCCCGGGCGAGACGCGCTTGACCAATCCGGTGGCCTTGGCCACCTGCAGGCTGTGCGCACGCCAGCCGGTGATCACCGGCGAATCGATCATCACCAGGCCGGCGGCGAGGTCAGGCCGCTTGCACGCGGCCAGCAGGCTGAGCAGCCCGCCGAGCGAGTGGCCTACCAGCACGGCCGGCCCGCCGGCCTCGCGCTCGATGAAGTGGATCAGCTGGTCGCGCAGCTTCGGCCAGTTGCTCGTGACGGGGTAGGCCGGGTCGTGGCCGAACCGCTCCACCGCGTGCACGGCGTGGCCGGCGGCGCGCCAGGCCTCGAAGAGCACGCGGTAGGTGCCGGCGGGAAAGCCGTTGGCGTGGCTGAAGACGATGGGCAGCCGGTTCGACTTCAAACGATCTTCTCGCCGGGGTGGGTGATCTTGCGCATCGGCTCGTAGCGGCAATCGGCGCTGCGCAGCGGGTGGGCGGTGGCGCCGCCGTTCCAGTGCGGATCCTCGATCGACTCGAAGATCTGCCGCAGCTTCTGGCCCCAGGTGCTGCGGATCATGTGGAAGTACGGGTTGTGCTCGTCGATGCAGGCGATCTTGTCGGTGGCGAAGCGGTCGCGTTCGTAGACCAGCAGGTCCAGCGGCAGGCCCACCGAGAGGTTGGACTTCAGCGTCGAGTCCATCGACACCAGCGCGCACTTGGCCGCCTCGTCCAGCCCCGAGGCGGGCGTGACCATGCGGTCGAGCACCGGCTTGCCGTACTTGCTCTCGCCGATCTGGAAGAAGCAGGTCTCGCGCGTGGCCTCGATGAAGTTGCCGGCCGAGTAGACCAGGAACAGCCGCATCGCCTCGCCCTTGATCTGGCCGCCGAAGATCATCGAGGCGTTGAAGTCGATGCCGCTCTGCTTGAGCGAGGCGGCGTCCTGGTCGTAGACGCGGCGCACCGCGCTGCCGAGCACGCGCACCGCGTCGAACATGCTCGGCGCGTTCCAGATGGTCAGCGGCTCGCCGCCCGGGTTGTCGATCTTCTCGACCTGCAGGATCTCGCGCACCGACTGGCTGATCGACAGGTTGCCGGCCGACAGCATCACCATGAACCGGTCGCCGGCCTTCTCGTAGACCATCATCTTGCGGAAGGTGCTGATCTGGTCGAGGCCGGCGTTGGTGCGCGAGTCCGACAGGAACACGAGGCCGGCATCGAGCTTGATGCCCACGCAGTACGTCATGGCGAATCCTTCTGCAAGGCTTTGAGGCGGTACAGCGCGTCCAGCGCTTCCTTCGGGCTGAGGGCGTCGGGGTCTATCTCGTCCAGCGCGTGCTCGACCTCGCTGCGCAGCGGCGCCGGCGCAGGCGGCGGCGTCTCGAAGAGGTCGAACTGGGAGTCGTGCGAGCGCTGCTGCGCCTCCAGCGCCTCCAGCGTCAGCCGCGCCTGGCGGATCAGCCCGGCTGGCATGCCGGCCAGGCGCGCCACCTGCACGCCGTAGCTGCGGCTGGCCGGGCCGGGCTGGATGTCGTGCAGGAAGACGATGTCCTCGCCGCTTTCCACCGCCGACACATGCACGTTGATCGCGCGCTCGTGCTTCAGCGGGAAGTCGGTGAGCTCGAAGTAGTGGGTCGCGAAGAGGGTGAACGAGCGGTTGCGGTCGTGCAGGTGGCTGGCGATGGCGCCGGCCAGCGCCAGGCCGTCGAAGGTCGAGGTGCCGCGGCCGATCTCGTCCATCAGCACCAGCGACTGTTCACTGGCGCCGTGCACGATGGCCGCCGCCTCGGTCATCTCGAGCATGAAGGTCGACTGCGCGTTGGCCAGGTCGTCGGCGGCGCCGATGCGGGTGTGGATGGCGTCGATGGGGCCGAGGCGGCAGGCCCTGGCCGGCACGTAGGAGCCCATCGCCGCCAGCAGCACGATCAGCGCCACCTGGCGCATGAAGGTGCTCTTCCCGCCCATGTTCGGCCCGGTGATCACCAGCATGCGGCGATTGGCGTCGAGCCGGCAGTCGTTGGCCATGAAGGCCCCGGCGCCGGTCTCGGCCAGGCGCGCCTCCACCACCGGGTGGCGGCCGGCCTCGATGTCGATGCAGGGTTCCTTCACGAAGGCCGGCCGACTCCAGCCCAGCGTGCGGGCGCGCTCGGCCAGCGCGGCCAGCGCGTCGAGGCTGGCCAGTCCGCGGGCCAGCGCGGACAGCGGCTCGAGCTGGGTCTGCAGCTGGTCGAGCAACTGGTCGTAGAGCAGCTTCTCGCGCGCCAGGGCGCGGTCCTGTGCCGACAGCGCCTTGTCCTCGAAGCCTTTCAGTTCCGGCGTGATGAAGCGCTCGGCGTTCTTCAGCGTCTGGCGGCGCAGGTAGTCGCCCGGCACCTTGTCGAGCTGCCCCTGGGTCACCTCGATGTAGAAGCCATGCACCTTGTTGAACTGCACGCGCAGGTTGGCGATGCCGGTGCGCGCGCGCTCGCGAGCCTCGAGATCGAGCAGGAAGGCGTCGCAGTTGGCGCCGATGCCGCGCAGTTCGTCGAGCGTGGCGTCGAAGCCCGGGGCGACCACGCCGCCGTCGCGCAGCAGCACGGCCGGCTCGTCGGCGATCGCGGCGACCAGCAGTTCCTCGATCTCGCGCGGCGGATGCAGCGCCTCCCAGAGCATGTCCAGCAGCGCGGTCGCGCCGTGCGGCACACGTGCCAGCAGCTGCGGCAGCGCCTGCAGCGTGGCGCGCAGGCCGGCCAGCTCGCGCGGGCGCACCTGGCGCAGCGCGATGCGCGCGGTGGTGCGCTCGACGTCGCTGACGCCGCGCAGCGCCTCGCGCAGCGCGTCGACGTCGGTGTGCAGCAGCGCCTCGATGGCGTCGTGCCGTTGCGCGGCCACGCGGCGCTCGCGCAGCGGCTGGGTCAGCCACTGACGCAGCGCGCGGCTGCCCATGCCGGTGCGACAGCTGTCGAGCAGCGAGAACAGGGTGGGTGCGTCCTCGCCGCGCAGCGTCTGCGTCAGCTCGAGGTTGCGGTGCGTCGAGGGCGGCAGCTCCAGCAGCTCGCTGGCGCGGCGCACGGTGAGCGTGCGCACGTGGGCGAGCGACTGGCCCTGGGTGTGCTCGGCAAACGCCAGCAGCGCCGCGGCGGCGGCCTGCGCGGCGTGCAGGTCCTGCGCGTTGAAGCCGGCCAGGTTGGCCACGCGCAGCTGTTCGCAGAGCTTGCGCGTGCCCAGGGCCGCGTCGAATTGCCAGCCGGGGCGCACGGTCAGCGGCGCGCGCGACTGCGCCAGCGCGTCGCTGCCGTGCTCGCGCTCCACCAGCACCTCGCTGGGCTGCAGCCGGGCGAGCCAGCTGCCCAGCTCGCGCCCGGCGCATTCGGTCAGGCCCAGCTCGCCCTGGGTGAGCGACAGCCAGGCCAGTCCGTAGCCATTGCCATGCTTGGCCACCGCCAGCAGCACGGCATCGGCCTTGTCGGCCAGCAGCTCGGTGTCGGTCACGGTGCCGGGCGTGACCACGCGCACCACCTTGCGCTCCACCGGTCCCTTCGCGGTGGCCACGTCGCCCACCTGCTCGCAGATCGCCACCGCCTCGCCGAGCTTGATCAGCTTGGCCAGGTAGCTCTCCACCGAGTGCACCGGCACGCCGGCCATCACCACCGGCTCGCCGGCGCTCTGGCCGCGGCTGGTCAGCGTGATGTCGAGCAGGCGGTTGGCGCGGCGGGCGTCCTCGAAGAAGAGCTCGTAGAAGTCGCCCATCCGGTAGAAGACGAGCGTGTCGGGGAAGTCGGCCTTGATGCGCAGGTACTGCTGCATCATCGGCGTGTGGCCGTCGAAGGCGGCCGTCACGGGCTGGTCCACCGGGGCGGTCTCCGGCGGCTCAGAGCGGGGCGTCGTCGTTGCGGGCCGCGTCGGCCTTGCGGATGCGCACCGGGCCCTTCTTCTTCGCCGGCGCGGCCGCGGCCGGTGCAGCGGTGGCGGCGAGCGCCTGCTCGGGCGTCAGCCCCGCGGGCGCAGCGGCAACCGCGGCCGGCTCGTCGGGCTTGATGGCGCGCGTGTAGGGCGCCAGGATCTGCACCAGTTGCGCGTACACCTTCGGGTTGCCCGCCACCACCTCGCGTTGGTAGAGGTAGTCGGCCTCGCCGGTGAAGTTGCCGATCAGGCCACCGGCCTCGGTGATGATCAGCGAGCCGGCGGCGATATCCCAGGGGTTCAGGCCGGTCTCGAAGAAGCCGTCGTAGTAGCCGGCGGCCACGTAGCACAGGTCCAGCGCGGCGGCACCCGGTCGGCGCAGGCCGGCGCAGTGCTGCATCACCTCCTCGAACATCTGCACGTAGCGCTTGAAGTTGTCGCCCTTGCGGAAGGGGAAGCCGGTGCCGATCAGCGCATCCGACAACCGCGTGCGCTTGGAGGCGCGCAGGCGCTTGTCGTTCAGGAACGCGCCGCGGCCCTTGGAGGCGTAGAAGAGGTCGTTGCGCGTCGGGTCGTAGACCACCGCCTGCTGCACCTGGCCGCGGAAGGCCAGCGCGATCGACACGGCGTAGACCGGGAAGCCGTGCAGGAAGTTGGTGGTGCCGTCCAGCGGATCGATGATCCAGACGTAGTCGCTGTCCTTGGCGCCATGGCTGCGCCCCGATTCCTCGGCGAGGATGCCGTGGCCGGGGTAGGCGGCCAGGAGAGTCTCGATGATGGCCTGCTCGGCGGCCTGGTCGACCTCGCTGACGAAGTCGTTCGGTCCCTTGGTGTTGATCTTCAGCAGGTCCAGGTCGAGCGACGCGCGGTTGATGATGGCCCCGGCGCTGCGTGCCGCCTTGATGGCGATGTTGAGCATGGGGTGGAGCGCTTGCGACATGGGGCAACCTGGAGAAGGAGAGGGACCGGCAGGGAGGAAAGAGCGAGGCGGCGCACGGGGCGCTGCGGATAATCGCGATTTTAGCCGCCCGCCCATGACAGCACCGGACCCGACGCGCTTCATCCTGATCGGCACCAGCCATCCCGGCAACGTCGGCGCCGCCGCGCGGGCGATCAAGGTGATGGGCTTTTCCGAGCTGTGGCTGGTGGCCCCGCGCGACCGCGAGGCCGCCACGCGCGACGAGGCCGTGGCGATGGCCAGCGGCGCCACCGACGTGCTCGCCGCCGCCCGCGTGGTCGACACGCTGGCCGAGGCGTTGGACGGCGTCGACTACCTCTGCGCCACCGCCATGACACCGCGCGACTTCGGCCCGCCGACCTTCGCACCGCGCGAGCTGTTCGCCACGCTGGCACCTTCCACGCAGCGGGTGGCCTTCCTGTTCGGCTCGGAGCGTTTCGGCATGGCCAACGAGGACGTCTACCGCTGCCACGCCTGCCTGAGCATTCCGACGCGCGCCGACTATGGCTCGCTGAATCTTTCGCAGGCGGTGCAGCTGATCGCCTACGACTGGCGCGAGGCGCTGGGCGGATTTGCCGTGCAGCCGCGCACCACCGATCCCACGCTGGCCGACGCGGCCTCGGTGCAGGGCCTGCTCGAGCACTGGCAGCGCACGCTGGTGGAGATCGGCTTCCTCGACCCGGCGGCGCCGAAGAAGCTGATGCCGCGCCTGAACCAGCTGATCAACCGCGCACAGCTCAGCCGCGAGGAGGTGGACATCCTGCGCGGCATCGCCCGCTACGTCGGCCAGGGCGTCGGCAAAGGCAAGGCGCACGATTGATGCCGGCAGCAGGGTCGGCCGCCCGCCGCTACACTGACTGCCCACCTCCTCGAGAACTGCCATGTTCCAGCGCCTGCGCGAAGACATCGACTGCATCCTCGAGCGCGACCCGGCGGCGCGCTCGCGCTGGGAGGTGCTGACCTGTTACCCGGGCCTGCATGCACTGGTGATCCAGCGCTGGGCCCACCGCGCCTGGAAGGCGCAGTGGTTCTGGCTGGGCCGCTTCCTGTCGCACCTGGGCCGCTTTCTCACCGGCATCGAGATCCACCCTGGCGCCACCATCGGCCGGCGGGTGTTCATCGACCATGGCATGGGCATCGTGATCGGCGAGATGGCCGAGATCCACGATGAGTGCACCATCTACCAGGGCGTGACGCTCGGCGGCACCTCGCTCGTGCGCGGCGCCAAGCGCCACCCGACGCTGGAGCGCGGCGTGATCGTCGGCGCCAATGCCTGCGTGCTCGGCGGCTTCACCGTCGGCGAGGGCGCGCGCATCGGCTCGGGCGCGGTCGTCACCAAGCCGGTGCCGGCGGGCGCTACCGCGGTGGGCAACCCTGCACGCATCATCGAGGCCAAGGCCGACGCGGCGCGCGAGGAAGCCTCGGCGCGCATGGGCTTCTCGGCCTACGGCGTGACGCAGGGCGACGACCCGGTGGCGCAGGCGATGAAGGGGCTGATCGACAACGCCGCCGGCCACGAGCACCAGATCGCGCTGCTGTGGCAGGCGATCGAGAAGCTGTCGCAGCGCTCGCGCGAACTGCCCACGCCCGATTGCGTGCCCGACGAGGCGCACACCACCGAGCAGTTCGATGCCGAGCGCCTGAACCGCCTCGTCAAGTGAGCGACAGACTCACAGCAGGAACAGCAGCGGCGTCAGCAGCCAGAGGTAGCGCCAGTCGCGCGGCACCTCGATGACCAGCGGCGAGCTGTAGGGCCCGACGAAGCCGTCGGGCTCGATGCTGCGGTAGCGGAAGTAGTAGGTGCCGGACTGCGACGGCCGCGGCAGCGTCCACTCCGGCGCGCTCAGGTCGGCCTGCGCGACGATCTCCTTGAAAGCCGGGTCGCGCGCCAGCTCGACGTGCTGCGTGTCCTCCGGCCGGCCGCTCCAGGCCAGCGTGAGAGACTTGCCATCGTCACCCAGGCCGCCCTTGGGCGGCTCGGGCAGCGGGCGCAGCTCGAAGCGCTGCGGGTCGCCGAAGGGGCCCTTGTCGCCGTCGGCGCGCGTGCTGGCCAGGCGCCAGTGGTACACGCCGGGGCCGCCCAGGTCGAGCGTCAGCGCGTTGCCCTCCAGGCCCTCGCGCTCGGCGACGATGTCCTGGAAGCGGTCGTCGCGTGCCACCTGCAGCCGCGCGGTGCGTGCGTCGAGGTTCGGCGACCAGCGGAACTCCACCGGCCCGAGTGACTGTTTTCCGCCCGCGCGCGGCGTATTGCTCGCCGGCGGCTCGGGGCGGGCCTTGAGCACGAAGGGCCGCACCGCGTCGTAGCCCTCGATGCCCTGGCCGTCGAGGCGGCGGGCGCGCAGAAACCAGCGGGCGTCGTCGAGCCCGGCGATGCGCACGTCGCTGCCGGGCTCCACCTTGCCGTCGCTGACGATGCGCTCGAAGGCCTCGTCCTGCGCCACCTGCACGCGCACCGTGGCCTGTTCGGTGGGCAGCGCGAAGCGCACCAGCGGGCGCTCGAAGCGCTCGGGCATCGCGGCGAGATCCGGCGCAGGCAGCAGCTTCACCGGCTCGGGCTTCTTCGCGGCGGCGTCGATCGCGGCGCCGAAGCCGGCGGCGACATCGCTGCCGACGTTGCGCTGCGGCGATTCGAGCCGGACCTTGCCGTCCAGCACCTCGCTGCGCGTGGCATTCGTGTCGCCGTCGAGCGACACGCGGTACTGGGTGCCGCGCACGCCAACCACCGCCGTCGGCGTGGTCACCTCCAGCGGCGGGCCGCGGCGCACCTTGGCGGCCAGCACCTCCACCGAGCCGCGCAGCATGCGCATCGCGCCACTGAACCAGCCGTCGGCGGCGAGCCGGGCTGCCTGTGCGTCGGTGGCGCCCGGGCCGCGGCCGGCGATGATCTCGGCCAGGCTGGAGGGCGGCACTTTCACGCGCGAGCCATCGGCCAGCGCCAGCACTGCCGAGCCGTTGGCGCCGGTCTCGAGCTGCTGGCCTTCGGCGATCGCCATGCCGGGCCGTGCCGGCGCGCCGGCCACGCTGACCTCGCCCACGCTGCTGGCCAGCGCCACCGGCACCGGCCGCGTGCGCATCAGCCGTGCCGGCACGCGCAGCACCTGGCCGGGGCGGATCAGGTTCGGGTCGGGCAGCCGGTTCAGCCGGGCAATCTCGCGCCAGGCCTGGGGGCTGACGAATACCGTCTGCGACAGGCCGATCAGCGTGTCGCGTTCGCTGACGCGGTACTCGACGATGGGTTCCTGCGCGGCCGCCGAGGCAAGGACGCCGAGGCAGGCCAGGGCGACGGCGTGGCGGCGCAGGGGTTTCATCATCGTGGCGGGCGGATCGCGTTCTTCGGTCGGAAGGCCTTGCACACCGATTCGTCGGTCTCGAGGTAGGGGCCGCCGATCAGGTCGATGCAGTAGGGCACGGCCGCGAAGATGCCGTGAACGCCGCGGTCCTTCAATCCCTCGAGTGTCTCGGCGATCGATTTCGGCTGGCCGGGCAGGTTGATGATCAGCGCCTGGCCGCGGATCACCGCCACCTGCCGCGACAGGATGGCGGTGGGCACGAAGTTCAGGCTGATCTGGCGCATCTGCTCGCCGAAGCCGGGCATCACCTTGTCGGCCACGGCCAGCGTGGCCTCGGGCGTCACGTCGCGCGGCGCCGGGCCGGTGCCGCCGGTGGTCAGCACGAGGTCGCACTTCGCCGCGTCGACGAGCTCGCGCAGCGCGGCGCTGATGCCATCCTGCTCGTCGGGGATCAGCCGCGTCTCCCAGCTGATCGGGTTGCGCAGCGCCTGCTGCAGCCACGCCTGCAGCGCGGGGATGCCCTTGTCTTCGTAGACGCCGCTGGAGGCGCGGTCGCTGACCGACACGACGCCGATGCGCACCGGATCGAAGGAATCACTCATGGTCTTGGCGGACTTGCTTGATGAACTGGAACAGCTCGCGGAAGGCCCGGCCGCTGCGTTGCTCGGGCTGCAAAGCGGCATCCTTGCGCGCGGCTCGGATCAGGCTGCGCAACTGCTGGGTGTCGGCCTGCGGGAACTGCCGGAGGTAGCTGCCGACGGCGTCGTCGCTGGCGATCAGCTCGGCGCGCCAGCGCTCGGCCTCGTGCAGCGCCAGCGAATCCTTGGCGCGGCCGAGCTGCATGTCGAGCACGGCCTGGCGGATCGGCTCGGTGTCCACGCCGCGCATCAGCTTGCCGATGTACTGCATCTGCCGGCGCCGCCCCTCGTGGGACCGGGTGCGGCGGTACTCGTGCACCGCGTCGCGCAGGTTCTCGGGGATCGCCAGATCCCTGACTCGCGACTCGGGCAGGTCGACCAGCGCCTGGCCGAGGCCCTGCAGCTCGTGCGAGGCCTTCTTGCGCTGCGTCTTGCTGGGGCGCTCGTCGGGATCGAAGGCTTCGGCGCCGTCGGCGGGGGATGGGAGAGGGGCGTGGCGGGACATCGGAAGAGGGCGCCGGTGCGGCGCAGGGGGCTGGTTATGATAGCCCGCGCCCTCCGAAGCCAACCTTCCTGCAGCCCTCATGACCGACAAGAACACCCGCGGCTTCGCCCACTCGCGCGAGCAGTTCCAGCAGCTTGCTGAGGACGCGCTCGCCCTGGCCAAGACGCTGGGCGCCAGCGAGGCGGGAGTCGAGGTGTCCGAGGGCGTGGGCCTGTCGGTCAGCGTGCGCAAGGGCGAGGTCGAGAACGTCGAGCGCAACCGCGACAAGTCGCTGGGCGTCACCGTCTACGTCGGCAAGCGGCGTGGCAACGCCAGCACCTCCGACTTCTCGCGCGCCGCGCTGGAGCAGACGGTACGCGCCGCCCACGACATCGCCCGTTTCACCGCCGAAGACCCGGCCGCCGGCCTGCCCGAGGTGGAAGACCTCGCCTTCGGCGCGGCCGCCGAGCGCGACCTCGACCTCTACCACCCCTGGCCCATCGTGGCCGAGCAGGCGGTGGAGATCGCGCAGCGCTGCGAGGCCGCGGCGCTCGAGACCGACCGCCGCATCACCAACTCCGACGGCGCCGGCGTCTCGGCCCAGCAGTCGCACTTCTTCATGGCCAACAGCCGCGGCTTCCGCGGCGGCTATGCCAGCTCGCGGCACTCGGTCTCGGTGGCGCCGATCGCCTCGCTGCCCGGCAAGGGCGGCGACGACATGCAGCGCGACGCCTGGTACACCTCGATGCGCTCGCCGGACGACCTGGCGGCGCCCGAGGCCGTGGGCCGCTACGCCGCCGAGCGGGCGCTGTCGCGGCTGCGCGCGCGCAAGGTGGCCACCGCCGAGGTGCCGGTGCTGTTCGAGTCCACCGTGGCGGCGGGGCTGCTCGGTGCGCTGGTGCAGGCCACCAGCGGCGGCGCGCTGTACCGCAAGTCGAGCTTCCTGCTCGACAGCCTGGGCAAGGAGGTGCTCGCCCCGCACCTCGACGTGCACGAGGATCCGCACATCCCGCGCGGCAAGGGCAGCGCCCCCTTCGACGACGAAGGCGTGGTCACCCGCGCGCGCGACGTCGTCAAGGCCGGCGTGCTGCAGGGCTATTTCCTGTCGAGCTACTCGGCGCGCAAGCTGGGCATGCGCACCACCGGCCACGCCGGCGGCTCGCAGAACCTCACGCTGACCAGCCGGCTCACGCAGCCCGGTGACGACCTCGACGCGATGATCGGCAAGCTGCACCGCGGCCTGTTCGTGATCGAGCTGATGGGGCAGGGCGTCAACCAGGTCACCGGCGACTACTCGCGCGGGGCGGCCGGCTTCTGGGTTGAGAACGGGCTGATCGCCTTTCCGGTGCACGAGATCACCATCGCCGGCAACCTGCGCGACATGCTGCGCGGCATCGTCGCCGTGGGCGCCGACGCCTACGCCAGCGGCACGCGCACGACCGGTTCGGTGCTGGTCGACCGCATGAAGCTCGCCGGCCTCTGATGCCGGCGGCGGCGGCCGGTTCCACGTAGTTTTGCGCAGGGGAAAACACCGGGCAGGGGGTCCGAACCCCCCTCCTAGAATCCTCGCGCTCACTTCACCCTCCCGCGTATCCACCACAGGAGAAAACGCATGGAACGTCGCTCATTCATCCAACGCGCCGGCATTGCCGGCGTCCTGGCGGCCGGTGCTGCCCCGGCCGTCGTGCACGCCCAGGCCAACATCCGTTGGCGCCTGGCCTCCAGCTTCCCGAAGTCGCTCGACACCATCTACGGCGCGGCCGAAGTGATGGCCAGGAAGGTCGGCGAGATGACCGGCGGCAAGTTCCAGATCTCTGTGCACGCCGGTGGCGAACTGATGCCCCCGTTCGGCGTGCTCGACGGCGCCTCGAACGGCACGGTCGAGATGGCGCACACCGCGCCGTACTACTTCTTCGGCAAGGACCCGACCTACGCGCTGGACTGCGCCATCCCCTTCGGCCTGAACAGCCGCCAGATGACCGCCTGGATGTACGAAGGCAACGGCCTGAAGCTGACCCGCGAGTTCTATGGCCAGGTCGGCATCCTCAACTTCCCGATGGGCAACACCGGCGCCCAGATGGGCGGCTGGTATCGCAAGGAGATCAAGTCGCTGGCCGACATCAAGGGCCTGAAGATGCGCATCGGCGGCTTCGGCGGCAAGGTGCTCGAGCGCATCGGCGCCGTGCCGCAGAACATTCCGGGCGGCGAGATCTACCAGGCGCTGGAGAAGGGCACCATCGACGCGGCCGAGTGGGTGGGCCCGTACGACGACCTGAAGCTCGGCTTCAACAAGGTCGCCCCGAACTACTACTACCTCGGCTGGTGGGAAGGCGGCCCGCAGCTGTCGCTGTACGTCAACAAGAAGGCGTACGACGGCCTGTCGGCCGAGTACAAGGCGATCATCGAGAGCGCCGCGGCCTACGCCCACGTCGAGATGCAGGCCCGTTACGATGCCCGCAACCCCGCTGCGCTGAAGACCCTGGTCGGCCAGGGCACCAAGCTGTTCCGCTTCCCGAAGGACGTGATGGAAGGTGCCTTCAAGGCCGCCATGGAGGTCTACGGCGAACTGAACAGCAGCAACCCGGCCTGGAAGAAGATCTATGAGGACTACGCCGCGTTCCGCCGCGACGCCAACCTCTGGTTCCGCTTCACCGAGTCGGGCTTCGACGACTTCATGCAGTCGCAGAAGCTCTGATCGGCAGCGTTCCGGCCAGAAGAAAGCCCCGCCTCGGCGGGGCTTTTTCATGCCCGGCCCCGCCGCGCGGCGAGGCCGGTGCACCCGGGGGTTACTTCTTCTGGTCTTCCTTGATCGATTCGAGCAGGCCCTTCATGGGGTCGTCCTTCTGCTCCGGAGCGGCACCCTCCGGTGCAGACGCAGCGGCTGGCATCTCGAATCCGGCCATCGGGTCCGCCGGGCGCGACCCGGTGTCCTGCTGCTGCAGCATCTGGAGCGCCTTGTCGGCGTCGATGGTCACGCCCTTGTCGATGCCGCCGGTGACCAGGTTCGGGAAGGCAATCACCGCGGCCACCATGATCAGCTGCAGCACGATGAAGGCGATCGAACCCTTGTAGATCTGCGGCGTCGTCACCGCCGGGATCGTCTCGCCCGTAATGCGGTCCTTGTAGTCCTTCCGCGCTGCCACGCTACGCAGGTAGAAAAGGGCGAAGCCGAAGGGTGGCGTCAGGAACGAGGTCTGCAGGTTCATCGCGATGATCACGCCGAACCAGACCAGCGCCATCTCCGGCGGCGTGCCCTCCGGCAGCAGCTCGGGCAGGATCTTGTTGGCCACCGGCGCCAGGATCGGGATCACGATGAAGGCGATCTCGAAGAAGTCGATGAACATGCCCAGGATGAAGACCAGGATGTTCACCACGATCAGGAAGCCGAGCGCGCCACCGGGCATGTCGTCGAACAGGTGCTCGACCCAGATGTGGCCGTCGGCGGCGTTGAAGGTGAAGCTGAACACCGTCGAGCCGATCAGGATGAACAGCACGAAGATCGACAGCCGCGCCGTGCTGTCCAGCGCCTGGATCATCAGCTTGCGCGACATGCGGTTGCGCGACACCGCCATGATCAGCGCGCCCAGCGCGCCCATGGCGCCACCTTCGGTGGGCGTGGCAATGCCCAGGAAGATCGTGCCGAGCACCAGGAAGATCAGCACCAGCGGCGGGATCAGCACGAAGGTGACCTGCTCGGTCAGCCGTGACAGCAGCCCGATCTTCAGGCCCTTGTTGAGCAGCGCCAGGGCCAGGGCCAGGATCGAGGCCACCGTCATCGACATGATCAGGATCTCGTCGCCGGGGGCGGGCAGTTGCCGGTCGATCAGCGGGTTGATGATCGACTGGTGCACCTTCGACCAGGCCCAGCCGGCCGCACCGCACAGCGCGAACAGCGCCAGCAGCGACAGGTGGCCGCTGGAGCCGTTGGCTTCGCGGTAGATGCGCGCTTCGGGTGGCAGCGCCGGCACCCAGGACGGCTTGACGATCGCCACCAGCACCACGAAGACGAGGTACAGGCCGACCAGCAGCAAACCCGGGATCAGTGCTCCGGAATACATGTCGCCCACCGTGCTGCCGTGCTGGTGGGCCGGCACGTTCTGCACCAGCGAGGGCGGGATGGGGTG
>NZ_JBFXIO010000070.1:0-15002 GCF_050175855.1 Piscinibacter sp.
CCCGCGAGCTCAGCGAGAGCCCGCGCCTGCTGATCGTCGCCAACCCCTGCTTCGGGCTGGACTTCCGGGCCACCGCCGAGATCCACGCGCGGCTGCGCGCCGCGCGCGACGGCGGCGCCGGCGTGCTGCTGATCAGCGAAGACCTCGACGAACTGCTCGCCCTGGCCTCGCGCCTGCTGGTGCTGTCGCACGGCCGCGTGGCGCTGCAGTGCCCGACCGCCGGCGCCGACCTCGGCGCGATCGGCCGCGCCATGGCCGGCGACGGCCACGACCTTCATGCAAAGGCCGCCTGACATGCCCGTGATCCATGCCCGGCCGGGCGACTTCCCGTTCGATCCGGCACGCACCGCCGTGCTGATGATCGACATGCAGCGCGACTTCCTCGAGCCCGGCGGCTTCGGCGCGATGCTCGGCAACGACGTCTCGCGGCTCGCGCCGATCGTGCCGCACTGCGTGCGGCTGCTGGCGCTGGCGCGCACGGCCGGGCTCACCGTCATCCACACCCAGGAGGCGCACGACCCCTCGCTGGCCGACTGCCCGCCCTCCAAGCGCGCGCGCGGCGCGCTGCCCTGCGGCATCGGCGACGCCGGCCCGCTCGGCCGCGTGCTGGTGGCCGGCGAGCCGGGCGCCGACTTCATCCCGGCGCTGCAGCCCCAGCCGGGCGACATCGTGCTGCGCAAGCCGGGCAAGGGCGCCTTTCATGCCACCGCGCTCGACGCGATCCTGCATGCACGCGGCATCACCCACCTGCTGATCGGCGGCGTGACCACCGAGGTCTGCGTGCAGAGCACGATGCGCGAGGCCAACGACCGCGGCTACGAGTGCCTGCTGGTCACCGACTGCACGGCCAGCTACTTCCCCGAGTTCCACGCGGCGGTGATCGAGATGGTGGTGGCGCAGGGCGGCATCGTCGGCTGGGCCACGCCACTGGCCGCGGTGGAAGGGGCGCTCGCATGATCGTCCGCGTGATCGCCCGGCGCCTGCTGGCGGCGCTGCCCAACCTGGCCGGCGTGATCGTCGTCACCTTCCTGCTCACGCGGGCGCTGCCCGGCGACCCGGCGGCCTACTTCGCCGGCGGCGCGGCCACGCAGGAGGCGATCGAGCAGGTGCGCGTGCAGCTCGGCCTGGACAGGCCGCTGCCCGAACAGTTCTTCCGCTACCTGGCCGACCTGGCGCGCGGCGAGCTCGGCACCTCGCTGACCACCGGGCAGCCGGTGCTGCAGGAGCTGATGACGCGGCTGCCCGCCTCGATCGAGATGGTGCTACTGGCGCTGGCACTGGCCTGCGCGATCGCGCTGCCGCTGGGCGTGCTGGCGGCCACGCGGCCGGGGTCATGGATCGACCAGCTGTGCCGCCTCGTCACCACGGCCGGTGTCTCGCTGCCGACCTTCTTCACCGGCCTGCTGCTGGCCTATGTCTTCTACTACCTGCTCGGCTGGGCGCCGTCGCCGCTGGGGCGGCTGGACCCGATGTGGTCGCCGCCGCCCACCGTCACCGGCCTGTACCTGATCGACGCGGCACTGGCCGGCGACGCCGCGCTGTGGTGGGCCTGCCTGAAGCAACTGGTGCTGCCGGTGCTGACGATGGCGATCTTCGTGCTCGCGCCGATCGCGCGCATGACACGCGCCTCGATGCTCTCGGTGCTCGGCAGCGACTTCATCCGCACCGCGCGCGCTTCCGGCCTGTCCAGCGGCACCGTGCTGGTGACCTACGCGCTGCGCAACGCGCTGCTGCCGGTGGTCACCACGCTGGGCATGGTGTTCGGCTTCATGCTCGGCTCCAGCGTGGTGATCGAGAAGGTGTTCGGCTGGCCCGGCGTGGGCAGCTACGCGATCGACGCGCTGACCGCCAGCGACTACGCGCCCATCCAGGGCTTCGTGCTGGCGATGGGCGTGCTGTTCGTGCTGCTGAACCTGGTGGTCGACCTGCTCTACACCCTGATCGACCCGCGGGTCTCGCTGGAGCACTGAGCCATGCAGGAGACGCTGCGCCACATCCGCCACGTGCTGACCGAGAACCCGGTGACGATGGTCGCGGCCGCGTTGTTCGCGCTGTTCGTGCTCGTCGCGCTGGCCGGCCCGGCGATCGCCCCGCACGATCCGCTGGCCAGCAACGTCGCCGTCGCGCTGCAGCCGCCCTCGGCCAGCCACTGGTTCGGCACCGACGCGCTCGGCCGCGACATCTTCTCGCGCACGCTGGTGGCCACGCGGCTCGACCTGGGCATCGCGGTGGCCGCGGTGGTGCTGTCGTTCGCGATCGGCATCTCGCTCGGGCTGGCCGCGGGCTTCTTCGGCGGCTGGTGGGACGCGGCGATCACGCGGCTGTCCGACACCATCATGGCCTTCCCGTTGTTCGTGCTGGCGATGGGCATCGTCGCGGCGCTGGGCAACACGGTGGGCAACATCGTGCTGGCCACGGCGATCATCAACCTGCCCTTCTACATCCGCGTGGCGCGCGCCGAAGCCAACGTGCGGCGCGGCGCCGGCTTCATCGAGGCGGCGCGCCTGTCGGGCAACGGCGACCTGCGCATCCTCGCCGTGCACCTGTTCCCCAACATCCTGCCGCCGGCGATGGTGCAGGTGAGCCTGAACATGGGCTGGGCGATCCTCAACGCCGCCGGCCTGTCCTTCATCGGCCTGGGCGTGCGGCCGCCGACGCCGGAGTGGGGCATCCTGGTCGCCGAGGGCGCGCAGTTCATCGTCTCCGGCGAGTGGTGGGTGAGCTTCTTCCCGGGGGCGGTGCTGATGCTGGCGGTGTTCACCTTCAACCTGCTGGGCGATGCGCTGCGCGACATCTTCGACCCGCGGCGGAGGACCTGACCATGAGCGCACCCCCGCTGCTGGATGTCCAGGGCTTCGGCCTGGAGTTCCGCACCCGCTCCGGCACCGTGCACGCGCTGCAGGGCATCGACCTCGCGGTGCACAAGGGCGAGATCGTCGGTCTGGTCGGTGAGAGCGGCTCGGGCAAGTCGGTGCTGAGCTATGCGCTGCTGGGCATCTCCGACCGCGCCGCCAAGGTCACCGGCGGCACGGCGCTGTTCGGCGGCGTCGACCTGCTGGCCTGCGGCGAGCGAACGCTGTCCGACCTGCGCGGCCGCGAGATCTCGATGATCTTCCAGAGCCCGCGCACCGCACTCAACCCGATCCGCACCGTCGGCCGGCAGATCGAGGACGTGCTGCGTCGCCACGCCGCGGCGCGCGGGCCCGACCTGGGCACCAGCCTGCGCAAGCGCGCCGTGCAGGCGCTGCGCGAGGTGGCCATCTCCGACCCCGAACGCCGCCACGGCGCCTATCCGTTCGAGATGTCCGGCGGCATGTGCCAGCGCGTGATGATCGCGCTGGCGCTGGCCTGCCGCCCCTCGCTGCTGATCGCCGACGAGCCGACCACCGGCCTGGACGTGACCACCCAGGCCGCGGTAATGGACCTGATCACCACGCTGGCGCGAGAGCGGCAGATGGCCACGCTGTTCATCACCCACGACCTCGCGCTGGCCGCCGACCATTGCGACCGCATCGTGGTGATGCACGCCGGCCACGCCGTCGAGGCCGCACCGGCGCGCGAGCTGTTCCGCGCGCCGCGCCACCCCTACAGCGCGCGGCTGCTCGGCTCCACGCCCGGCGAGCGCACGCGCAGTGCGCAGGAGCTGCTGCCGGTGCCCGGCAACCTGCCCGACCTGCGCCGCGACGACCTGCCCGGCTGCCGCTTCGCCGAGCGCTGCGAGCGCCGCAGCCCGCGCTGCACTGCCGAGCGCCCGCCGCTGCCGCGCGGCGACACGCACGCGGTGGCCTGCTGGCATCCGCTGACCGGGCCGCTCGCGGCCGCGACCGAGGAGACGGTCCATGCCTGAGGCCCCGCCGCTGCTGACCCTGATGCGGCTGCACAAGCGCTTCGCGCTGGCCGGTGGCCGCCAGCTGCACGCTGTGGACGACGTCGACTTCAGCATCGCGCCCGGCGAGAGCTTGGGGCTGGTCGGCGAGTCGGGCTGCGGCAAGAGCACGCTGGTGCGCGTGGTGGCGCGGCTGCTCGACGCCTCCGAGGGGCGCATCGTCTTCGACGGCGAGGACCTGGCCGCCGTGCCGGCACAGCGCTTTGCGCGCAGCGCAGCGCGCAGCGCGATCCAGATGGTCTTCCAGGACCCGACCGACAGCCTCAACCCTCGCTTCACGGCGCGCGAGGCGATCCGCGAGCCGCTCACGCTGCTGGCCAGGATGGACCGCCGCGCGGCCGATGCGCGCGTCGACGAGGTGGCGGCGCAGGTGGGCTTGCCGGCCGCGCTGCTGTCGCGCTTCCCGCACCAGCTCTCGGGGGGACAGAAAGCGCGCGTGGGCATCGCGCGCGCGCTGGCCGTCAAGCCGCGGCTGCTGATCCTCGACGAGCCCACCGCCGCACTCGACGTCTCGGTGCAGGCGGTGGTGCTTCAGCTGCTCGAGCAGCTGCGCGCCGAACTGGGGCTGGCGCTGCTGTTCGTCTCGCACGACCTGAACGTGGTGCGGCTGCTGACCGACCGCGTCGCGGTGATGTACCTCGGCAAGCTGGTCGAGATCGGGCCGTCCGAGCAGGTGTTCCGCGCGCCGCGGCACCCGTACACCCAGGCGCTGGTCTCGGCGATCCCGGGGCAGGGACCGCGCATCCGCCTGGCCGGCGAGGTGGCCAGCCCGATCGACCCGCCGGCACAGGCCTGCCGCTTCCATGGCCGCTGCCCGCGCGGCGAAGACCGCTGCGGCCGCGAGGCGCCGCCGCTGCGCGCGGTGGGCGCGCAGCGCGTGGCCTGCCACTTCGCCGATGTGCTGCCCGCGTAGACTCGACTTCATGCCCTTGCGCGCCGTCTCCACCCCGCCTGCCGACAGCCCCCGCGGCAACCTCGCGGACCAGGCCTATGCGCAGCTGAAGGCGCAGATCCACGATTTCCAGCTGCTGCCCGGCGACCGCTTCTCCGAGAACGAGATGAGCGCGCGGCTCGGCGTCAGCCGCACACCGCTGCGCGAGGCGCTGTTCCGGCTGCGCAACGAGGGCTTCCTCGACGTCGAGAGCAAGGCCGGCTGGACGGTGCGGCCGATCGACTTCGAGCGCCTCGACCAGCTCTACGACCTGCGCGTGCTGCTCGAGCTCGCCAGCGTGGCGCGGCTGTGCACGCGCGAGGGCGATCCGCCCGAGCTCGAAACGCTGAAGGCCGCATGGCTGGTACCGGCCAGCGAGCGCCTGGCCGACATGCGCGAGGTCGGCGCGCTCGACGAGCAGTTCCACGCCACGCTGGTGCGCGCCGCCGGCAACGCCGAGATCGCCAAGGTGCACTGGGACGTCACCGAGCGCATCCGCATCGTGCGGCGCCTGGATTTCACCCGCGAGGACCGCATCGACGCCACCTACGCCGAGCACGCCAAGATCCTGCGCGCCGTTCTGCAGCGCAAGGCCGACCAGGCCCAGCTGCTGCTGAGGTCGCACATCGAGCAGAGCAAGGCCGAGGTGCGCAAGATCACGCTGGGCACGCTGCACGAGGCACGCCTGCGCGCGCGCGCGGCTGCGCGCTGACGCCGCCGATCAGCGGCCCGGCGCCGCCGGAACGTCCACCCAGGCCTGGAGCCCGCCGCCTTCGCGCGGCGCCAGGCCCACGTCCCAGCCGTTGGCGCGCGCCAGCTGCTGCACGATCGCCAGGCCCAGGCCGAACGCGCCGGCCTCGCCACCTGCCGCGCCGCCGGCCCGGTGGAAGGGGCGGAAGGCGAGCGCCAGCTGGTCGGGGGCGAGGCTCGGGCCGCGGTCGAGCACGGCGATGCGCACGCCACCGGACTGGCTGCGTGCGGACAGCTCGATCGGCCCGGGTGCGTAGCGCAGGGCGTTGTTCACCAGGTTGTCGACCACGCGACCGAGCGCGCCCGGCGCGGCACGCACACGCAGGGTGTCGTGGCAGTCCACGCGCAGCGTCGAGCCGGCCGCAAGGGCGGCGTCGGCGTGCGCCTGCGCCCGTTCGTGCAGCCAGGCACACAGCTCGAACTCGGCCGGCGCCTCCGTGTTCAGGCCGCGCGAGATCTCCAGCATCTGGCCGATCAGCGCGTTCATCTCCTCGATGTCGCGCTCGAGGCGGGTGATCAGCGCCGGATCGGGCCGCAACGACAGCATCTCCAGCGCCAGCCGCATGCGCGCCAGCGGCGTGCGCAGGTCGTGCGAGACACCGGCGAACAGCGTGGTGCGCGCATCCAGCAGCTCGCGCACACGGCGCGCCATCTCGTTGAAGTGGCGTGCCAGGTCGGCCAGTTCGCGCGGGCCGGTCTCGGGCAGGGGTTCGGGGCTGTCGCCACGCGCCAGCTCGGCCGCCGCCGCCTCGAAGCGCGCTACCGGCTCGGCAATGCGCCGCGCCAGCCACCACGACAGCAGCAGCACCAGCGCCAGGCCGATGGCGAAGGGCAGCACCAGCGCTCCGAGCGGGCGGGTCTTCATGCGGTCCTCGGCGAAGCCCACGCCCATCGAGCGGCCACCGCTGTCCACCACGGTCCACAGCCACAGGCGGCCATCGACCGATCGCTCCGATTGGAAGAACACCTCGCGCCCGGTGCGCTGCGCGAGGGCGCGCTCGAGGAACAGCAGATAGGGCCCGTGGCGCAGGCCGGTGTCCGGCGGGACCTGCATCCCGGGACGCAGCGCGATCTGGTGGCTCTGCGACAGCTCCGCCTCGAACACCGGGCGCGTGTCCGGCGGCAGCTCGCTCCAGGTCTGCGCCGCCAGCACCATCAGGCCCGCGAGATCGTCGGCGGCACGGCGCGCCATCGGCAGGAAGATGAAACCGAGTGCGCCCGCGGCGGTGACGAGTTCGAGCGCGATGAACAGCGCCGCCAGCCAGCGGGCGTTCTGCCGCGCCAGCCCCGGAACGCGGCGCGGCGCGTCCATCAGGCCGGCTCGCCGAGCGGATTGAAGAGATAGCCCTCGCCGCGCACCGTGCGGATGTAGACCGGATGCGCCGGGTCGGCCTCGATGCGCCGGCGCAGCCGGGTGACGCGAACGTCGATGCTGCGGTCGAAGGCGCTGCGCTCGTAACCCTTGAGCCGCTCGATCAGGTCGTCGCGCGAGAGCACCCGGTTCGGGTGTTCGGCGAACACCTTCAGCAGCTGGAACTCCGCCGTCGAGATCGCCACCTCGCTGTCGCCGCGCATCAGCCGCCAGGCGGCACTATCTAGCACGTAGGGGCCAAAGGCATGCACGCCCGGTGGTACCGCGGCGGCCGGCGAGGCGGGCACCGCTGGCCGGGCCCGGCGCAGCAACGCACGCAGCCTCGCGAGCAGTTCGCGCGGGCTGAACGGCTTGGGCAGGTAGTCGTCGGCGCCCATCTCCAGGCCGACCACGCGGTCGATCTCCTCGCCGCGCGCCGACACCATGAGGATGGGCACCTCGCTGGTCTTGCGCAGTTCGCGGGCCAGGCTCAGGCCGTCCTCGCCGGGCAGCATCAGGTCGAGCACGATCGCATCCGGCGGCGACTCGGCGATGCGTCGCCGCATCTGGCCGCCATCGATGGCGGTGTCGACCACGAAGCCGCTGGCGCTCAGGTAATCGGCCAGCAGTTCGCGCAGCGCAGGGTCGTCGTCGACGACCAGGATGCGGGACGGACCGGCAGCGTTCATCGCCGTCGAGTGTAGCCAGCGCCCCCGGCTCGAAACGCGCCGAACCTTGTCGAAACGCAGTGAAACGCGATGGCGCGCGCTCGACATCGCCCGGCAATCGCCGCCGCCGAGCATTCATTCATGGTGATGAACAGATGGCTGATCGGCGCGGTGTCGCTGGCCGTGTGCTGGATGGTCACGGTCGGTGAGGCAGCGGCGCAAGGCGCGAGCACGGGCGAGAAACCGCTCGACCTGACCGTGCCGCGCCAGGCCGGCCAGTGGATCGGACTGGCCGAGCGCAGCGCACTGCCGGAACCCGGGCCGGCGGCCTCCAGGCCGACGCGGGCCGGCGACGCCGGGGCCCGCAGCCGCAGCCAGCCCTACGGCACGGGCTACGAAGCACGCATGTCGGCGGGGCCAGCCGTGGGCGGCCCGGGCCGTGCCGCAGGCCCGCCACCCGCAGCCGCCCCCCGGGGCCGGGGCCGATGAGCCCCGCGATGGAGTTCCCAGTCGAGGCCGATGGCCTCATTTCAAGCAAGGAGAGATCGAGATGAGCACTCAACACACCCTTCAGGCCCTCGTGGCGGCCGTGGCCGTCGCGCTGTCGGCTGCTGCCGCCGCGCAGACGCAGACGCCGGTGCAGGACCAGACGCGCACCCAGGCGCGCGACCAGGCCAAGGACCAGGCCAAGGACCAGGCCAAGGACCAGGCCAAGGACCAGACCAAGGACCAGGATCGCGTCAAGGATCAGACGAAGGACCAGGACCGTTTGCAGGACCGCACCCGCGACCAGGTCAAGGACCAGACCAAGGATCAGACGAAGGAGCAGGCCAAGACGCAGACGCGCACCCGCACCGAAACCAAGGCGCGTACCGAAGAGCAGGCGCGTAGCCAGAAGGGCACGGCCTCGGGCACCGGTTCCGCCGGTGGCGGTGCCGGTGGCGGCGGCGCGGGCGGTGGTGGTGCCGGCGGTGGCGGTGGCGCCGGCGGTGGTGGTGGTGGTGGCGCGGGCGGCGGTGGCCGCTGATCCACGGCACGAGCAGGAGCACCAGGCATGAAGTTCACCTACCGCACCCTCGCGGCGACGGCCTCGGCCCTGGCCCTGCTCGGCTCGGCCGCGCAGGCCCAGCCGGGCCCGGATCGCCGCCCCGGCCCGGAGGCACGCAAGCCGGCGGCGCCGGCCTTCCGCACGCCGCACATCCGTTTCGACGGGCAGTATCTCCACAACCACTACTACCCCGAACGCGGCTATGTCGTGCCTCGGCTGCCGACCGGCAGCATCAGCATCAGCTACGCCGGCGGCAGCTACTTCTTCCACGGCGGCGTGTGGTACCGGCCCTCGGGCACGCGTTTCGTCGTGGTGCTGCCGCCGATCGGCATCTTCGTGCCGTTGCTGCCTTCGGCCTACGTCACCCTGTGGATCGGCGGCAGCTACGTCTACTACGCCAACGGCGTGTACTACGCGCCGTCCGGCACCGGCTACGTGGTGATCGCACCGCCCGCCGAAGCCGAGAAGGTGCCCGCCGCCGCGCCGGAGCCGGTGATCTACCCGCGCAACGGCCAGAGTGCCGAGCAGACGGAGATCGACCGGCGCGAGTGCAACCGCTGGGCGACCACGCAGCCTGCGGCGATGCAGGACGCCAGCGTGTTCCAGCGCGCCTTCTCGGCGTGCATGGACGCACGCGGCTACACCGTGCGCTGAGCCCCTCGCCGTGCGCGGCCACGCGCACGGCAACCATCGAAAGGCTTTCCATGCAACGCAAGCAGTTCCTTCACCATCTCGGCGCGCTGGCCGGCGTCGCCGCGCTCGGCCCGCTGGTCAGTGCCTGCGGCGGCGGCAGCGACTCCGCTGTCTCCGTGCCGGCCACCACGACGACCACCACGCCGCCCACCACCACGCCGACGACTGCTTCGACGACCACGACGACGACAACGACGCCGTCGAGCACCTCCGTCGGCCTGTCGGCCGACGAGATCGCTGGCCTGAAGTTCATGCGCGAGGAGGAAAAGCTCGCCCATGACGTCTACGTGGCGATGTACGCCATGTGGGGCCACAACACGTTCGAGAACATCGCCGAGAGCGAGACGACGCACACCGAGGCCATCCTGGCGCTGCTGAACAAGTACGGCGTCGACGACCCGGCCGCAGGCAAGCCGCCCGGCGTGTTCGAGGATTCCGGGCTGCAGCATCTGTACGACGCGCTGGTGGCAGCCGGCGGCGCCAACCTGATCGAAGGCCTCAAGGTTGGCGCGCTGATCGAGGAGACGGACATCCAGGACATCGAGGAGCGCAAGGCGGTGACCGACGAGGCCGACATCCTGCGCGTCTACGACAGCCTGCTGTGCGGCTCGCGCAACCACCTGCGTGCCTTCAACAAGGCGCTGCTCGACCAAGGCGTGACCTACGTGTCGCAGGTGATCAGCCAGCAGGAGTGGGACGCGATCGCCAGCTCGGCGCGCGAGACCTGCGGCGGCTGAGGGCGCCGCCAGCGGCGCACGAAAAAGGGGCCCGGCAGCTGCCGGGCCCCTTTCACTTGATTGAACGCTCGACGCGCTTCAGTTCACCGTGATGTCGATGTAGCTGGTGTTGCTGTCGACCAGCGTCGAGGCTGTCTCGGACGAGTGCAGGTTCTCGATCGCGACGTTCCTGTTGTACGTCGCGCTACCCACCGTCGCGCTGTCGTCCAGCGAGAAGGTGAGGCGATACGTCCCCGACTTGTCGCCCGCCGAGCACTGGTTGAGGCGCCAGTTGAAGCCGTAGGTGAGGCTTCCACCGACGTTGATCTCGGCGCCGTACTTCGGGACCTGGGACCCGTCGGCCACGGCCAGGCCTTCGGCGATCGAGCCGTTGAAGCCGCAGGCGTGGTCGGTCGGCACGCCATTGACCAGCTTCTGGATCTTCAGCCGCGCCACCACCGTGTAGACACGCCGCTCGGTGGCCGCCGCCGTCGTACCCGTCGTCCCCTGCATCTCGTTGATGCCCTGGCCGTACAGGAAGGTCATCGGATAGGCCACCATGGCCTCGGTGGTGGGCCAGGAGGTGCCACCCGGATACTGCCGCAGCACGGTCTCGACCCGAATCACCTGGTTCGGCGACAGCGACGCGCTGGTGAGGTTGTCACCCCAGTCCAGCTCCACGCTCTGCGCGGCCGTCTTGCCGTTGATCCAGCTCGCCTGCCAGGTGCTGGCGGTCTGCTGCTTGTAGTAGTTCGTGCCATTGAGCGCGTAGATGTCGGCGCTGTTCAGGTACGGGAACGGATCGCTCGTGTCGGTCGCCGTCGGGCGCAGGCCGGTGGCCAAGTCCGTGTAGTCCGTCCCGGTGATGACACCGCCCGTGACACCGACGCCGTCGGCGAAGACCAGCGGCACCGACAGGTTGTTGCCGAAGCCGGTGTCGCCGCCGCCACCGCTGCCGGTACCCGGCGAACCGCGCGGCGTCGCAGACACTTCGGCCGAAGCCGGCCCTTCACCCCCTGCGGTGACCGCGGTCACGACGTAGTAGTAGGTCACCTGGCCGGCCGGCACGAGATCGATGTGCGGCGAGACCACGCCTTCCACCTTGTCGGCCACGCTCACGCCCGGGTCGATGCCAGGCGTCGTGCTGCGATAGAGGTTGTAGGAGAGGATGTCGGCCGGATCGGTCGGCGGCAGCGGAAGCGACCATTGCAGCGTCACCGACTTGGTCGTCTCGGGCGTGAGCACGGCACTCAGCGATTGCGGTGCATTCGGCACGGGCACCTGCGGTGTGGCCGACACCTGCTCCGAGGCTGCGCTCTCGCCACCGGTGCCGAGCGCCGTGATGACGTAGTAGTAGGGCGTGCCATTGGTCAGACCGGTATGCACGAAGGGCGCCGTCGCATTCTCGACCTTGGTGCCGGTGGCCGGCGTCACGCCAGCCGTCGTCGACCAGTAGAGGTTGAACGACGTGCTGCCGGGATTCCCGCGCCAGTCGACGGTCACCTCCGTGTCGCCGGAGACGGCGGAGACGGTAATCGGTGCGCTCGGCGGAAGCGTCACGGAAGCGATGTTCGACGGCGGGCCTTCCCCGTCGCCGTTGACCGCGGTCACGGCGAAGTAGTACGTGGTGTTGTTGGTCAGCCCGGTCTGCACGTGCGGCGACGTGACACCGGTGACCTTCGTCGCGTTGGCGGCCGACAGGTTCGAGCTCGCCGACCAGTACAGGTTGTAGCTCGTCGCGCCCGACGCCGGTGACCACGTCAGCGTGGCCTGGGCGTCGCCCGCCACGGCGGCCAGCTGGCTGGGCGCATCCGGCGCGTCACTCCCGCCACCGCATGCGGCCAGGAATCCGAGGGTCATCCAGCCGATGACACCCCAGATCGAAAGCCTTCGAATTCGATCCTTCCACAGATTCAACATGTCGTACTCCTCCGACTCGATGAGCCTGCCGCGCGAGCGCCGCAGGGGAATGCATTCGCCTCGGCCATCCCGTATGACCGCTTGCGAGCACGGCCCATGCTGGCGCGCAGGCCACATACCCTGTTGAGTACCCTCAATGGTCGAGCGCGCGCGGCGGCTTCCGCGTTCGGCAACGGAGCCAGATCAAGGACGATTCAGTGGCGAAGCAACACCGCCACGAAAAAGAAGCCCGCGTTGTAGAACGCGTGCAGCATCACCGCCGGCCAGACGCTGCCCAGGCGCTCACGCAGATGGCCGAGCACCAGCGACGGGACCATGGTGGCCAGCGCCCAGGCCGGTGGCTGGGCCCACAGATGGGCGACGGCGAAGGCGAAGCTGGTCAGGAGATTGGCGGCGCTGACGGGCCCCACCCGCCGCCATGCGCTCAGGCGCAGCAGCTGGCCCTGCAGCAGCCCGCGGAAGACCAGTTCCTCGGCCGCCGGCAGCAGGAACGCAAGCACCGCCCAGGCCCATGGCCCGCCCGGGGCGCGCATGTGCGGGCCGACCGCCAGCGCCAGTGCGGCCCAGACCGGCACCGCGGCCCCTGCCGCGCGCAGCACGTGCGGGTCGCGACTCCAGCCCCACCAACCGGGGGCCGGCCTGCGCAGCGCGCACTCCAGGCACAACCCAGGCCGGACGAGGCTTGCTGCGGCACCGGGCTTCACATCGGCAGGGGCCGCGTCAGGGCCCGTCCCGGCGCGAGCGAACGCGCCTCAGCAGGAGACCGACCAGGCCGAAGCCGGCCAGCAAGGGCAGCGTCGGGTCCAGCGGAGACTCGCCTCGACTCAGGGTGCATCCGCCGCCGTCGTGACTGACGGTCAAGCGGGCCGTGGCCGCGTTGTCGGCCAGGTCCGTCTCCAGGCTCGCCGTGCTGACCGCGGCGTCCAGGCCGTAGACGCCCTCGAAGCCGGTGATCAGCCGCAGCTGCACCGATCCACTCTGCCCGACCGGAATCGAGGCGAACGTGCAGCGGAAGTCGGCGCCGTCGATCGTGCACGCATCTGCGCCGCTGATGGCCCGCAGGTCGAATCGCGCCGGAACGGTGCCGCGCAGTACCACGTCGAGGGCATCGGCGGTACCCTCGTTGAGGACCGTCAGCGTCAGGACGGCCTCGTCGTCTTCCTTGAACGCCAGGTCGGTCGTGCTCAGCTTCAGGTCGGCCAGCTGCACGGCGGTGATCGTCGCCAGCATGGCATCCTTGGTCGACGCGTCGCCGACGGTCTGCTCACCCATCCAGAGCACCGTGACCGAGGTCCCGTCCGGCGCCGCGCGCAATTGCGCCTCCGACTGCCCGGCCGTGTCGGCCGACACCGGCGTGAAGGCCTCGAAGCTGGCCCCCTGGTCGATCGACCTGGAGACGTACACGCGCCCCGAGGCCGCGGCCAGCGTGTTGCCCTCCGTGGCGTAGGAGACGAAGAGCACGTTGACGTCCTGCGTGTCGCCTGGGTCCGCGCTGCCGGTGAGCGGGTTGACCACGGTGGCCGGCGTCGGCACGAGGCGCGGCTCGACCACGCGCACCGACGGCGAGGCCAGCTGCGACACGTTCATCGGCGCGGACCAGCTGCCCGGGCTGCCCCCTGCGGTGGAGCGGGCCACGAAGAGGTTGTAGTTGGCCGTCGGCACGGCCGTGCGTTCGGGGTCGGCCCCAACCATGTCGGGCGTCTGGTCGTAGGCCAGCACCACCACGTCGCCGCGCAGGATGGCCCGGTGCGCATTGGCGTTGCCGCCGGTTGCGGCAAGGTCGGTCATCCGCTGCGGCGCATCGGCCAGGATGTCGGCAGGCAGGTAGCCGGTCGATCCCGGCCGGGCGGCCGTGTCGAGCAGGCCGCGCCGCAGCACGATGTCCGCCGGCGCCCCCGGCGCCACGGTGGGCGACTCGCGCCACAGCAGCAGCGCGCGCAGGCTGGACGAACCGGCCGCAGCCGCGCCCTGCAGCACGAAGCGCACGCGCCTGGAGTTGCGCGTCACGTCGCTGACGATCGTGCCCGGTGAGCCGGCATCGTGGCTGGCGTAGGGGAACGAGTGGTACACGATGCACTTGCCCCCGCTGCCGCCCGGGCAGGCGGTCTCTTCGTAGGCCAGCACCGCCGTCGAGCCGCTGATCTGCAGGTTGGCGCGCGACGCGCCGGGCTGCCCGACGCCGCGCGAGTTGTTGTCGCTGACCTGGGCCACGTTGGCCAGCAGCGTCGCGGTGTCCGGCGCCGGCGCGTGCGTGTACCAGATGTTGGTGCCGCCGCTGACGGTGGCGCCCGTTCCGCCATCGCCCGGCCCTTCGGCTTCTCCGGGCTGCAGTCCTTCCGGATCTTCCTGCCAGGCGATCGCGAAGGCCGTGCCGGTGGCGTTGCCCGCCACCACGTCGCCGATCGCGTCGCGCTCGCCGTTGGTGAGCTGCTGCACGCTCCACTGGGCCAGTGCGGGATCGGTGGTCGTCGCCACCCACATGCAGTTGAACGGGCGATCAGCCACCCCGTCACCGTCGAGATCCGCGGCGCCCTGGATGCCGCTGGCATAGCCGCCGCTGCGCCCCGCCCCGACGTTGTCTGGGCAGTAGCCGCTGGCCCAGGTGACCACCACGCGCGGCCCCGAGGTCACGGGCGGCGCGAAGATGTTCGGCTTGTCGTTGTCGACCACGAAGCTTGCCGCGGTTCGGGTCGTGATGTTCTGGCCGCCGGTCGGGGATCCGGCGCCGTCGCGCGACAGCAGCACCGGCGCGGACCAGGTCGCGCCGTCGTCGAGCGAGGCCCGGGCATAGACGTCCTGCCGACCCGGCGGACCGTCGGCATAGGTGGACAGCCAGACCTTGCGGAACGCGCTGCCGTCCTGGTAGGCCAGGCGCACCACCTTCGCCTTCTCGGTGGCGGTGGCGGTCTGGCTGATGTTGGTCGCCGGCCCGGCCTGCAGCAGGGTACCGGCATAGCCCAGCACGGCCACTGCGCACAGCGGAACGATCACTCCGAACCGGATGCGTCGCTTCAACATGGATCTCCGAATGAATGGACA
>NZ_JBFXIO010000071.1:0-14978 GCF_050175855.1 Piscinibacter sp.
ACGCGCTGCTGGCGCTCGAGCGCCACCTCGTCGAGGTTGCGCACCAGCGCGCGGCGCAGTTGGGCGGCGCGGTCGTTCATCGCCGGCTCCTGCATCCGGCTCAGGGCGCCTTGGGCTGGACGCCCTCGACGCCCATCTGCCACAGCAGGAAGGCGTAGACATCGGCCCGCTCCAGCATCTGCTGCTTGCGCGTGTTGCCGATGCCGTGGCCGGCGTCGTAATCCAGGCGCAGCAGGATGGGTTTGCCGCTGGTCGAGGCCGCGGCCAGGCGCGCCGCCGTCTTGGTGCTGTGCCACACCTCCACGCGCGGGTCGTTGACGCCGTGGGTGAGCATCACCGCCGGGTACTTCGTGCCGTCGGTGATCTGGTGGTAGGTGCTCATCGCCAGCAGCGCGCGGAAGCCCGCCTCGGTGGTGCGCGTGCCGAACTCGGGGATGTTGGGCACGCCGTTGGGCGTGACTTCGGCGCGCACCATGTCGAGCGCGCCCACTGCCGGCACGACGGCGGCGAACAGATCGGGCCGCTCGGTCATCGCACGGCCGACGAGGATGCCGCCGGCGCTGCCGCCGAGGATGCCCAGCTTCGCCGGCGAGGTCCACTTCTGGTCGACCAGCCACTGGGCGCAGGCGATGAAGTCCTTCCAGGTGTTGGGCTTGGTCGCCTGCCAGCCAGCCTTGTACCAGTCCTGCCCGTAAACCGAGCTGCCGCGCGGGTTGGCCACCGCGAGCACGCCGCCGGCATCCAGCCAGGCCAGCCGGCCGGGGCTGAAGAAGGGCTCCTCGGTGATGCCATAGCTGGCGTAGCCGTACAGCAGCGTGGGGTTGCGGCCGTCCAGCGCCGCGCCCTTGCGGTGCAGGATGGACAGCGGCACCAGCGCGCCGTCGTGGCTGGGCACCTTGACCTCGGTGACGACGATGTCGGCCGGCGCGTCGTAGGGGCCCTGTGGCTGCAGCCCCGAATTCGTCACCGCGCCGTCGGCGCCGATCAGGTAGATCTGCCGCGCGCGGTTCCAGCTCTGCAGGTCGAGCACCAGGCCGGGCAGGCGCGGGTCGGCGGCGCTGGCCAGGCTCTCGTCGGCGTTGAGACGGAAAGAACCCTCGATCGGCAGCTTCACCTCCTGCAGCGCGGCGCCGCCGGCATGGGCGCGCTTGAACAGGCGCTTGATGTTGCCGTCGCGGCGCTCGACGTACAGCGCGTCGGCAGCCGAGGCGATGCCGGTGACCACCTGCTCGCCCTGCGCCACGATCACCTCGGCCTGCGCGATGTCGGGCGACTTCAGCGACAGGCGCATCACCTTCGAGCGCGGCGAATCCTTGTGCGAGAGGAGGTACAGGCCGTCGTCGAAATAGCTCGCGCCGCTGACCGCATCGGCGGCCGTCACCAGCCGCGTCCAGCGCGGCGCCTTGCCGGCCAGCACCGGCTGCGCCGGCGAGGCGTACAGCGTGATCTCGCGCTGCGTGCCGTTGAACACGTAGCCGATCAGCCAGCGTCCGTCGTGGGTGATCGTGGCGACCGGGATCTCCGCGGGCGTGATGTCCACGCCCGGCACACCCAGTCCGAAGATCGGCCGCGCCTTCGCGGCATCGCTGCCCACGCGCATCAGCCAGGTCATCGAGCGCTGGTACTTCTCGGTAGCCGGCATGCCGGGCTTCATGCGCTGAAGGCGCGAGAACAGCAGGTGGCGGCCGTCGGGCGAGAAGTTCGGCGAGCCGTAGTCGGTGCGCGTGATCGGCCGGCCCACCGGGCGGCCGCTGCGGGTGTCCAGCAGGTGCAGCACGGCGGCTTCCGAACCCTGCGCCGACAGGCCGTAGGCCACCAGCGTGCCGCCCGGCGAGGCGGCGTAGTAGTTGATCGCGTGCGGCTTGCCGGTGCGCTTCTCGATGGCCTCCGGGTCGACGAGCACGCGCTCGCGGCCGTCCAGGCCCTCGCGCATCAGCAGCTTGAACTGGTTCTCGGTGGCGCTGCGGCGCTCGAAGAACCAGCGGTCGCCGCTCTCGCGCACCACGCCGAAGACGCGTGCGGACACCGAGGCATCCATCTTCTCCAGTGCATCGAGCAGCTTCGCGCGGCCGGGAATGGCGGCGAGCAGGGCGTGGCTGCGGTCGCTGGATTCCTTCATCCACTTTGCCGCCTCGGGGGACTTCACGTCCTCGAGCCAGCGGTAGGGGTCGTTGACCGTGGTGCCGAAGAAGGTCTCCGGCACGTTGCGCGCCGGCGGCGCGACGGTGGGCGAGGTCACTTGCGCCTGGGCGGCGAGCAGCGTGGCCAGCAGCGGCAGTGCTGCGGCGAGTCGACGGATCTTCATGTCCTGAGCATTCCCCGGGTCTCGATGAAGTCGATCACCTGCTGCAAGCCGGTGTTCGTCTTCAGGTTGGTCATCACATAGGGCCTCGTGGGCCTCATGCGCCTCGTGTCGGCCTCCATCACGGCCAGATCCGCGCCCACGTACGGCGCGAGATCGATCTTGTTGATCACGAACAGGTCGCTCTTGGTGATGCCCGGCCCGCCTTTGCGCGGGATCTTCTCGCCGGCGGCCACGTCGATCACGTAGATGGTCAGGTCGGAGAGTTCCGGGCTGAAGGTGGCGGCGAGGTTGTCGCCGCCCGACTCGATGAAGACGATGTCGGCGTTCGGGAACTTCTCCAGCATGCGGTCCACCGCCTCGAGGTTGATCGAGGCGTCCTCGCGGATCGCGGTGTGCGGGCAGCCGCCGGTCTCGACGCCGACGATGCGCTCGGGCTCGAGCGCGCCGGCCACCGTCAGCAGCCGCTGGTCTTCCTTGGTGTAGATGTCGTTGGTGACGACGACGAGGTCCCACTTCTCGCGCATTGTCTTGCACAGCATCTCGACCAGCGTCGTCTTGCCCGAGCCGACGGGCCCGCCGACGCCGACGCGCAGCGGCGGGAGCTTCTTGGTGCGGCCGGGAATGTGGTGCAGGGTGCTCATGGCGCCGATGATAGGCGCCGCACCCTCTCCTGCGCTCAGGCGGCGATGCCGACCGTGAGGCTGGCGCTGAAGCCGTTGACCGCGTCGCCGCTGACCGTGGCCATCTGCGTCGAGTAGCCGTCGCTGAAGATGTTGTCGGAGGCCAGCGAAATGGTCGCGAAGTTCGAGGCGCTGGCGTCGTAGCCGGTCGCCGTGCCGTAGACCTGGTTGCAGGCCTGCGCCGGCAGCGCCAGCTGTGAGGTCTTCACGTCGTTGCTGCCGCTGGTGGCGCTGGCCAGGCTGGGGTAGATCTCGAAGTGCATGTGCGGCCAGCGGCCGCTGTAGCAGCCGGGAAAGACGGTGGTGAAGGTGACCTCGCCGTTGGCGTCGGTGACCTGCACGCCGCGCAGGAAGTTCTCGCCCGTCACGCCGCTGGAGTACAGCGAGTAGCCGCCCTCGCGCGTGCAGTGCCAGAGATAGATGGCGTAGCCGGCCAGGCTGGCGCAGGAAGAGGCGGTGTTCACCAGCTTGAGCGTGACGGTCAGTGGCACGCCGGGCGCGGTGCCGCTGGCGCTGCCGATGCTGGTGCGGATGTCGCTGCGCACGATGCCCGACAGCGTCAGCACGTTGACGATGCCGGTGGCGTTGCTGTTGGTGCCGTCGCCGGGGTAGGGGCCGGCGGTTTCGCCGGGGATCACCGAGCAGCTGGTGGTCGTGCTGCCGGTCGAGCCGGTGCTGCCGCCGCTGTCGGTGCTCGCGGTGGTGGCCGTGGTGCCGGCGTCATCGCCGCCACCGCCGCAGCCGAGCAGCGCGACGGGTGCCGCGCCGGCCACCGCCAGCCAGTGCAGCATGCGCCGGCGCATCATCGTGTCGAGGTCGTGGGCGAAGCCTCGATCATGGTTCTGCATGGTTCCCTCCGGTTTGTCGTGTCGCGGAGGGTGGCGCGGCCGTGTTTCCGCTGCGCGCCTGCCTCATGTCGGCAGCCGCGCACTCGTGACGGCATGTCACGAACGGAAAAGCCGGGAGTACTGTGTCTCGTGCTGCGCCGACAGGATGGCCAGCATCGGCGAGAAGGCCTGGCGTTCGCCGTCGCCGAGCTTGAGCGCCCGGTCCACCGACGGCGGGATCGCCGCGACGAGCGCAGCCAGGATGCGCTGGCCGGCGCTCTGGCCGAGCGGCACGGCCTTGAGCGCCGCCTGCACCATGTTCTCGGCCCAGCCGAAGGCGAAGGCAAGCAGGGCCACGCGCAACGGCGCGCCGGTCTGGGCTGCGGCCAGGGCGAAGGCGATCGGCCAGCTCGGCGCCGGCGGCAGCGCGGCCAGCGTGGCGACGCGGCCATCGGGCTCGCCTCGGTTCTTCAGCCACTCGACCATCGAGCGGCCCATCTGCTCGGTCTGCGCGCGCAGCTCGCGCGATTCACGCGTGGTCAGCACCCAGTCATTGAGTTCGCGCACACGTTCCGCGTCACTGGCCTGCCACGCCGCGATCGCCTGCGCCAGCAGCGGCAGTTCACTGCGGCCGAGCGCGAGTTCGAGCTGGTCGCGCAGCCAGCGCGATGCATCGGCTTCGCTTGTGACACGGCCGCCGTCGACCGCCGCCTCCAGCGCCTCGGAGTAGCTGAATCCACCCACCGGCAGGGCCGGCGAGGCCAGCCACATCAGCTGCAGCAGCGCTGCCGGCGATGCAGGGGCGTCAGTGCTCGTGGCCACAGCCGGGGCCGTGAACGTGGCCATGACCGTGGCCGTGCTCATGCTTGTGGTCGTGCGCATGGTCATGGCCGTGATGGCCATGTCCGTGGTCGTGGGCCGAAGCCGCCGGCGCGGCTGCGGCATAGGCACCCGACTCCGGCTCGAACGGCGCGTTCGTCTCCGAGACGATCAGGTGCATCTGCCCAAGCATGTCGGCCAGCACGTGGTCGGGCTCGAGCTGCAGATGGTCCGGCTTGAGTTCCAGCTGCACGTGGCGGTTGCCCAGGTGGTAGGCCGCCCGCAGCAGGTCGAACGGCGAGCCGTGGTGCGTGCAGTGCGTGACGCGCAGCACCGGCTGCGGTGCCGCCAGCACGCGAACCAGCGAGCCGTCTTCGGCCACCAGCACGTCGCCGCCGCGCACCGCCGTGCCGCGCGGCAGGAAGACGCCGAGTGCGCGGCCGCCGGAGTCGGTGGCGTCGAAGCGGCTCTTCTGGCGGGTGTCCCAATCGAGTTCGACGGTCGGGGCGCGCTTGAGCAGCACGCCGGCGAGGCCGCGGCCGCCGGGGATGAGTTTGTTGATCGTCAGCATCACGGCATTGTGCCGCCGGCGTCAGAAAAGAAAGTAGCGCTGCGCCATCGGCAGCACGGTGGCCGGCTCGCAGGTGAGCAGCTGGCCATCGGCGCGCACCTCGTAGGTCTGCGCGTCGACCTCCATCTTCGGCGCCAGGCCGTTGTGGACCATGTGCTGCTTCTTCACGCCGCGGCACCCCTTCACCGCCGAGATGTGCTTCTTCAGGCCGAGCGCCTCGGGCACGCCGCCGGCCAGCGCCGCCTGGCTGGTGAACGTGATCGAGCCGGCATGCAGCGCGCCGCCGTAGGCGCCGAACATCGGCCGGTAGTGCACCGGCTGAGGCGTCGGGATCGAGGCATTCGGGTCGCCCATCGCTGCGGCAGCGATGAAGCCGCCCTTGAGGATGAGCGAGGGCTTCACGCCGAAGAAGGCCGACTTCCACAGCACCAGGTCGGCCCACTTGCCGGGCTCGATGCTGCCGACCTCGTGAGACAGGCCATGCGCGATCGCGGGGTTGATCGTGAGCTTGGCGATGTAGCGCTTGACGCGGGTGTTGTCGTTCCGCGCCGAATCACCCGGCAGCGCGCCGCGCTGCAGCTTCATCTTGTGCGCCGTCTGCCAGGTGCGGATGACCACCTCGCCGACGCGGCCCATCGCCTGGCTGTCGCTGCTCATCATGCTGATCGCACCGAGGTCGTGCAGCACGTCTTCCGCGGCGATGGTCTCGCGGCGGATGCGGCTCTCGGCGAAGGCGAGGTCCTCGGCGATCGAGGCATCGAGGTGGTGGCAGACCATCAGCATGTCGACGTGCTCGTCGAGCGTGTTGACGGTGTAGGGCATGGTCGGGTTGGTGGAGGAGGGCAGGAAGTTCGCCTCGCCCACCACCTTGAGGATGTCCGGCGCATGGCCGCCGCCCGCGCCCTCGGTGTGGAAGGCGCACAGCGTGCGGCCCTTCGTCGCCGCGATGGTGTTCTCGACGAAGCCCGATTCGTTCAGCGTGTCGCTGTGGATGGCCACTTGCGTGTCGGTCTCTTCCGCCACGTCGAGGCAGCAGGAGATCGCCGAAGGCGTGGTGCCCCAGTCCTCGTGCAGCTTCAGGCCGACCACGCCGGCCTCGACCTGCTGGCGCAGCGCCTCCGGCCGGCTGGCGTTGCCCTTGCCGAGGAAGCCGAGGTTCATCGGAAAGGCGTCGGCCGCCTGCAGCATGCGGCCGATGTTGGCCGGCCCCGGCGTGCAGGTGGTGGCGAAGGTGCCGGTGGCCGGGCCGGTGCCGCCGCCGAGCTTGGTGGTCACGCCGGAGGCCAGCGCTTCCTCGATCTGCTGCGGGCAGATGAAGTGGATGTGCGAGTCGATCGCGCCGGCGGTGACGATCATGCCCTCGCCGGCAATGACCTCCGTGCCCGGGCCGATGACGATGTCCACGCCCGGCTGCACGTCGGGGTTGCCGGCCTTGCCGATGGCGGCGATGCGGCAGCCGCGGATGCCGATGTCGGCCTTGACGATGCCCCAGTGGTCGACGATCACCGCGTTGGTGATCACGCAGTCGACCGCCTCCTCTCGCCCGGGGCCGTTGATCCGCTGGCTCTGGCCCATGCCGTCGCGGATCACCTTGCCGCCGCCGAACTTCACCTCTTCGCCGTAGCCGCCGGCGGCCAGGGTGAAGTCCTTCTCGATCTCGATGATCAGTTCCGTGTCGGCCAGGCGCAACCGGTCGCCGACGGTAGGGCCGAACATCTCGGCATAGGCGCGTTTGCCGATCTTGGCCATGTCAGAGCTTCCCTTGAACCAGTCCGCGGAAGCCGTAGACCGTGCGGTCGCCGGCGAAGTCCACCAGTTCGACCGTGCGCTGCTGCCCCGGCTCGAAGCGCACCGCGGTGCCCGAGGCGATGTTCAGCCGCATGCCACGGGCGGCCTCGCGGTCGAACTTCAGGGCGCCGTTGGTCTCGGCAAAGTGATAGTGCGAGCCGACCTGGATGGGCCGGTCGGCGCCGTTCTCGACCACCAGAGTCAGCGTGCGGCGACCGGGGTTGAGGGTGAGTTCGCCTTCGTCGATCAGCAGTTCACCGGGGGTCGGCATCACCGCTCCTCAGGCGAGCAGCAGGGCAGCACCGAACAGCGCCGTCGCCGCGCCAGCCAGCCTCGGCCACCACAGGCTGCGCGTGCGCAGCGCGAAGCCGACGGCGAGGCCGGCGCCATGCAGCAGTGCCGTGGCCAGCACCATGCCGGCCAGGGCGCCGGCGCCCGCCAGTTCCTGCCCGTGGGCCGTACCGTGAAAGAGCGCGAACAGTGCCACCAGCCCCATCGCCGCGGGCGCCGGCAGGGTCTGGCGTGCGGCCAGCAGCAGGCCCAGCGCCAGCAGCGAGGTGGCGATCATCGGTTCGACGGCGGGCAACGCCAGACCACCCGCGCCGAGCAGTGCGCCGATTAGCAGCATGCAGGCGAACGACAGCGGCGCCTTGACGGCATCCTGCCAGCGCGCGCAGATCAATGCGCTCCACAGTCCTACGGCCAGCATCGCGGCGAGGTGGTCGAGCCCGGTGAAGGGGTGCAGCAGGCCAGCGGCGAAGCCGTGGTGCGCGGCGGCGTCGGCGCCGGTATGGGCGGCGGCCAGCGGGGCGGCAGCAGCAAGGAGGAGCAGCGAGCAGATTCGGCGGATGTTCATGATGTTCATGCAATAGGTTGGTGCACGGTCACCAGTTTGGTGCCGTCGGGAAAGGAGGCCTCGACCTGGATATCCGGGATCATCTCCGCCACCCCGTCCATCACATCGGCCTTCGTGAGGATCGTCTTGCCCTCGCTCATCAGCACCGCGACGCTCTTGCCGTCGCGCGCGCCTTCCATGATGGCCGCGCTGATCAGCGCCACCGCCTCGGGGTAGTTGAGCTTCAGGCCGCGGGCCTTGCGCCGCTCGGCGAGCAGCGCGGCGGTGAAGATCAGCAGCTTGTCCTTCTCGCGCGGCGTCAGTTCCATGGGCCCTAAGTCAGCAGGAGACGTGCCAGATGCTACGCGGCCGCGAGGGCTTGGCACAGCCCTTGCCCCAGGTTGGCGCATGAGTGCGAACCCTGCCGCGCCCCTGGACGAACCGCCGCTCGGCGCGGGCATCGCCACGCCTGCCAGCACCAAGGCGGTGCAGCGGGTGATCAAGGTGCGTCGCGACTACAACAGCTGGGTGGCGCGCGAGACGATGGAGGATTACGCGCTGCGCTTCACGCCGCGCTCGTTCCGCAAGTGGTCGGCGATGCGCGTGGCCAACACCGCCTTCGGCGCGGCCTCGTTCCTGGTGCTCGAGGCGGTGGGCGGCACGCTGCTGGTCGACTACGGTTTCGTCAACGCCTTCTGGGCGATCCTCGCCACCGGGCTGATCATCTTCGCCGCCGGGCTTCCGATCAGCGTCTACGCCGCGCGCCACGGCGTCGACATGGACCTGCTGACCCGCGGCGCCGGCTTCGGCTACATCGGCTCCACCGTCACCTCGCTGATCTACGCCAGCTTCACCTTCATCTTCTTCGCGCTCGAGGCGGCCATCATGGCCTACGCGCTCGAGCTCGCCTTCGACATCCCGCCGGCCTGGGGCTACCTGCTGTGCTCGCTGGTGGTGATCCCGCTGGTCACCCACGGCGTCACCACCATCAGCCGGCTGCAGGTCTGGACGCAGCCGCTGTGGCTGGCGATGCTGGTGCTGCCCTTCGTCTACGTGCTGCAGCAGCACCCGACGGCGCTGGCCGACATCTGGCACTTCGGCGGCATCGCGCCGGGCGGCACGGCGGAGAACGTGCAGCCCGCAGGCTTCGACCTGATGAAGTTCGGCGCGGCGATGACGGTGGGCATCGCGCTGATCACGCAGATGGGCGAGCAGGCCGACTACCTGCGCTTCATGCCCGAGCCGCAGCCCGGCCGGCGCTTGGCCTGGTGGGCGGGCGTGGTGATCGGCGGGCCGGGCTGGGTGGTGCTGGGCGTGCTGAAGATGCTCGCGGGCTGCCTGCTCGCGTATCTGGCCATCGGCTATGCGGTGCCGGTGGCGCGCGCGGTCGACCCGAACCAGATGTACCTCGTCGCCTGGGGTGCGGTGACCTCGAACTACGGCCTCGCAGTGGCCGCCACCGCGGTGTTCGTGATCGTCTCGCAGCTCAAGATCAACGTGACCAACGCCTACGCCGGCTCGCTGGCCTGGTCGAACTTCTTCGCGCGCCTCACCCACAGCCACCCGGGCCGCGTGGTGTGGATGGTGTTCAACACGCTGATCGCGCTGATGCTGATGGAGCTGAACGTGTTCCAGGCCATCGGCAAGGTGCTGGGCCTGTACTCCAACATCGCGATCAGCTGGATGATGGCCGTGGTGGCCGACCTGGTGATCAACAAGCCGATGGGCTGGTCGCCGAAGGGCATCGAGTTCAAGCGCGCCCACCTGTACGACGTGAACCCGGTGGGCGTGGGCGCGATGGGTGCGGCCTCGGTGCTGTCGGTGGTGGCCTACCTCGGCTTCCTCGGGCCGATGGCGCAGGCCTTCTCGGCGTTGATCGCGATGGTCACGGCCTTCGCGGTGTCGCCGCTGATCGCGTGGTGGACCCAAGGCCGCTACTACATCGCCCGCCAACCGGAGCCCGCTGCCGACCAGGGAACCTACAAGCGCCTGACCCGCTGCACGATCTGCGAGCGCGAGTACGAGCACGACGACATGGCGCACTGCCCGGCCTACGACGGCGCGATCTGCTCGCTGTGCTGCTCGCTCGACGCGCGCTGCCACGACCTGTGCAAGCCGCACGCGCGGCTGGCCGTGCAGTGGCGCGCGGCGATGACGAAGCTGGTGCCCGAGCGGCTGTGGCAGCGGCTGGACACCGAGCTCGGCCACTACCTGATGCTGATGGCGCTGGCGATGCCGCTGCTGGCCGCGCTGTTCGCCGCGGTCTATCGCCACGAGCGCCGCCTGCTCGGCCACCTCTCGCCCGACGCGGAAGCGGCACTGCAGATGGGCTTCGTGAAGATCTACGCGGCGCTGCTGGTGGTCAGCGCGGTGGTGGCGTGGTGGCTGGTGCTCAAGCACAAGAGCGCGAAGGTGGCGCAGGAGGAGTCGAACCGGCAGACCCTGCTGCTGGTGCAGGAGATCGAATCGCACCGCCGCACCGACCTCGCGCTGCAGCAGGCCAAGCAGGTGGCCGATGCCGCCAACCAGGCCAAGACGCGCTACATCTCCGCCATCAGCCACGAGCTGCGCACGCCGCTGAACAGCATCCTCGGCTATGCGCAGCTGCTCGACGACGACCCCGCGATTCCCGAGGCGCGCCGCCAGGCGGTGCGTGTCATCAAGCGCGGCGGCGACCACCTGCTGTCGCTGATCGAGGGCACGCTGGACATGGCGCGCATCGAGGGCGGCAAGCTCACGTTGGAGCCGGCGCCGATGCGGCTGCGCGAGAGCCTGCAGCAGATCGCGCGCATGTTCGAGCTGCAGGCGCAGTCCAAGGGCATCGGCTTCGTGGCCGAGATCGACTCGCAGTCGCCCGAGCTCGTGCGCGCCGACGAGAAGCGGTTGCGCCAGATCCTCATCAACCTGCTGGGCAACGCGGTGAAGTTCACCCGCGAGGGGCGGGTGGGCTTCCGGCTGCGCTACGCGCGCGAGATCGCCCACTTCGAGATCGAGGACACCGGGCCGGGCATGCCGCCCGACGAGGTGGCCAAGGTGTTCGAGCCCTTCGCGCGCGGCTCGGCAGCCGGGCAGGGGGGCACGGGCGGAACGGGCCTGGGCCTGACCATCGCCAAGATGCTCACCGAACTGATGGGCGGTGAGATGACGGTGGAGAGCCATCCGGGGCGCGGCTCGGTGTTCCGCGTGCGCCTGTTCCTGCCCGAGCTGCACTCGGATGCGCTGCCTGCACCCCAGGCGGCGCAGCGCACCGGTTATGCCGGGCGGCAGCGGCGCATCCTCGTCGTCGACAACGAGGAGGCCGACCGCGAGCTGCTGGTCAGCGTTCTCGCACCGCTGGGCTTCGAGCTGCGCACCGCGGCCTCCGGCGAGGAGGCACTGGCGCTGCTGCGCGAACGCAGCTGGCGGCCCGACGCGGTGTTCATGGACCTGGCCATGCCGGGCATTGACGGCTGGGAGACGATCCGCCGGCTCCGCCATGAGGCGCTGGCGCCGGCTGCGGTGGCCATCGTGTCGGCCAACGCCTTCGACAAGGGGCTGGAGAACGACGTGGGCATCACGCCGCGCGACTTCATCACCAAGCCGGTCCGCGTGGCCGAGCTGCTCGACTGGCTGGGCGGTGCGCTGGCACTGACGTGGACCACCGCCGCCGCCGACGTGCCGGCCGTGGCGCCGCCGCCGGCCCTCGCAGAAGCGCAGATGCTGCCCGCCGAGCCGCACCTGCGCTCGCTGCTGGAGCTGGTGGACATCGGCTACGTGCGCGGCATCGTCAAGCAGCTCGACCAGATCGAGCGCGAGTCGCCCGCCTGCGCCGCCTTCGTCGAACGCATGCGCACGATGGCGCGTGGCTTCCAGCTCGACGAGATGAACGGCGTGCTCAAACGCGCGTTGCAGGAACCCTGAGATGCAGCTGGACCGCCACAACTCCGACGTCGTGCTGATCGTCGACGACGTGCCCGACAACCTCTCGATGCTGCACGACGCGCTCGACGAGTTCGGCTACACCGTGCTGGTGGCCGTCAACGGCGAGCAGGCGCTGCAGCGTGCGGCGCAGGCGCAGCCCGACGTGATCCTGCTCGACGCGGTGATGCCGGGGCTGGACGGCTTCGAGGTCGCCCGCCGCCTGAAGGCGGCACCGGCCACCGCGCCGATCCCGATCATCTTCATGACCGGGCTGACCGAGACCGAGCACGTGCTCGCCGCCTTCCAGAGCGGTGGCGTCGACTACGTGGCCAAGCCGATCAAGCCGATGGAGGTGCTGGCGCGCATCGCCGCGCATGTGCAGGGCGCGCGCGAGCGCCGCCAGGCCCGCCACGCGCTCGACGCCTTCGGCCACGCCACGCTGTCGGTGCGCGCCGCCGATGGCCGCATCCTCTGGCAGACGCCGCTGGCGCGACAACTGCTCACGGCGCACGAGGCGGGTGACGGCACGCAGCTCGGCGAAGGCGTGCTCGACTGGCTGCAGGCCCAGGCCGTGGTGCACGCCACCGGCGGTTCGCCGCAGGCGCTGACGCTGGCGCGGCATGGCAAGCGCCTTTCCATCGCGCTGCACGAAACCAGCGCGGCCAGCGGCGGCGAGAGCGGCGGCGACGACGAATGGCTGCTGGTGATGAGCGAGTCGTCCGACGAATCGACCATCGAGGCGCTCGGGCTGGCGTTCAAGCTCACCGCGCGCGAGGCCGAGGTGCTCTACTGGGTGGTGCAGGGCAAGACCAACCGCGACATCGGTGACATCCTCGGCACCAGCCCGCGCACCGTGCACAAGCACCTGGAGCATGTGTTCGAGAAGCTGGGCGTGGAGACTCGTACCGCCGCTGCGGGCCTGGCCATGGCGCGCGTGCGGCAGCTGGCCGCATCGCGCTGAGTGCCAATTCGAAGGAGGGTCCGCATGAGCCTGGTCGTCCGCCCCGCCCGAGCCGCCGATGCCGGCGCGCTGGCCGAGATCTATGCGCCCAGCGTGCTGCAGCGGCCCACCTCGTTCGAGCTGCGCGCACCCGATGCGGCCGAGATGGCCGCGCGGCTGGCGCGCGTCACCGCGGCCTGGCCGTGGTTCGTGGCCGAGGAGGGCGGGGCGGTGCTGGGCTACTGCTACGCCAGCGCCTTCGCCGAGCGCGAGGCCTACCGCTGGTCGGTCACCACCACGGCCTACGTGCGCGACGGCCACCATCGCCGCGGCATCGGGCGGGCGCTGTATGGGCAATTGCTCGATGCGCTGCGCCGCCAGGGCGCGGTTCGCGCCTTCGCCGGCATCACGATGCCGAACGAGGGCAGCGTGGGCCTGCACCGTGCCATGGGCTTCGAATCGGTGGGCCTGTACCCGCAGGCCGGCTTCAAGCTCGGCCGCTGGTGGGACGTGGCGTGGTACGGCCTGGCGCTGCGCGACGTCGCGGCCGACGAAGCCCCGGCCGAGCCGGTGCCCTGGCCGCAGCTGGCGGCCTCCGGCGGCTGAATCAATCGGCTGTCAGCGTCATCAGCACGTCGGCATACCAGGCGCAGTTCAGGCCCAGCGATTCGTCGGCGATCAGGTCGCGGCCGCCCATGTCCATGCGCGCCGAGTGGATGCCCAGCAGCTTCCAGGGGATGCGCTCGTCCTCGCCGAGCAGCGAGGGCGCGCGCATCACCACCGGCGCCCCGCTGGTGCCGCGGTGCGTTCGTGCATCGGTGAGGAACAGGCCCTGGCCCTGGAAGCGCGTGCCGAAGGACGAGGCCACCGTGGCCTGGCGCGCCACCGGCAGGTGGAAGCGGCGGTCGTGGAAGCCGAGCGGAAAGCCCACCACCAGCAGCGGTGTGCCGACGTCGACCTCGCCCAGCGCATCCTGCAGGCTGGCCGGCGTGAAGGCCGGCGGCGTGAAGCCGAGCTGGTCGCGCTCCAGCGCGATCACCGCCACGTCGATCTCGCCGGCGCTGTCGCTGGCCTGCCGCCACACGGCACGGCCCTGGGCGTACAGCAGCACCGATAGCGAGCAGGTGCGCGACAGGTCGGTCTCCTCGGCGTGCAGCTCGATCTCGATGCGGTCGGGGAAGTGATCGCTGGGCGCGTCGAACAGCACGTGGCGGCTGGTCACCAGGTACAGGCGCTCGTCGCGCGCGAAGAAGAAGCCGCTGGCGGCCGTGAGCGAACGTGTGCCCTGGAAGGTCAGCACGCGCGGCACGGCCAGCAGCAGCGGTTCGACGGCGCCGCCCTGCCGCGGCAGACGCTGGCGGTGCTCCAGCGTCTCGATCAGTGCGCCGATGCGCTGCGTGTCGCGCTCGAAGGCGGCGATCGTATGCTCCGAGATCTCCGCGTTGAGCAGCGCGGTGCGGGCGATCTCGGCCCAGCCCTCGAAGGTCCTGCGGAAGCGCTCGCGCGCCGGCGGCGCCATCTGCTGCAGCAGCGCTGTGCACAGCGCGTCGAGCGACATCACGTTGCCCTTGAGCTCGCAGATGCGCTCGGTGGCTTCCTGAAGGTTGTTCATCGGAGCTCCCGGAAAGAAAAAACCGCGGCAGGGGCCGCGGTTTCGTGCGTGGCTCGCGTGGAGCCGGCGGGCCGGATCAGACCACGCGGATGTTGGAGGCTTGCGGACCCTTCTGGCCTTGCGTCGCCTCGAATTCCACGCGCTGGTTCTCGGCCAGCGTCTTGAAGCCGCCGCCCTGGATCTGGCTGAAGTGGGCGAACAGGTCCTTGCCGCCGTCGTCGGGGGCGATGAAGCCGAAGCCCTTGCCTTCGTTGAACCACTTCACGGTGCCGGTTTGAGTCGTCATGTCGATTCCCTTCAAGTTGCTGCGCAGGCAAACGCCGGCGCAGGCAGAGACGCCAAGAAGATCATCGATGGGAGTTTCAACCGGAGCCGGCCGGCGGGGAGCCGGTGGCCGTCAGAGAAGACCTAAAGAACAATGGTCTTGATCATGCCTACCCGACCTAATGTACACGACGCGGCAAGAGACCTTCGATTCCGAAGGCCTCTGCCCCGCCGGTGCCCTATTCAGGCGCCGCTGAACGCGAAGTCCACCTCGGGCTTGAGCCCGCTGACGATGCGCGCGATGCTCTTTCCCGAGCCGCAGGCATGCGTCCAGCCCAGCGTGCCGTGGCCGGTGTTGAGGAACAGCTTCTTCAGCTTCGAGCGGCCGATCACCGGCACGTTGCTCGGCGTGGCCGGGCGCAGCCCGGTCCAGAACT
>NZ_JBFXIO010000072.1:0-14812 GCF_050175855.1 Piscinibacter sp.
GCACAGGCAGAAGCCGCGCGGCGCGAGCAGCACTGGCACGGCGAGAAGATGGCCGCGCTGGCCACCATGGCGGCCAACGTCGCGCACGAGGTCGGCAACCCGCTGGCGGTGATCCAGGGCGTGGCGAGCGAACTGCCCGAGTCCGAGCGCAGCGCGGCGCGCCAGATCCGTGCCCAGGGCGAACGGATCGCCCGCATGATGCGGCAGATCGCCGACTTCGCCACGGCGCGCAGCGAGTCGGCCGAACCGGTGGACGTCAACGCCATGCTCAAAGCGGTGTGCGATTTCCTCGCCTTCGACCGGCGCTTTCGCGGCACGCCCATCGAACTCCAGCCGGCGACCGGCCTGCCGGCCTGCGACCTGGTGCCCGACCGGCTCAACGAGATCGCGATGAACCTGCTGCAGGCCTGCGTCGAAGACGAGCCGCCGCAGTTCCGGCGCGTGCGGGTCGAAACCCGCGCCGAACCGGACCAGGTGATCGTTCGCGTCGGCGGCGAGGCCACGGACCTCGAAGCGTGGTACGCGCAGCCGAAGCTGCAGGCGATCCGCCGGCGCATCGCCGAGATGGGGGCCAGCGTCGCGCTGGCCGACGGTGCCGTCGAGATCCGGCTGCCGGCCCTGCCGGCGGTCTGACCCGCTCAGCGAGCTGGCCGCGCGACCACCCGCATGTCCTGCGTCCGCGGGCCTGCGAAGCTGACGGTGCACTCCGGCGTGCGGTAGCACATCGTCGCGCGGGCGAGTTGCTCGACGAACTCCATCTCGCCGGCCGGTGCCAGCAGCTCGACGGTGTATTGCCGGCGCGGATCGAGCGGGAACGCGGTGCCATTGACGACCGCCACCGCGGCGGGCGCAGTCTGCTGCACGTCCTGCGGGCCGGCCTCGGCGACGCACACGAGGCGCAGGATGTCCTCGCTCAGGCCGCACAGCCAGTTCGTCTGGGCGTGCGCATTCGGCGCGCCGAAGCCGAGCAGAGCCGTGGATACCGCAATCGCAAACCGTCGCATGGCGCCTCCTGACGCCCTGCTTTCGGCTGCGGTATCCGGCACTTGACCGGCGCGTGGTGCCGCCGCGTGACGCTTCGCACGCGCCGCGCCACGGCGGCGCCGCTCAGGCTGCGACGGCGCGGCGCTGCCAGTTCAGGCTGCTCCAGCGCAGCCGGCCGGCCATGGACGGCGTGAGCTCGACACGCTCGTGGCGGTCGATCACCAGCGCGCAGTGCACGCCCATGCGCTCGGCCACGCGGCGCCAGCGCCGTGGCCCCGCCACGAGCAGCGCGGTGGCTGCGGCGTCGGCCCGGCCGGCCGAAGGATGCACGACCGTCACGCTGACTAGCTCGGTGACCGGCGCCAGCGTGTGCGGATCCAGCACGTGGGCGCAGCGCTCGCCGTCGAGCACGCGGAAGCGCTCGTAGCTGCCGGAGGTGACCACGGCCTCGCGCCCCTGGGTGACGAGGCTGCCCACCAGACCCTGGCCCCCGGGTTCGCGAATGCCGATGTGCCAGCCAGGCTCTCCGGCGCCACTCATCGCGGCGAGGTTGCCACCGAGGTCGACCAGCGCCTCGCCCACTCCGGCGGCGCTGAGCTGGTCGAGGGCCCGGTCAACGGCCACACCCTTCCCATAGCCGCCGAGATCGAGCTGCAGTCGCGGATTGAAGCTCGCCACGCGCTCGCCACGCAAGTCGAGTTGTGCCAGGCTCGGCGCCGCCTCGCGCCACGCGGCCAGGGCCCGCGCCAAAGGGCGCGATCCGGGGCGAAGCACGTCGTCGTGGAAGCCCCACGCAGCGATCGCGCCACCGATGCCGGGATTGAACAGGCCATGCGAGCGGTGTTCCAGGCGAGCGGCCTCCCTCAGCACGGCGGCGAGCGCCGGCGACACGCTCGTCGCCCGGCGTTCTCGCAGGGCCCGGTTCAGCTCGCTCAGTTCACCCGGCTTCCAGGCGTTCCAGCGCCGGTGGATGCGGGCCAGCCCGGCCATCGCCGCCGCCAGCGCCGCGCCCACGTCACGGCCCTGCGGCGGGCGCACGAGCAGTTCGACCGGCGAGCCGAACAGGAAGTGTCTCGCCGCCTGCGGCGCGGCGTCGCCGGCGCGCGCCACGCCGGGCAACAGCACGGCCCCGGCGAGCAGCGCCAGGGTGTCGCGGCGAGTGGGCATCGGCGCGTGCATGCGTCGGCGCTCGTCAGTAGCGGGATCGAGCCGCCCGCAGCGCCGCGCTCGCACCCTCGTGCTCGCGCACCAGTGCTTCGATCAGGCCCTCCATGCCGGCCAGATCGCCGGCACGGCAAGCCTGCTCGATCTGCGCGCACAGCCGAGACATGCGCACGGCGCCGATGTTCTGCGTGGCCGAGAGCAGCCGATGCGCGCTGCGGCCGAGACGCTGCGCATCGGCCGCGCCGTGCGCTTCGCCCAGCGCGGCCAGGTGTCCGGGCGCGTCGGCCACGAACATGTCGATCAGTTCGCGCACCAGCGTCGGCTGGCTGTCGTCCTGCAGGCTGCGCAGGTGCTCGAGCCGCCGGTGGTCCAGCACCTCGTCGCCCTCGGGCGCGCCGGCGGCGGCGCCGCGCACCCGCAGCGCGGCGCGCGTGATCGCCACCGCGAGGTCGCCCATGTCGATCGGCTTGGCCACGTAGCCGTCCATGCCGGCGGCGATGTAGGCCTCGCGGTCGCCGGGCATGGCGTTGGCCGTCATCGCGATGACGCAGGGCAGGCCGTCCGGGCCGCGCCGCTGCGCGATCCAGCGCGCCGCCTGCAGGCCGTCCATCTCGGGCATCTGGATGTCCATCAGCACCACGTCATAGTGCTGGCGCTCCACCGCGTCGATCACCTCGAGACCGTTGGCCGCCACGTCGGCGCGGTAGCCCAGGCGCTGCAGCAGGCGCAGCGCAACGCGCTGGTTGATCGCATTGTCCTCCGCCACCAGCACGCGCAACGGCAGGCTGGCCGCCAGCACCGGGATCTGCGGCGCCGGCGCCGGCGCCGGCGGCTGTGGCGCGAGCCGCTGGCCCTGCACCACCGCCACCAGCGTGGCGAACAGCTGGCTGGCCTTGATCGGCTTGGCGAGGAAGGCGGCGAGGTCGGCGCCGTGCGCCTCCTGCAGCGCCTGCCGCTGGCCCAGCGACGTGAGCATCACGATCGGCAGCTCTTCGGCGGTGCGGCGGCGGCGGATCTCCACCGCCAGCTCCAGGCCGTCGATGCCGGGCATGCTCATGTCCAGCACGGCCACGTCGAAGCTCTCGCCGTGGCGGATGCGGTCCAGCGCCTCCAGCGCCGAGGGCAGCGTCGACGGCTGCATGCCCCACATCATCGCCATGCGGGTGAGGATGCGGCGGTTGGTCAGGTTGTCGTCGACGATCAGCAGACGCTTGCCGGCCAGCGCCGGCACGTCGCGCTGCAGGAAGTCGGCCGGCTCGGCGGCGGCCGCCACCTGCGCCAGCACGGTGACGTCGAAGCGCGACCCCTGGCCCGGCTCGCTGTGCACGCTGACCGTGCCGCCCATCAGCTCGGCCAACCGCTTGGTGATGGCCAGGCCCAGGCCGGTGCCGCCGTACTTGCGCGTGGTCGACGCGTCGACCTGGGTGAAGGACTGGAACAGCCGCGGCACGTGCTCGGAGGCGATGCCGATACCCGAGTCCTGCACCGAGAAGCGGATGCGCCGCGTGTCCCCTTCCACGGGCTCGCTGTCCACCGCGACGAAGACCTCGCCCTGGTGGGTGAACTTCACGGCGTTGGACAGCAGGTTGACGAGGATCTGCCGGATGCGCGTGGCGTCGCCGACCAGCGCCTCCGGCGTGCCGTCCTCGATCAGGTAGGCGAGGTTCAGGCGCTTCTCCAGCGCGCGCGGCGCGATGAGATCGAGCGAGTCCTCGACGCAGCGGCGCAGGTCGAACACCTGCTGCTCGATCTCCAGCTTGCCGACGTCGGCCTTGGAGTAGTCGAGGATGTCGTTGATGATCTCCAGCAGCGACTCGCCGCTGGCGCGGATGGTGCGCGCGAAGTCGCGCTGGTCCTCGCTCATCGGCGTGTCCAGCAGCAGCGTGGTCATGCCGATCACCGCGTTCAGCGGCGTGCGGATCTCGTGGCTCATGTTGGCCAGGAACAGGCTCTTGGCGCGCGCCGCGGCCTCGGCGTCGGCCTTGGCGCGCTCCAGCGCCAGAGCCTGCTGGTGGCTCTCGGTCACGTCGGTCACCGTGCCGAGGAAGCCGCCCTCGACGTCGTGGCTGCGCACCGCGCGAGCCATCACCCACGATTCGCTGCCATCCGGCCGCAGGAAGCGGTGGCGCAGGTCGAAGCTGTCGCGCCCCTCGACCGCCGCGTTCCACGCCTGCAGCACACGCAGGCGGTCGGCCGGATGGACCGCACGCAGCCAGCCGCCTGCGGCCGCCTCGGCGGGCGTCATGCCGGCCATCGCGCACCAGCGCTCGTTCACGTACTCGCACAGTCCGCGCGCATCGGTCTGGAAGATGCCCACCGGCGCGCTGGCCGCCAGCTCGCGGAAGCGCGCCTCGCTGCGGGCCAGCGCGCGCGTGGCCTCGCGCGCCTCGCTGACGTCGCGCAGGATGGCCGCGAAGTAGGTTCGCCCGTCGATGGCCACGTGCGAGATCGAGGCCTCGGCGTCGAACAGGCTGCCGTCGGCACGCAGGCCGTGGATGTCGCGCCGCTCGCCCATGCGCCGCGCCGCCTGCGGCGAGACCGCGAAGTCGTCGAGGTGGCGATGGTGCGCCGCACGCGCCGACTCGGGCAGAAGCATCTCCAGCGGCTGGCCCATCACCTCGTGCATGCGCCAGCCGAAGATGCGCTCGGCGCCGTCGTTGAACAGCACGATGCGCTGGTCGCCATCGGTGACGATCACCGCGTCGTCGGCGATCGCCAGCAGCCGCGCGATCAGCGGGCCGAGGTCAGCCGGCACGAGATCATGGGGCAGCGAGCGGTCCATGGCGTCACTGTAGCGGCAGGCGGAGCGCGGTTCACGACGGCTTGATGCGCGCCACCCCGCCGAAGCTGCCCACCCACAGCGTGCCATCGCGCGCCGTCGTCATCGAGAACACGGTGTTACCGAACAGCCCGTCCTGCGTGGTCAGCACCTCGAAGCCGCCGGCGGTCATCTTCGCCAGGCCGTTGTTCGTGCCGACCCACATCGTCCCCTTCGGGTCGATGTGGAGCATGAACACGTGGTTGCCGGGCAAGCCTTCCGAAACGGTGTAGTGGCTCCAGCTTTTGCCGTCGAAGCGGGACAGCCCGCCACCCCAGGTGCCGGCCCAGACGATGCCCTGCGCGTCGACCGTCATCGAGACGATGTAGTTGGGGTTGTAGGCGACGTCGATGTTCTCCAGCCCCATCTCCTTCTTCTGCGCCGCATGGTGCTCGGAGACCTTGGACGGATCGCTCTTGTACTGGATGTGCTCCTTGACCTTCTCGTACGGCGCGCCCAGCCCCTTGGCGTGGTTCCAGTTCTGCCAGCGGCCCTCCTTGAAGTGGGCGAGGCCGCCCTCGGTGCCGAGCCAGATCTCGCCGTCGCGGCCCTCGGCCAGGCCGTAGACCCAGTCGTTGGGCAGGCCGCCCTTCGTGCTCTCCACCGTGTGCAGTTCCCACGCCGAGCGATCCTTCAGCCGCCCGCCCTTGATGCGGTTGACGCCCGACCAGGTGGCGATCCAGACGTCGCCGTTCTTCGCCTTCAGCACGTCGTAGACGAAGGCATCGCCCAGGCCCTCGGGGATGTTGTAGGTCTCCCAGCCGCCGGTCTTCGCATCGAGCAGCGACAGGCCGCCGCCATAGGTGCCGACGACGATGCGCTCGTCGAGCTTGCCGACGTAGAACACGCCGTTGGACAGCAGGCCGCTCTTCGTGTCGAACAGCTTGTACTCGTCGGTCTTCGTGTCGTACCGCACCGCGCCGCCGGAGGTGCCGACCCAGACGGTGTCGCCGTCGACGAACAGCCGCTTGACGTTCTTGTTGCCGACACGGAAGTGGGTGAACTTCTGCGTCGGGTCGGGCGCGAGCTTGCCTTCTCGCTGCGGTGCAGGGGGATGGCCGGGCGGAATGGCGGCAGACGCCGCCACGGCGGCCGGCGCGGGTGCGGCCGCGGCGACGACGGCCTCGCCGCCCGCACCGGCGTTGCTGCGCCCGAGCTGGTAGGCACCGGCCAGCGCCGTGCCGAGTGCGATGACGCCGAGGCCGGCGGCGCGCAGGCTGAGGGCCATGAGTCTTCCTTTCACGTGATGTCTCAGCGGCCGATGCGCGCCACGCCCTTGCGTGTGCCGACCCACAGGTCGCCGCCGGGCGCGACCGCCAGCGCGTAGACGTTCTTCTCGAGCAGCCCTTCCTTCATGCCGAAGTTGGTGAAGGCCTTGCCGTCCCAGCGCGAGACGCCGTTGTTGGTGCCGAACCAGAGTGCGCCGTCGCTGCCTTCGGCGATGCTGTAGACGATGTTGCCGGCCAGGCCGTCGCGCGTGGTGAGGTTGGTCCACGCCTTGCCGTCCCAGCGCGAGGCGCCGCCGCCCCAGGTGCCGGCCCAGACGCTGCCGTCGCGCGCCACCTGGATGGCAAACACGTAGTTGGGGTTGTAGGTGGCCGGCCCTTCGGCGCTGACCGACAGGTCGTGGCGCGTGCGCGTGCCCAGGCCGGTATTCGCCGAGAACGGCAGGTTGTCGCTGTTCGGCGCGCCCAGGCCGTCCTTGTGCGTCCACGAGACCCAGCGCTTGCCGTCGTACATCGACACGCCGCCCTCGGTGCCGAACCAGACGCGGTCCTGGGCGTCGACGCCGATGCCGTAGACCCACTCGTTGACCAGTTCCTTCACGTAGGTGCTGAACTTGCCGGTCTTCGCATCGACCCTGTTGGCGCCGGCCCAGGTGCCGATCCAGAAGTCACCGTTCTTCTGCTGCGCGAAGGCGTAGATCCAGTAGTCGGCCAGGCCGTGCATCGGGAAGAAGGTCTTCCACTGACCATCCTTGTAGCGCGACACGCCGCCGGCATTGGTGCCGAACCACTTGTAGCCGCTGCGGTCCAGGCCGACCGCGAACACGTATTCGTTGGCCAGGCCTTCCTTGCGCGTGAAGGTGTTGCGCAGCTTGCCGCTGGCGAGGTCGACCTCGTGCACGCCGGCCGACGTGCCGACCCACAGCGCCGCCTTGGCGGGCTCGACGGTCAGCGCGCGCACGTACACGCTCGGCCCGACCTCGTAGACATCCTTGACGCGCGGCGCACTCTGCGCGAGGGCTGCTGCCACAGGCAGGGTCAGGGCCGCGGCACAGGCGGCGAGGCGAAGGGTTCGGAAGTTCATCGCAGGGTGCGGAGGTGGGCGACGATGTCGAGGATGTCGCGGTCGCGCAGCAGGCCCTGGTAGGCGGGCATCGCGCCGCGGCCGCCGCGGATGGCCGCGAGCAGCGCCGTGTCGGGCTTGAGCAGCGTGGTCGGCCGCGAGAAGTCGGGCGCGCTGGGCATCACCGGGCGGCCGTCGCCGCCGTGGCAGTGGCCGCAGTGGCGCGCATACAGCTCGGCGCCATGGCGCGGGTCGGCGGCGCGCGCCGGCAGGATCGAGGCGGCGGCCAGCAGCGCCAGCACGGCGCCAATCCGGCTCATGGGCGGCCCTTCGGTGAAGGGGCCGGCTGCAGTGCAGCAACACGCGCACGCCAGCGCGCGGCCTGCACCGCGTCCACGCTGAGCCCCATCAGCCCCCGGGTGTGCGCGTCGACCAGCACCTGCATCGACGGCACGTGGCCCAGTTCCGCCGCTTTCGAGAAAAGCGCCAGCGCCTGCTTCTCATCTTTGGCAACGCCGCGGCCGGTGAGGTGGAAGTTGGCCAGCGCGTAGAGCGCGTCGGTGTCGTCCTGCGCGGCGGCCTGGCGGTACAGCGCCGCAGCGTCCTCGACGAAGTCGCCGCGGTCGAGCATGAAGGCCAGCAGCGACTGCGACGGCGCGTGGCCTGCCATGGCGGGTGCGCGCAGCACGGCCATCGCCGTGGCCACGTCACCGCGGTGGTAGGCCTCGAGGCCGCGGCGGTGATCGTCTTCCGGCGCCGCGATGGCCGCTGCCACGCTGCACTGCAGCAGCACCGCGAGCATCGTGGGTCCGATCGTTCGCCATGGGGTCATGCCCCCCGGGCGAGCGATTTCCATGCCAAACGGATCAGCTGCCGGCGGGCGCGTCGCCCTGGAATTCCTCGAGCTTACGGTACAGGCTCGACAGCCCGATGCCGAGCCTGGCGGCCGCGGCCCGACGGTCGCCGCCGCACTCCTCGATCGCGCGAAGGATCAGCGAGACCTCGAAGCGCCGCACCCGCTCGCGCAGCGGCATCTCCCCACCCTCGGCGGGCATCACGCCACCGCTGGTGGGCATCGTGCGCGACACCTCCGGCGGCAGGTCGCCGGCGCGGATGCAGCCGCCGTCGGCCAGGATGGCGGCGCGGTGCAGCACGTTCTCGAGCTGCCGCACGTTGCCCGGCCAGTTGAAGGCAGTGAGCATGTCCATCGCCTCCGGGTCGATGGCCAGCGCCTCGCCGCCGGCCGGCGCCACGCGCTGCGACAGCAGGTGCTGCACGAGCGCGGGAATGTCGACGCGGCGATCGCGCAGCGGCGGCATGCCGATCTGGAACACCGACAGGCGGAAGAACAGGTCCTCGCGGAAGCGGCCCTGCTGCACCATCGCCGGCAGCTCGCGGTTGGTGGCGGCGACGATGCGCACGTCGACCTTGCGGCTCTGCTCGGAACCCAGCGGCCGCACCTCCTTGGCCTCGAGCACGTGCAGCAGCTTGGTCTGCAGCGCCAGCGGCAGCTCGCCGATCTCGTCGAGGAAGATGGTGCCGCGGTCGGCCTGCATGAACAGGCCGCGGCGCGGCTTGTCGGCGCTGGTGAAGGCGCCCTTGGTGTGGCCGAACAGCTCGCTCTCGATCAGGTTCTCGGGAATCGCGCCGCAGTTCACCGAGACGAACGGGCCGTCGCGCCGCGACGAGAGTTCGTGGATCCGACGCGCCGTGACGCCCTTGCCGGTGCCGCTCTCGCCGGTGATCAGCACGGTGCTGTCGGTCGGCGCGACGCGGCTGACCAGCCGGTCGATCGCCTGCATCGCCGGCGAGACGAACTGGAAGGCCGGCTGCGCGCCGCCCATCACCAGCGTGCGCAGCGCGCGGTTCTCCTCGCGCAGGCCGTGCATCGCCTCGATCTGCTCGAGCCGGTGGACGATCTCCTCGTTGCGGACCGGCTTGGTGATGTAGTCCCAGGCGCCGGCCTTGATCGCGTCGATGGCGGAGTCGACGGACGCGAAGGCGGTGACCATGATGAAGGTCGCGGAGTGGCCGCGCGCGCGCGCCTGCTTGAGCAGCTCGATGCCGTCGGTGACCGGCATGAAGACGTCGCTGAGCACGACGTCGATGGGCGACTTCTCCAGCCGTGCCAGCGCCTCGGACGCCGAGGCCGCCGTCTCCACCGCGTAGCCGGCCTTGCCGATCGCGGCGGCGAGCACCTGTCTCACGGCAGGCTCGTCGTCCACCACCAGCACATTCAGTTCAGGCATCTTCAGCAACTTCCCCGGTTCATGCCTTTCCTGATGCGGCAGGCCACGCCAGCTTAATCTGCAGGCACGGGCCGAGCTCTTGACGGAACGCAAGCCGCGCCCCGAGCGGCTCGATGATGGCGCGGCTGAGCAGCAAGGTGCGCTGCACGTCGGCACGGCCGAAGTCCAGCCACGCCGGAAACTCCAGCAGCACCTCGGCGGCCGCCCCGGCGCGGCGCGTCAGCACGCGCACCGCGCCGCCCGCCGCCGCGCGCGTGGCGTCGCAGCCCAGCGTGGCCATCTGCATCAGCACCTGCTGCAGTGCCGAGGCCGGCGCCTGCACCGCGGGCAGCTCGCCGTCGAGCTCGCTGGCGAACTCGATGCCACGGTAGCGCTTGTCGTAGTGCATCAGCTGCAGCACGCGGCTGACCATGCCGTTGACGTCGACCCAGTCGAGGTCGCTGGCCTGCGGTGCGGCCAGCTCCGCCAGGTGGCGCGAGGCCATCGACGCCCGCTGCGCCTGCTCGATGATGCGCTGCGCCGCCTCGGCCACGCGCGGCGCCGGCACGCTGCCTTCGACACTGCCGAGGTCATGGGCCACGCCGGCGATCACCGCCAGCGGGTTGTTGACCTCGTGCGCCACGCCGGCGGCCAGCGCACCCACGGCGAGCATCTTGTCCTCGTGCGAGCGGCGCTGGCCGTCGAGCTCGATGCGCTTCTCGTGCTCGTCGAGGTCGGCGGCGAGCCGGTTGACCGCCTGCACCAGCCGGCCGAGCTCGTCGTCGCGCCGCACCGGCAGCGCCGCGCCGCGGCTGCCGTGCACGATGCGCCGTGCGTGCGCCTCGAGGCGACGGATGTCGGCGGTGAGGCGGCCGAAGAACCACGCCACGCCGACGCCGAAGACCACCAGGCCGGCCAGCGCGAAGCCGATCGCCTCGACGGTGACCTGATCGTAGTGGCGCCGGTAGTCGGCGGTGAGCTCGTCGCGCCGCTCGACCAGCGCGAGGCGGCGGATGTCGAGATCATCGGCGGCGCGCACCAGCGCCTCGCGCAGCACGGTGCGGCCACCGGCATCGCGCGAGTCCCGCCACTGCGCGTGGCTGCGCTCGATGGCACGTTGCACCAGCGCATAGCCGGGGTCGAACTCTTCCAGCGCCCCGAGCAGGCGGGTCTCGTGGAGCACCGCCGGGGTCACGTCCGCCGCGGCATCCGCCACCTCGGCGAGCGCCGAGCCGAGCGCGGCCTCGGCCAGGGCCAGGGCCTTCTCGTGGCGCGACAGCTCCAGCATCGCCTGCACGCTGTCGAAGATGCGGCCGCGCTCGACCGCGACCCACGTCACTGCGGCCAGGAGGTAGGCAAAGAGCAGCAGCGTGGCCATCAGCCCGCGCGCGCGCAGCGAATGGCGCAGCGGCAGCGGCGCAACGGGAACGGCGCTTGCATCGTCGCCTTCGCTTGCCCGGAGATCCATCGCCATGCTTCTGCTCAGACCTTTCGCCCGCCGGCTCGGCGCCCTGACCCTTGCGCTGCTGCCCGCGTTCGCAGCCCATGCCGATGCGCTGCAGGACGGCGTGGCCGCGATGAACCGCAAGGACTATCCCGCGGCACTGCAGCTGCTGGAGCCGCTCGCCAAGGCCGGGCATCCGCAGGCCCAGTTGCGCCTCGGGCTGATGCACTACCACGGCCACGGCGTTCGCGAGAGCGACCGCGAGGCGGTGGCGTGGTTCGAGCGCGCGGCGCGCCAGGGACTGGCCGAAGCCCAGTTCCAGCTAGGCAATATGTATGCCTATGGCCTGGCCGATCCGGGCGCCGACGCCGACCCCAACCGCATCGCCGCGCAGTGGTACTTCGAGGCCGCGCGACAGGGCCACGCCGAGGCGCAATACAGCCTGGGCATCCTCTTCCTCAGCGGCTCCGGCGTGCTGCAGGATGCCGCCGAGGCGCGCCGCTGGATCGAGCGCGCCGCCGCGCAGGGCCATGCCGATGCGCAGGCCTACCTCAAGGGCAGCGGCAAGCCTTGACCCGGCGATCAGGGCTGAACCTGGTCGATCACCAGCCGCAGGCCCTGCGCCGAAGACGACACCGCCGCGCTGCTGCCGACCAGGTCGCCCGGCTGCGGCGTGGCGTTGCCGCTGCGCGAGATGCGCGCGCCGACCACCACCTGCGCCTGCGACGACAGCCGCTGGTTCGGCGACATCGCCAGCGCGTCGCTGAGCACGAAGCGCTGCGGCCAGGTACCCACCGGCTGGCGCAGGATGGCCAGCGGCATGCGTGAGCCCTCGGCGGCACGGGCGAAGACGAACAGCGTGTCGCCGGCGGCCACGCGCGCGGCCAGCTCGGGGCTCAGGCTAACCTCGCCGGTGAGCGGCGCCGCCGCCGTCGCCGACGCGGCACCGCCACCGAGAGCGGCTTCCATCTTCATCGCCTGTGCGATGCTGCCCTGGATGGAACGCGCCACGTCGGATTGCGCCGGCACGACGGCAAGAAGACGCTCCCAGTAGCCGCGCGCGGCCGGGTAGTCGCGCGCCTCGAAGGCCACGCTGCCGGCCAGCGCCAGCGCCTTCACATGGCGCGGGTCGGCATCCAGCGCACGCTGCACCAGCGCCGCCGGCTCGCCGGCCAGTCGCTTGCCCTGCGCCATCGCCACCACGTCGGCCAGGTCGGCCAGCAGCGTCGCATCGGGTGCGCGCAGCTCGACGGCGCGCCGCCAGGCCATCGCCGCGTCGCGGTAGCGGCCCAGCACCACGTACGAGCGGCCCAGCATCACCCAGCCCTCGGCGTCGCCGGGCGCGGCCTTCAGCCGCTCGGCAAGCGCGGCCACGCGCGCCTCGATCTGCCCGGGCGTGAGGCTGTGCTGCGCGCCGGCGGCGACCGCGGGCGGCGGATCGTTCGCCTGCAGCGGGCGCAGGTCGCCGAGCTGCAGGTAGGTGAGCACGCTGGCCAGCGGCAACAGCACGGCCAGCGCGATGGCGCTGCCGCGCGAGAAGCGCGGTGGCGCAGCCCCGGGGGCTTCGGCATTCGCGCCTTCGCCTTCCGCTTCCTCCAGCCAGCGCCGCTGGATGTCGTCGCGCGCTTCGGCCAGACGTTCCGGCGCGAGCAGGCCTTCGCCGAGATCGGCTTCGGCCTCGCGCCACTGGTCACGGTAGACGGCGAGGTTGGCCGCCTCCGGAGACACCGTCTCGGCCGCCGTGCGGACGCCTCTCCACAGCGGCGGCAGCAGCATCAGCAGCGCGCCGCCGAGCAGCATCGCGACGACGGTCCAGAACACCATCATGGCCTCGCCCTCCCCCACGAACGGGAAAGGCTTCCCGGAATCGGGAACGGCAAGGGCAGCCAGGCGGGCGTGAGACAGGCCATGCCCGTCAGATTGCAAGAGTGCTGCCAGCGGGGCGCAGCGTTCATCGCGGCGGCGCCTGGCGGCGCTCGGCCCGTTGCGCTTCCCACTCCCACAGCGCGGCGCGGGCACGGCGCTGGTGGTCTTCGCTCTCGCCGCGGCCGAGGTGCAGGTAGCTGCGCATCGAGCCGAGCGCGAGCTCGAGGTCGCCGAGCGACTCCATCGCCAGCGCCAGGCCGTAGTAGGCGTTGGCCTGCTCGGGCCGCAGCGTGATCGCGCGCTCGAAGGCCACACGCGCGGCCTGCGGCTGGGCCAGCCCGAGCAGGGCGAAACCGAGGTTGGCGTGCGCCTCGGGCAATGACGGCTCCAGCGCGATCACGCGCAACAGCAACACGCGAGCATCGTCGAACCGGCGCGCGTGCAGCAGCAGCACCGCAGCATCGAACTGGCGCTGCACATCGCTCGCTGCCGCTGCCGGCTCGTCGCCGGGCTCGTGCACCGGCGACAGCGCCGCGAGGCCGAGCCCGCCGGCGAGCACCAGCGCGCAGGTGAGCACGAAGCCGACGGTGCGGCGGTCGAGACGGCCGTCGGGGCGGCTCCTGCCCGCGTTCATATCGCCCCCTTGTGCGGCGCGGTGGAGATGAAGGGCACGCCGAAGAAGGTCAGGAAGGCCAGCGCGAAGCTGCCGGCCAGCCACAGGCCGAAGTGCGCTGGCGGCGGCCGCAGCGTGGCACGCGCATGCAGCGCCGCCACCAGCGCGAGCCAGCTGGCGAAGGCCCACGACTCGAGCGGATCCCAGGCCCAGTAGCGGCCCCAGGCGTCCTGCGCCCACACCGCGCCGACGATCAGCATCAGCGTGTCGGCCACCAGCGCATAGGCGGCGAAGCGGTGCGCCAGTTCGTCGAGCCGGCGGTCGTCGACCCCCTTCGCGAAGCGGCGCACGCCCCAGGCCGTGCGGCGCAGCGCCGGCACGAGGCCGACCACGGCCGCCACCAGCAGCAGCCCGAGGTAGAGCTTGCCGACCACCGCATGCAGGTACAGCAGCGGGGTCGCGTAGGTCGGCGGCAGGTGGCCGGCGCGCGCGTCGGCCATCAGCAGCCAGGCCGCGAGCACGGCCCACACCGGCAGCACCACCGGCAGCGCAGCGCGCAACTCGGCCACCCGCCACCACGCCAGCGCAAAGATCAGCGCCAGGCTCCACAGGCTGCTGCTGAGGATCTCGTGCATCGTGGTGAAGGGCCCGTGGCCGAGCGCGCTCCAGCGCAGCCCGAGCGCCAGCGTGTGCAGGGCCAGCGCAGTGGCCAGCGCGAAGCCGGCGTAGCGTTGAACCCGGCCTGCCGCCGGCTGCACGCCCGCACCGGTGGCGGGCAGGGCCAGCGCTCCCACTAGGGCATAGGCGGCCAGCGCCGCGGACAGCACCATGGCCCCCGGCATCGCCTCAGGCATGTCGCGCTCCGTTCGGCACGGCCCGCACGGCCTCGGCGGCCGGCGCGGCGAAGAAGAAGCGCTGCGTGTAGTGCCAGGCCAGCGCGAACGCCGCCAGCAGCGAGGCGGCGAGCAGCCACGGCAGCGTCGGGTCGTAGGTGATGCGGTAGCCCATCCAGCTGCGCAGGCCCAGGTAGGTGAGCGTGCCGCCGCCGAGATCGACGCCCTGCCCCGGCTGCAGTTCGTGGCGCTGGGGGTCCATGCGCAGCACCAGCGTGTGCCGCCGCGGCAGCTCGAAGCGGCTGGCGCGCGCCGGATCGATCAGCGTCTCGTCGCTCTGCAGCAGCACCCAGGCGCGGCGGCCGTCCGGCAGCGACCACTCGATCGACTGGCGCAGCTCGTGCGCCGGAAAGGCCGGCAGGTGCACGGCGCCGGCGACCGCTTGACCGCCGTGGGGCGTCCAGACCAGCAACGGCGCGAAGCCCTTGTTGGGGCTGGTGTAGATGCGGTAGCCGTTCAGCACCAGCGGCCGGTGGTCGCCGATCACCGCGCTGCGCTCGCGGCCGGCCTCGT
>NZ_JBFXIO010000073.1:0-14747 GCF_050175855.1 Piscinibacter sp.
TCGCTGCCGCACGACCCGAACCTCACGCCGGCCACGCTGGCAGTGAAGCTCCACAGCCCGCTGGCGCAGACGCTCGCCGGCCCGCGTGTGGCGGCCACGCGCGGCGGTGCGACCGCCGCAGCCACCACCGCAGCTGCCGCAGCAGCGACCCTGCCGGCGCGCTGAGGCCCCTCAGGGAATCCGGTCGGGTTCCCGCTTGAGGTCTCGAAAGGCGGCGAACAGCCACGAGCGCATGCCCACCACCAGCGTGTAGGGCCGCTTCTGGTCGGGCGCGAGCTTCTGGTCGGCCAGGTGCTGCTGGGCGAAGTCCTGGCCCACGCGCTGCAGCCGTTCCATGAAGGTGGCGGCCAGGCTGCGGCCGATCTGGCCGTGCACCAGCATCAGCATCTCGCCCTCGCCGTCGAAGCCGCCGCTGAAGTAGTCGTCGACGACGTGCTCGCGGAAGTACTGCATCGCCGGGCCGTTGGGCCGCCAGCGGAAGCCCTTGGCCACCTTCAGCCGGTAGCGGTTCAGCGGACGCAGCTCGATGAAGCCGAGCTTGTCGAGCTGCACCAGGCACTTCACGCACTCCGCCTCGGTGAGCGTGTAGGTGGCGACGATCTGCTCGAAGGTCCACTGGCTCAGCGCGCAGATCGCCACCAGCAGCAGCTTGCGGTCGGCGATCAGCGCGGCCTCCTGCTCGTGCGTGAGCTCGCGGCGCAGCGGCTGCGCATCGGCCACCTTGCGCGCCAGGTCGGCGAAGTCCATCTTCAGCACGCGCAGCACCTCGTCGATGCGCGACAGCGGCATGTCGGCCTTGGCGAAGATGCGCTTGATGCTCGACTCGGCCATGCCGAGCTCCTGCGCGAGGTCGGCGTAGGTGATGCCCGCGGCCTTCAGCTCCGCTTTCAGCGCGGTGACCAGGTCCTGGGTCGTGCTCATCGTGTTTGGCTCCCGAAAAGTACCGCTCAACGATACTTCAGGCACGCCGGCGTGCAACCCTCCTTGGGGTGATGGATACCCGCGGCGCGCCACGCCACCATGCGCTCACCTTCAACCACCCGACAGGGAAGAACGCATGAGCCGCCTCGCGATCCACCACGACACCAAGGCCTGGAAGGCCCAGGTCTGGATCTCCTTCGCCGTTGCCGCCTGCCTGTGCGCCGTCGGCCTGGCCTACCTGCCGGGCCAGGATCTCGACCGCGCCTTCATGTTCATGGGCTACGGCTTCTGCCTCTCGGCGGCCTTCATGGTCGCCAAGTACGTGCGCGACAACCAGGGCCAGCGTGTCGACACGCCGATGTGGGGCACCGTGGTCTGGGGCGGCTTCGCGCTGGCGATGACGCTGACCGGCTGGGGCCTGTGGCGCATGGACATCAACCCGACCTACAAGGCCTTCCTCGGCGTGGCCTGGCTGTTCCTGATCTCCAGCGTGTTCACGCTGGCCAAGACGCTGCGCGACGCCCACGAGGCACGCATCGCGGAGATCCGCGCCGAAGCGCGCCGCATGGCCAACGAACAGTGAGGCCCGTCATGACGAATCGATTCCTCCGCTCCTTCGCCGCCGCGGCCGCGCTGGCCGCGGCCCTGGCGGGCCCGGCCCGCGCCCACGTCAACGCCTCGGACGCCAGCGCGCTGTCGGCCCTGCCGGTGGCGGTGTCGGTGGCTGCTCCGGCCATGCTGCTGTCCGGCGGCGTGATGCTCACGGTGGTGGCCGTCGAGGCCTCCGCCGAGGGCACGGTGTGGGTGCTGGAGCGCGCCTCCGACGGCGCGCGCGCCAGCGTCACGCTGTCGGCCGCCGCGGCCGGCAGCCTGTCGGTCGCGGCCGGCACGGCGGTCGTGGTCACGGCCTTCAGCGCCGGCTGGGTGCTGTCGGCCGCCGGCCAGGCGCTGGCCTACATCCCCAACGAGATCGGCAAGGCGCTGCTCTACAACGAGCGCATCAGCCGATGAGAGCCGCCCTCGTTCTTGCGCTCGCGATCGCGTCGCAGTTCGCCGCGGGCGCCGCCCAGGCCGGGCGCAGCTGCGAGCAGAAGCCGCCGCAGGCCGTCAGCGTGCAGCGCGCGATGACGCTGGCCCAGCACACCGCCGCCGCGCTCGACGCCAGCGGCGCGCAGGTGGTGGTGCTGGCGCGCGCGGGGCAGGACCTGTCGAAGTACGGCCTGGCCTGGTCGCACCTCGGCCTGGCCTACAAGGACGGCACCCGCTGGCGCGTGGTGCACAAGCTCAATGCCTGCGGCAGCGCGCGCGCCGATGTCTACCGCCAGGGCCTGGGCGAGTTCTTCCTCGACGACCTGCACGAGTACAAGGCCGGCGTGGTGGTGCCCGATCCCGCCGTGCAGGCGAAGCTGCTGCCGGTGCTGCGCGACAACACGCAGGCCCTGCGCCTGCACACCAGCGCCTACAGCATGGTGGCCTACCCCTGGGCGCAGCGCTACCAGCAGAGCAACCAGTGGGCGATCGAGACGCTGGCGATGGCGCAGTCGGCGGACGCCGCCGGCTTCAGCCGCGAACGTGCCCAGGCCTGGCTGAAGTTCAGCGGCTACGAGCCGACCACGCTGCGCCTGGGTGCCTTCACCCGCCTCGGCGCCCGCGCCACCGCGGCGAACATCGCCTTCGACGACCATCCGAACGAGAAGCGCTTCTCGGATCGCATCGAGACGGTCACGGTGGACTCGGTCTTCACGTGGTTGAATCGCAGCGGGCTCGGCGGGCCCGTCCAGGTGATCCGCTGACCAGAAGACCAAGAACGATCAGGAGGAACCGGTGAGCACACCGCACGACCCGCACCCCAACCAGTTCGCGCTGCTCGGCCAGCGCCGCTTCGCGCCCTTCTTCTGGGCGCAGTTCCTCGGCGCGGGGAACGACAACCTGTTCAAGTTCGCCTTCACCGTGATGGTCACCTACGGCGCGGCGAACGCCGGCAGCCTGGCGCCGGCGCTCGTCGTGCAGCTGATCGCGGCGCTGTTCATCCTGCCCTTCCTGCTCTTCTCTGCCACTTCGGGCCAGCTGGCCGACAAGTACGACAAGGCCACGCTGATCCGCTTCGTCAAGAGCCTGGAGATCGCGATCATGGCGGCGGCGCTGTACGGCTTCACCGCGAAGAACGTGCCGGTGCTGCTGGGCTGCACCTTCCTGCTCGGTGTGCACTCGACGCTGTTCGGCCCGGTGAAGTACGCCTACCTGCCGCAGCACCTGAACGAGCGCGAGCTCACCGGCGGCAACGGCATGGTGGAGATGGGCACCTTCGTGGCCATCCTGCTCGGCAACGTGGTCGGCGGGCTGCTGATTGCCGTGCCCGAGGTCGGCCCCAGCTACGTGGCCTGGAGCTGCCTGGCGCTGGCTGTGCTGGGCCGCGTGAGCGCGCAGTTCGTGCCCAGCGCCATGCCGACGGATGCCGCGCTGAAGATCAACTGGAATCCCTTCACCGAGACCTGGCGCAACCTCAAGCTGGCGCACGAGAACATCGTGGTGTTCCGCTCGCTGCTGGGCATCTCCTGGATGTGGTTCTTCGGCGCGGTGTTCCTGACGCAGTTCCCATCGTTCGCCAAGGACGTGCTCGGCGGCAACGAGCAGGTGGCCTCGCTGCTGCTGGTGGTGTTCTCGATCGGCATCGCGATCGGCTCGCTGATGTGCGAGACGCTGTCGCGCCGCCACGTCGAGATCGGCCTGGTGCCCTTCGGCGCCTTCGGCATGAGCGTCTTCTCGATCGACCTGTACTTCGCCTCGCGCGGCATCGTCCACCCCGAGACGGCGCTCACGCTCGGCCAGTTCGTCGCGCTCGGCGCCAACTGGCGCGTGATGGCCGACCTGGCACTGCTGGCCCTCTTTGCCGGCCTGTACAGCGTGCCGATGTATGCGCTGATCCAGATGCGCGCGCAGCCCAGCCACCGCTCGCGCATCATCGCTGCCAACAACATCCTCAATGCGCTGTTCATGATCGGCAGCGCCGCGATGGCCGCGCTGCTGCTCAAGGCCGGCGTCACGGTGCCGCAGCTGTTCCTGATCACCGGGCTGCTCAACCTGCTGGTGGCCGGCTACATCTTCCTGCTGGTGCCCGAGTACCTGCTGCGCTTCATCGCCTGGGTGGCCACGCGGCTCGTGTACCGCTTCAAGGTGCGCGGCGACGAGCACATCCCGACCGAAGGCGCTGCCATCCTGGTGTGCAACCACGTCAGCTTCGTCGACGCGATCCTGCTGATGGCGGCGAGCCCGCGGCCGATCGTCTTCATCATGGACCACCGCATCTTCGCCACACCGGTGCTGGGCACGCTGTTCCGCCTGGCCAAGGCCATTCCGATCGCGCCTCAGAAGGAAGACGCCCAGGCCTACGAGCAGGCTTTCGTGCGCGCGAAGCAGGTGCTGGATGGCGGCGACCTGCTGGCCATCTTCCCCGAGGGTGGCATCACGCGCGACGGCACGCTCGGCGAGTTCAAGGGCGGGGTGATGAAGCTGCTCGAGGCCAATCCGGTGCCGGTGGTCCCGCTGGCGCTGCAGAACCTGTGGGGCTCGTTCTTCTCGCGCATCGACGGCAACGCGATGGCCAAGCCCTTCCGCCGTGGCTTCTTCAGCCGCGTCGGCCTCGTGGCGGGCGAGCCGGTGCCGGCGGCGCAGGTCAGCCCGGCCGGCCTGCGCGAACGGGTGAGCGCCCTGCTGGCGTCCTGATCAGGCTCGCCTCAGCTTCGCCACAGCGACGCCAGCGTCGACGGCAGCGGGGGCAGCTTCGGCAAGGGCGGCAGGGGCGGCAACGGCGGCCAGGGCGTGGCGGTGCTGCGCGTCAGCCGGCTCGTGATGGCGCTCTTCAGCGGCGGCAGGTGTTCGGCCACGCGCACCACCGCCTGGCGCAGCAGCCGCGCCGCCTCGCCGTCGTCGGTGAACAGGCCGACGATCGCGTTGGTGCCGTGGAAGATCGGCCAGGTCTCGCGGCGGTGCCGCGTCTCGTAGGGTTGCAGCACGTCGATGCGGCCGAGGTCGCGGCCGGCGCGGTGCGCCGCGGCGAGCAAGGCGCTGAGCACGTCGACGCCGTACAGGCCGAAGTTGTAGCCGTGCGCGGTGACCGGGTGCATGCCCACCGCCGCATCGCCGATCAGCGCGAAGCGCTCGGCCACGAAGCGCTGCGCATACACCGCCACCAGCGGATAGAGGTGGCGCGCGCCGCGCATCCTCATCTCGCCGAGCCGGCCGCCGAGCTGCTGCTGCGCCCAGGCGGTGAACTGCTCGTCGCTCCAGCGCTGCATCGCCAGCGCCTGGTCGGATGACACCGTCACCACGATCGAGCTCTCGCCGCCGTTCATCGGCAGCACCGCCAGCGTGTGGCCGCGGTGGAAGCACTCCTGCGCCACCGCGCGGTTCGACTCGGTGTGCGCCATGCGGCAGACGATCACGCTGCGGCCGAAGTCGCGCATCTGCGCGCCGATGCCGGCCTGGCGGCGCGACTCGGAGAAGCGACTGTCGGCAGCGACGATCAGCGGCGCGCGCAGCGTGGATTCGGCGCCATCGCCCGCGCGGCAACGCAGCGTCGCGCCCGCCGCGTCGATGGCCAGGCCGAGCACCTTGGTGGACGGACGCAGCTCGATCGCCTCGCGGCCCTGCACCGCCTGCCAGCTGGCGCGGCGGATCACGTGGTTGGCCACCAGCCAGCCCAGCTCGCCCTCGCCCGATCCTTGCGGGTCGAAGCGCAGCGGCTTGAGGTCGCTGCCGTTGTAGACCTCGGCCTCGCGCAGCGGCGCGACCTCGGCCTCGGGCAGGCGCTCCCACAGGCCGAGGCGGCGCATCACCACCGCCGCACGGTGGGTCAGCGCGATGTCGCGGCCGTCGGGGGCGGGATCGGCCAGCGTGGCGGCGTCCTGCGCATCGAGCACGATGCTGCGGACGGAGGCATCGGCCAGCGCACGCGCCAGCGCCAGGCCGCTCGGGCCCGCGCCGATGATCAGCACGTCGGTGTCGAAAGGAGCGGCCTGGTCGGCCGGGATGCGGCGGGGCATGGCGGTGGCATCGCGTCAAAGGGACGACGATCTTCGGCGCCGCCCCGCGCCGCGGGCCTGACCCGCATCAACCTCCGTTCGGACTCAGACGCCGCGCGCGCGGTCCTGAGCGAACTTCGCCGCGAAGGCCGCGAACGCGCCGGCATCCAGCGCTTCGCGCACCTCGCGCATCAGGTTCACGTAGTAGTGCAGGTTGTGGATGCTGGCCAGCATCGGCCCGAGCATCTCGTTGCAGCGGTCGAGGTGGTGCAGGTAGGCGCGGCTGAAGCTCGCGCAGGTGGGGCAGGCGCAGGTCTCGTCGACCGGCCGTTCGTCGGTCTTGTAGCGGGCGTTGCGCAGGCGCAGGTCGCCGAAGCGGGTGAACAGGTGGCCGTTGCGCGCGTTGCGGGTGGGCATCACGCAGTCGAACATGTCCACGCCCTGGCCCACGCCCTCGACCAGGTCTTCCGGCGTGCCCACGCCCATCAGGTAGCGCGGCTTGCCCGCGGGCAGGCGGTGCGGCGTGTGCGCCATGATGCGTTGCATGTCCTCCTTGGGCTCGCCGACGCTGACGCCGCCGATGGCGTAGCCCGGCAAGTCGAGCTCGACGAGAGCATTCAGCGACTCCTCGCGCAGGTGCTCGAACATGCCGCCCTGCACGATCCCGAACAGGGCGTTCGGGTTCTCCAGCCGCTCGAATTCCGCCAGACAGCGCCTGGCCCAGCGCAGGCTCAGCTCCATCGAGACGCGTGCTTCCTTCTCGGTGGTGATGTGCCCCTTGGTCTCGTAGGGCGTGCACTCGTCGAACTGCATGACGATGTCGCTGTTGAGCACGCGCTGGATCTGCATGCTCACCTCGGGCGTGAGGAACAGCTTGTCGCCGTTGACCGGCGAGGCGAACTTCACGCCCTCCTCGCTGATCTTGCGCATGTCGCCGAGCGACCAGACCTGGAAGCCGCCGCTGTCGGTGAGGATGGGCTTGTTCCAGGCCTCGAAGCGGTGCAGCCCGCCGAACTGGCGCAGGATGTCCAGCCCCGGGCGCAGCCACAGGTGGAAGGTGTTGCCGAGGATGATCTGCGCGCCCATCGCCTCAAGCGACGAGGGCATCACGCCCTTGACCGTGCCGTAGGTGCCCACCGGCATGAAGACCGGCGTCTCGACGACGCCGTGGTTGAGCGTCAGCCGGCCACGGCGGGCGTGGCCTTCGGTCCTGAGCAGTTCGAACTGGAGCATGCCCTGATTGTCGGGGGGAACAGGCGCCCCTCGCTCGGCGGGTACGCCGAGCGATCCCCCGAGGGGATCGCGGGCCGGCTTGGGAGCGGCCCGGGCTCGGCCCGCTGCCCTGCGAGAGCGTCAGCCCTTCTTCGCGGGCTGCAGTGCCAGGATCCACTCCACCAGCTTCTTCGCGTCGGCCTCCTTGATCGCCACCGCGTTGGGCGGCATCGCCAAGCCGCTGGCCTGGCCCTTCCAGTGGCTGTCGTAGGGGTTGGAGCCCTTCATCACGATGCCGGTCAGCTGCGCCTGCGCGCCCTTCACGCCCTTGTACTTGGCGGCCACGTCGCGCCAGGCCGGGCCGATCGGCGGCAGGCCGTCGGGGCCCTTGGCGCCGGGCTCGACGTCGTGGCAGGTCAGGCAGCCCGCGTTCTTCGCCAGCGCGGTCATCGCCTCGTCGTTGCCGGCAGCCAGCGCCGGCAGGGCAGCGAGCAGCAGCAGGAGCAGCGGGGTCTTCTTCATGGGGTCCTCCTCGAAGGATCGTTGTACCTGCGACCCATGCTAGGAAGCGACCCCTTGGCCGATTTGAGATCGGTCAACCGCCCACCGCGTTTTGCCAGAGTGGAGCAATGCGCCGATGCCTCGGCGCGACGCCTGTCTCAGCGCGGAGCAGCGACTGTCTCGCGCTCGAGCAGCATCGCGTCGCCGTAGCTGAAGAAGCGGTAGCGCTGGCGCACGGCGTGGGCGTACAGCGCCATCACGCGCTCGTGCCCGGCGAAGGCGCTGACCAGCATCATGAGCGTGCTCTTCGGCAGGTGGAAATTGGTGATCAGCCGGTCGACCACGAGGAACGTGAAGCCCGGCGTGATGAAGATGTCGGTGTCGCGTGCGCCGGCGGCGAGCGTGCCGCCGAGCGCTGCCGATTCGAGCGCACGCAGCGTGGTGGTGCCCACCGCGACCACGCGCCGCCCGGCGGCCCTTGCCTTCGCCACGGCATCCACCGTGGCCTGCGGCACCTCGAACCATTCGCTGTGCATGCGGTGCTCGGCGATGTTCTCGCTGCGCACCGGCTGGAAGGTGCCGGCACCCACGTGCAGCGTCACGCTGGCCAGGCCGACACCGCGCTCGCGCAACGCAGCGAGCACGGTCTCGTCGAAATGCAGCGCGGCGGTGGGCGCGGCCACCGCGCCCGGGTTCTTCGCGAACACGGTCTGGTAGCGCCGCTCGTCTTCGGCCGTGTCGGCATGGGTGATGTAGGGCGGCAGCGGCACGTGGCCGTGGCGCTCGAGCAGCGCCAGCGGCTCGCCGGGAAAGCGCAGGTGGAAAAGCGAACCGTCCGGCCCGCCGCGGCCGAGCACCTCGGCCTCGAAGGCGGAAGCGCCTTCGGCGGCGGTGAATCGCACCACGCTGCCCGGCTTGGGCGACTTGCTCGCGCGCAGGTGCACCAGCACCTCGTGGCCCGGCAGCACGCGCTCGACCAGCGCCTCGACCGCGCCGCCGCTGGCCTTCGCGCCGAGCAGCCGCGCCTTCATGACGCGGGTGTCGTTGAAGATCAGCAGGTCGCCGGCGTCGAGCAGCGCGGGAAGCTCGCGGAAGACGCGGTCCACGGGCGTCGGCCCGGTCGCATCGAGCAGGCGCGAAGCAGAGCGTTCAGGGGCGGGATGCTGGGCGATCAGCTCGGCCGGCAGGTCGAAATCGAAGTCGGCGAGCGTGTAGGAGCGAGGAGGTGTCGTGTCGGGCATGGAGGCTGTACCGGCCTGTGATGCGAGGCCGCGATGGTGCCATGCCGCGGGACTGGAGGGCGCCGTCAGTGAGGGCCGACGCGTGCCGCCGGCTGGGCCGCCGCGCGTTCCGAGCGATCCCAGGCCAGCGCCGAGAGCGCGCTGACGACGGCCACGACGGCCAGGACGAGGGCAACACGGGCGACGAAGCGCATGGCGGGGCAGCAGGGGGTGACGACGACGGCCGCGATGCTAAGGCCGCGCGCCGGCTCCCCGGCTAGAGAGAACTCCCGGGGGCGCCAAGGTGGCGCTGTACGACTGCGACGCGCGACACCCGCCGGGCAGATGTCACGCCTGCAGCGGCGAGAATCGGCGCCCATGGCCGAGGCCGCGCCCCCGTCGAACGAGAAGAAGCCGAAGTCGGCGCCGCAGCGTGCGCTGGAGAAGCTCGGCCTCGTGCGCGACATCGACCTCGCCCTGCATCTGCCGCTGCGCTACGAGGACGAGACCCGGCTCGTGCCCATCGCTTCGCTGCGCGACGGCGACACCGCGCAGGTCGAGGGCGTGGTCACCGACAGCCGCGTGCAGTTCCGCCCGCGCCGGCAGCTCGTCGTGCGGCTCTCCGACGGCGACGACGAGCTGGTGCTGCGCTTCCTGAACTTCTACCCCTCGCACCAGAAGACGCTGGCCGAGGGCGCGCGCGTAAGGGTGCGCGGCGAGGCACGCGGAGGCTTCTTCGGGCTGGAGATGGTGCACCCGAGCTTCAAGGCGGTGGAGGCGGGCTCGCCGCTGGCCCGCGCACTGACGCCCGTGTACCCCACCACGGCGCAGCTGCCGCAGGCCTATCTGCGCAAGGCGGTGGCCTCGGGCCTGGCGCGCGCCGACCTGTCGGAGCAACTGCCGCCCGGCACGGTGCCGCCTTCGCTGCCGCCGCTGCGCGAGGCGCTGCAGTTCCTGCACCACCCGGCGCCCGACGTGAGCGTGGCGGCACTGGAAGACCACAGCCACCCGGCCTGGCAGCGGCTGAAGTTCGAGGAGCTGCTGGCCCAGCAGCTCTCGCAACTGAAGGCCAAGCAGGAGCGCGAGCGGCAGCGCGCCCCGGCCTTCGCGGTGCGCGCCGGCGGCCTGCAGGAGAAGCTGCTCGCCGCGCTGCCGTTCGCGCTGACCGAGGCGCAGCGCCGCGTGGTGGAGGAGATCGCCCGCGACCTGGGTCGCGAGACTCCGATGCACCGCCTGCTGCAGGGCGACGTCGGCTCGGGCAAGACGGTGGTGGCGGCGCTGGCCGCAGCGATCGCCATCGAGCAGGGCTGGCAGTGCGCGCTGATGGCGCCCACCGAGATCCTCGCCGAGCAGCACCTGCGCAAGCTGGTCGGCTGGCTCACGCCGCTGGGCATCACCGTGGCCTGGCTCACCGGCAGCCGCAAGGGCAAGGCGCGCCGCGAGATGCTGGAGAAGGTGGCCTCGGGCGAGGCGGCACTGGTGGTCGGCACCCATGCGGTGATCCAGGACCAGGTCGAATTCGCGAAGCTGGGACTGGCGATCATCGACGAGCAGCATCGCTTCGGCGTGCAGCAGCGGCTGGCCCTGCGCTCCAAGCTGCAGGACGGGCCGCTGGAGCCGCACACGCTGATGATGTCGGCCACACCGATCCCCAGGACGCTGGCGATGACGCTGTTCGCCGACCTCGACATCAGCACCATCGACGAGCTGCCGCCCGGCCGCACGCCGGTGGTCACCAAGCTGTTCGCCGACGACAAGCGCGAGGCGGTGATCGCGCGCATCCGCGACGAGGTGGCGGCAGGCCGGCAGGTCTACTGGGTCTGCCCGCTGATCGAGGAGAGCGAGACGCTCGACCTGCAGAACGCCACCGCCACCCACCAGCAGCTGTGCGCGGCGCTGCCGGGGCAGATGGTCGGCCTGCTGCACGGCCGCATGCCGGCGGCGGAGAAGGCGGCGGTGATGTCGCTGTTCTCCGGCGGTCAGATGGGCGTGCTGGTGTCGACCACCGTCATCGAGGTCGGCGTCGACGTGCCCAACGCCTCGCTGATGGTGATCGAGCACGCCGAGCGTTTCGGCCTCTCGCAGCTGCATCAGCTGCGCGGACGCGTCGGCCGCGGCGCGGTGGCGAGCGTCTGCGTGCTCATCTACACGACGCCGCTGTCGGACACCGCCAAGTCGCGGCTGAAGGCGATGATCGAGACGAACGATGGTTTCGAGATCGCGCGGCGCGACCTGGAGATCCGCGGCCCCGGCGAGTTCTTCGGCGCGCGGCAGTCGGGCGCGCCGCTGCTGCGCTTTGCCGACCTCGCCGAGGACGAGCCGCTGGTGCGGCTCGCGCGCACGGCGGCGCTGGCGCTGCTGTCGCAGCATCCGCAGGCCGCCGAGCGGCACGTGGCGCGCTGGCTGGGTTCGAAGAGCGACTACCTGAAGGCCTGAGCACTCATCCGAAGTGCATCTGGTACTTGGCACCGTCAGAGAACAGGCAAACCCCTGTGCCCTGGGCCGGCCCGCTGATCAGGTACTCGCACTGCACGTTCACGCCCTTGGGCCCGTAGGCGTTGGCGATGCCGCGCCGCCCGCTGAAGTGGCGCGCGTTGGTGCCCAGCACCTCGTTGTGGAGGCGGCCGAAGGCGGCGTAGCTCGTGTCGACGCGCGTGGCCTCGCCCTGCAGCGTGTCGCCCAGGTAGGCCAGGCTGAAGCTGCCGCGGCCGGTGTGGCTGTCGACGACCAGTGCGTTGAGCAGACCACCCTGATTGGCCTGCGGGTTCAGCGGGTACAGGCGAACGTGGAGCACGCCGGGCTGGGGCGGCGCGGAAGGCGCCGGCGGCGTGACGACGGTGACGCTGCCCCCCTCGCGCAAGCCGGGCGGCGGGTAGGGCTGGCCGGTACGCGGATCGAGCGGCACCACGTAGCAGGCGGAGAGGGCACCCGCCGCGGCGAGCGCGGCGAGCAGGAGGCGGGGGCGTGAGGCTGTGTCCATGAATCGGGTGCATGCGCGGCACATGCCGCCCGCGCAGGTTCCCGCGCTCCGGCCGACGCGGCAAGCGCCGGACGCCGCAGTACCGCCGCGCGAGCCCGGCCGGCGCACGCCGCGATGCGCGGCGCTGCGATACTTGCGGGCATGACGCTCACCGAACTCCGCTACATCGTCGCCGTCGCGCGGGAGAAGCACTTCGGCCGTGCCGCCGAGGCCTGCTTCGTCTCGCAGCCCACGCTCAGCGTCGCGATCAAGAAGCTCGAGGAAGAGCTCGACGTGAAGATCTTCGAGCGCGGCGCCAGCGAGGTGAGCGTCACGCCGCTGGGCGAGGAGATCGTGCGCCAGGCGCAGTCGGTGATCGAGCAGGCCGCGGCCATCAAGGAGATCGCCAAGCGCGGCAAGGACCCGATTTCCGGCCCGCTGCGCCTGGGCGTGATCTACACCATCGGCCCCTACCTGTTGCCGGATCTGGTGAAGCAGGCGATCGAGCGCGTGCCGCAGATGCCGCTGATCATCCAGGAGAACTTCACCGCCAAGCTGCTGGAGATGCTGCGTACCGGCGAGCTGGATGCGGCCATCATGGCCGAGCCCTTCCCCGACACCGGCCTGGCGGTGGCGCCGCTGTACGACGAGCCCTTCATGGCGGCCGTGCCGAAGTCGCACCCGCTGGCCAAGCGCAAGAGCCTGACCGCCGAGGAGCTGAAGAGCGAGACCATGCTGCTGCTGGGCACCGGGCACTGCTTCCGCGACCACGTGCTCGAGGTCTGCCCGGAGTACGCACGCTTCTCCAGCGACGCCGAGGGCATTCGCAAGAGCTTCGAGGGCAGTTCGCTGGAGACCATCAAGTACATGGTCGCCTCCGGCATGGGCGTGACGGTGGTGCCGCAGCTCAGCGTGCCGAAGGAGCCGCAATCGCACGTCACCTACATCAAGTTCTCCGCGCCGGCGCCCACGCGCCGCGTGGTGCTGGCCTGGCGGCGAACCTTCACGCGCTACGAGGCGATCGCCGCGCTGCGCAACTGCATCTACGCCTGCGAGTTGCCCGGGGTGAAGCGGCTGACCGACTGACCCGCCGCCTATCGGGCCGATAGCCCCAGCGGGCTATCGCGGTCTTCGAGGATTTCGCTTGGACCCTCGAGGCATCGCTTCCTACAGTCGGGGCTCCCTGGTCCCACAACTGCGAGGAAACACGATGAGCAAGCCCGAATCCCAAGCCGCAGCCGGTTGCCCGTTCGCGCACGGCGCGCCGAGCAATGCCCGCGCCGGCGGCCGCAGCAACCGCGACTGGTGGCCCGAGCAATTCAACCTGTCGATCCTGCACCAGCACTCGGCGAAGTCCGACCCGATGGGCGAGGACTTCGACTATGCGAAGGAGTTCAAGAGCCTCGACCTCGACGCCGTGGTCAAGGACCTGCACGCGCTGATGACCGATTCGCAGGACTGGTGGCCGGCCGACTGGGGCCACTACGGCGGCCTGATGATCCGCATGGCCTGGCACGCCGCCGGCACCTACCGCATCGCCGACGGCCGCGGCGGCGCCGGCCACGGCAACCAGCGCTTCGCGCCGCTGAACAGCTGGCCGGACAACGGCAACCTCGACAAGGCGCGCCGCCTGCTGTGGCCGATCAAGCAGAAGTACGGCAAGCAGCTGTCGTGGGCCGACCTGATGATCCTGGCCGGCAACGTCGCGCTCGAGTCGATGGGCTTCAAGACCTTCGGCTTCGCCGGCGGCCGCCCCGACATCTGGGAGCCCGAGGAAGACATCAACTGGGGCACCGAGATGAAGTGGCTGGCATCCAGCAAGGAGGCCAACAGCCGCTACTCCGGCGAGCGCGAACTCGCCAACCCGCTGGCCGCGGTGCAGATGGGCCTGATCTACGTGAATCCGCAGGGCCCGGACGGCAACCCCGACCCGGTGGCCTCCGGCCGCGACGTGCGCGAGACCTTCGCCCGCATGGCCATGAACGACGAGGAAACCGTGGCGCTGGTGGCCGGCGGCCACACCTTCGGCAAGGCGCACGGCGCCGGCCCGGAAAGCCACGTCGGCCCGGAGCCCGAGGGCGCGCCCATCGAGGAACAGGGCTTCGGCTGGAAGAACAGCTTCGGCACCGGCAAGGGCGTGCACACCATCACCAGCGGCATCGAGGGCGCGTGGAAGCCCAACCCCACGAAGTGGGACATGGGCTACTTCGACATGCTGTTCGGCTACGAGTGGGAGCTGACCAAGAGCCCGGCCGGCGCCCACCAGTGGACGCCGAAGAACTGCAAGCCCGAGCACCTGATTCCCGACGCGCACGACCCGGCCAGGAAGCATCCGCCGATGATGACCACGGCCGACCTCTCGCTGCGCTTCGACCCGGCCTACGAGAAGATCTCGCGCCGCTTCCACCAGGATCCGGCCGCCTTCGCCGACGCCTTCGCCCGCGCCTGGTTCAAGTTGACCCACCGCGACATGGGCCCGCGCGCCCGCTACCTGGGCAAGCTGGTGCCGAAGGACGTGCTCATCTGGCAGGACCCGGTGCCGGCGGTCGACCACCCGCTGGTGGATGCCAAGGACATCGCGGCGCTGAAGGAGAAGGTGCTGGCCTCCGGCCTGTCGATCGGCCAGCTGGTGCGCACCGCCTGGGCCTCGGCCTCGACCTTCCGTGGCAGCGACAAGCGCGGCGGCGCCAACGGCGCGCGCATCCGTCTCGCGCCGCAGAAGGAGTGGGCGGCCAACGATCCGGCCGAGCTCGGCAAGGTGCTGGCCAAACTGGAAGGCATCCAGAAGGCCTTCATCGCCTCGGCTCCGGGCGGCCGGAAGGTCTCGCTGGCCGACCTGATCGTGCTGGCCGGAGGCGCGGCGATCGATGCCGCCGCCCAAGCCGCGGGCCAGAGCGTGACGGTGCCGTTCGC
>NZ_JBFXIO010000074.1:0-14687 GCF_050175855.1 Piscinibacter sp.
CTCGTAGAAGCGCAGCGCCCGCAGCGTGATGCCGAACTCGCGGCACAGTTCGGTGATGCCGAACAGCTCGGCGCTGCCCTCGTCGCGGTGGGAAGCGACGAAGGCGCGGGCGGTGGCGTCTCGGGGGGCGTTCACACGACCCGCTGCATGCGCAGGGCCACGCTCATGTCGCCGGCCACCTTCAACTTTCCGGTCATGAAGCCGGTGGCGGGCTCCAGTTCGCCGCGCAGCATCGCGGCGAGGTTTTCCAGCGTGATGCCCACCGTGCAGTCGGCCTCGTGGCCGCTGTTGTCGACGCGGTTGGGGAGGGCCTTGCCGTCGACATAGATGGTGCCGGCCTCGCCGCAGTCGAACTTGAGCGTGGCGTTCAGGCCGCTGTCGTCGCCGACCTTGCCGCGGATGGCAGTGGTGCATTCGTCCAGGGTCATGGGGCAGTGCGATGGATGGGAATGGACTGCATGCTAGGCACCGCGGGTGCCGCGTGGCACCGTGTAATCACCTATACGCCATGCCGATGACGTTAACGTAAGCTGCATCGTCATGAATGCACCTTCGCGCTACGCCAGCGTGCTGCGCCCCGGCCTGTTCGCCGGGCAACTGCACTGGATCACCGGCGGCGGCAGCGGCATCGGGCGCTGCGTGGCCCACGAACTGGCCGCGCTCGGCGCCACCGTGGTGATCAGCGGGCGCACGGCCGAGAAGCTCGACCGCGTGGCCACCGAGATCGCCGAGGATGGCGGCCGGGCGGTCCCCCGCGCCTTCGATATTCGCGACGAGGAGGCGGTGAAGGCGAACGTGGCCGAGGTCGTGAAGCAGCACGGCGCGATCCACGGCCTCGTCAACAACGCCGGCGGCCAGTTCCCCGCGCCGCTGATGGCGATCAGCAAGCGTGGCTTCGACGCCGTGGTGGCCAACAACCTCACCGGCGGCTTCCTGATGATGCGCGAGGTATTCCTGCAGTCCATGCAGGCGCATGGCGGCGCCATCGTCAACATGACGGCCGACTTCCGCAACGGCATGCCGGGCATGGGCCACAGCGGCGCGGCTCGGGCCGGCATGTCGAACCTGACGATGACCGCCGCGTTCGAATGGGCGCACGCCGGCGTTCGTGTCAACGCGGTGGCGCCGGGCTGGATCGCCTCCAGCGGCATGGACACCTACGGCGGCATGACGCGCAGCATCATCCCCAAGCTGAAGAAGCACGTGCCGCTGCGCCGCCTCGGCGTGGAGGCCGAAATCAGCGCGGCGATCTGCTTCCTGCTCAGCCCGGGCGCAGCGTTCATCACCGGCGTCACGCTGGCGATCGACGGGGGTGCGCCGCTGGGCAGCCCGCTGTTCCCCGACCTGGACCACGACAAGTCGCAACCCTTCGACGGCTTCCACCGCGCGGTGGTGCCCGAGGTGCTGAAAGGCGGCGCCTGATGCCGGTGCTGGAGTCGCGGCTCGACACGGGCGGCGCGGCCTTTGCGGCCAACGCCGAGCGCATGGCCGAGCGCTTGGCCGAGGTGCAGCGCCTGGAAGGCCTGGTGATCGCCGAGAGCGAATCGAAGCGCGAGCGCTTCGAGCAGCGCGGCCAATTGCTGCCGCGCGAGCGCGTGGCGCGCCTGCTCGACCGCGGCTCGGGCTTCCTCGAGCTCAGCCGCCTGGCCGGCCTCGGCATGCACGACGACGACGGCAAGAGATCCGTGCTCGGCGGTGGCAGCGTCGTCGGCATCGGCACGGTGGCCGGCAAGCGCGTGCTGATCTCGGCCAGCGACAGCGGCGTGAAGGGCGGCACCGTGGCGCCGATGGGCCTGAAGAAGGCGCTGCGCGCCCAGGAGATCGCGCGCGAGAACAAGCTGCCGCTGATTTATCTGGTGGAGTCGGGTGGCGCCAACCTGATGTACCAGGCGGAGATCTTCGTCGACGGCGGGCGCAGCTTCGCCAACCAGGCGCGGCTGTCGGCCGCGGGCATCCCGCAGATTGCGGTGGTGCACGGGTCGTCCACCGCCGGCGGCGCCTATCTGCCGGGCCTGTCGGACTACGTGGTGCTGGTGCGCGGGCGCACCAGCATCTACCTGGCCGGCCCACCGCTGGTGAAGGCGGCGATCGGCGAGGACGCCACCGACGAGGAACTCGGCGGCGCCGTCACCCACGCCGAGGTCACCGGCCTGGGCGAGTACCTCACCGAGAACGACGCGCACGCGATCGCGCTGGCCCGCGAGCTGATGGACAAGCTGCCGTGGGACACCGCCGGCGCTGCACTCACCTTCGCCGAGCCGCGCTTCGACCGCGAGGAACTGATGGGCGTGGTGCCGGCCGACGAGCGCGAGCCCTACGACGTGCGCGAGGTGATCGCGCGCCTGGTCGACGGCAGCGACTTTCTCGAGTTCAAGCCTGGCTACGGCAGCGAAACTGTGTGCGGCCACGCGCGCCTCCACGGCCATGCCGTGGCCCTGATCGGCAACAACGGGCCGATCCAGCCCGACGGCTCCACCAAGGCCGCGCAGTTCATGCAGCTGGCCGACCAGAGCGGCACCGCGCTCGTCTTCCTGCAGAACACCACCGGGTACATGGTGGGATCGGCCGCCGAACGCGGCGGCGCGATCAAGCACGGCTCGAAGATGATCCAGGCGGTGGCCAACGTTCGCGTGCCGAAGTTCACCGTCGTGCTCGGCGGCAGCTACGGCGCCGGCAACTACGGCATGTGCGGCCGCGGCTTCGACCCACGCTTCATCTTCGCCTGGCCCTCGGCGCGTACCGCCGTCATGGGCGGCGCTCAGGCCGCCAAGGTGATGGACATCGTCAACCGCAGCAAGCTCGAGCGCGCCGGCCAAGCCGCCAACGACGAGGCGCTGAAGGCGATGAGCGATGCGCTCAAGGCGCGGCTCGACAAGGAGTCGACCGCCCTGTTCGGCACCGCGCGGCTGTGGGACGACGGCATCATCGACCCGCGCGACACCCGCCGCCTGCTCGGCCTGTGCCTGGATCTCGCCGCCGAGGCTGCCGCGCGCACGCTGCGCCCCAACAGCTTCGGCGTGGCCCGTTTCTGAACCCGGAGGTTCGCGATGAAGTTCACCCCCGAGCACGAGCAGATCGCCGACACCGTGCGGCGCTTCGTGGCCAAGGAGATCAACCCTCACGTGGCCGAATGGGAAGCCGCGCAGGAGTTTCCCAGCCACGCGGTGTTCAAGAAGCTCGGCGACCTCGGGCTGCTGGGCATCAAGTACCCGACCGAGTACGGCGGCATGGGCCTGGACTTCAGCTACTCGATGGTGATGGCCGAGGCACTGGGCGAAGCCAACTGCGGCGGTGTGCCCATGGCCATCGGCGTGCAGACTGACATGGCGACGCCGGCGCTGGCCCGCTTCGGCTCGGAGGAACTCAAGCGCGAGTTCCTCGCCCCCACCATCGCCGGCGACTACGTGGCCTGCCTCGGCGTCAGCGAGGCCGGCGGCGGCTCCGACGTGGCGGCAGTGAAGACCAGCGCGCGCAAGGAGGGCGGCGACTACGTCATCAACGGCTCGAAGATGTGGATCACCAACGGCCTGAAGGCCGACTGGTGCTGCCTGCTGGCCAACACCTCCGAGCAGGGCGGCCCACACCGCAACAAGAGCCTGATCGTGGTGCCGATGGATGCGCCCGGCATCACCAAGCAGAAGATCCGCAAGATCGGCATGGACGCGTCGGACACCGCGCAGCTGTTCTTCGACAATGTGCGCGTGCCGCAGCGCCACCTGATCGGCCAGGAAGGCATGGGCTTCACCTTCCAGATGCTGCAGTTCCAGGAAGAGCGGCTGTGGGGCGCGGCCAGCTCTCTGCGCAGCCTCGATCGGCTGATCGACCAGACCATCGAGTACACGCGGCAGCGCCAGGCCTTCGGCAAGAGCATTCTCGACAACCAGGTGGTGCACTTCCGCCTGGCCGAACTGCGCACCGAGGTGGAGGCGCTGCGCGCGCTGACCTACCGCGCGGTGGAGATGTACGTGGGCGGCAAGGACGTCACCAAGCTCGCCTCCATGGCCAAGCTCAAGTGCGGCCGGCTCTCGCGCGAGGTGGCCGATTCCTGCCTGCAGTACTGGGGTGGCATGGGCTTCACCTGGGACAACCCGATCTCGCAGGCCTACCGCGACAGCCGCCTCGTCTCCATCGGCGGCGGCGCCGACGAGGTGATGCTGGGCATCATCTGCAAGCTCGAGGGCACGCTGCCGAAGGTGGCGAAGTGAGCGAGCCGGTCGTCCTGCAGCGCCGCGAGGGCGCGGTGCTGCACCTGAGCCTGAACCGGCCGCAGGTGCGCAACGCCATGAACATGGCGCTGGTGCTGGCTCTGCGCGAGGCGCTGGCCGAGGCGGAGCACGACGAGGGCGTGCGCGTGATCGTGCTGCGCGGGCAGGGCGGGCACTTCTGCGCCGGGGCCGACATCTCGGAGATGGCCACCGCGCGCATGAAGCTGGCCACCCACCCGAACGCGATCGCCGAGCTCAACGCGCAGTTCGGCGAACTCTGTGCCGACTTCGGCCGCAGCGGCCGCGCCGTGGTGGCGGTGGTGGAGGGCACGGTGATGGGCGGCGGCTTCGGCCTGGCCTGCGCGGCGGACGTCACCCTGGCCGGCCAGAGCGCGGTGTTCCGCCTGCCCGAGACCTCGCTCGGCGTGGTGCCGGCACAGATCGCGCCCTACCTGGTGGAGCGGCTGGGCTATTCGCAGGCGCGGCGCCTGGCGGTGACCGGCGGGCGCGTCGATGCACAGCGCGCGCTCGATCTGGGCCTCGTGCACGAGCTGCACGCCGACGCATCGCTCGACGAGGCGCTGGCGCGCACGCTGCACGACATCCTGCAGAACGCGCCGCAGGCGGTGGCGGCCACCAAGGCGCTGATCGCCAAGGCGCGGCTGCACAGCCCGGCCTCGCTGATCCAGGAAGCGGCCGAGGTGTTCTCGCGTGCGGCGCTGTCGGCGGAAGGCACCGAGGGTCAGACGGCGTTCCTGCAGAAGCGCAAGGCGAACTGGATGGCGCAGTGACGTTCGAGACCATCCTCATCGCCAACCGCGGCGAGATCGCCTGCCGCGTGATCCGCACGGCGCGTGCGCTCGGCTACCGCACCGTCGCGGTGTTCAGCGATGCCGATGCGCAGGCGCCGCACGTGCGGCAGGCCGATGCCGCGGTTCACATCGGCGCTTCGCCCGCGGCGGAGTCCTACCTGAACGCGGTGGCGATCATCGAGGCGGCAGGGCGCAGCGGCGCGCAGGCCATCCACCCCGGCTACGGCTTCCTCAGCGAGAACGCCACCTTCGCCCAGGCCTGCCTCGACGCCGGGCTGGTGTTCATCGGCCCGCCGCCCGAGGCGATTCGTGCGATGGGCGACAAGGCGCAGGCCAAACGCCGCATGCACGATGCCGGCGTGCCCTGCGCACCGGGCTATCTCGGCGAGGCACAGGACGACGCCACGCTGCGCGCCGAGGCGCTGAAGCTCGGCTTCCCGCTGCTGGTGAAGGCCGTGGCCGGCGGCGGCGGGCGCGGCATGCGGCTGGTGCGCGCCGAGGGCGAGCTCGACGAAGCGATCGCCGGAGCGCGACGCGAGGCCCGCAGCGCCTTCCGTGACGACGCCCTGATGCTGGAGCGGCTGATCGAGCATGGCCGCCACATCGAGATCCAGGTGTTTGCCGACACGCAGGGGCACGTCATCCACCTTGGCGAGCGCGACTGCAGCGCGCAGCGCCGTCGCCAGAAGGTGATCGAGGAGTCGCCCTCGCCGGTGGTGTCGCCGACGCTGCGCGAGGCGATGGGCCGCGATGCGGTGGCGGCGGCTCGGGCGGTGGGCTACGTGGGCGCGGGCACGGTGGAGTTCATGCTCGACCAGGCCGGCCGGCACTTCTTCCTCGAGATGAATACGCGGCTGCAGGTGGAGCATCCGGTGACCGAGTGCGTGACCGGCCTCGATCTGGTGGAGTGGCAGTTGCGCGTGGCGGCGGGCGAGCCGCTGCCGATGGCGCAGGAGCAACTGGCGATGCGCGGCCATGCGATCGAGGTGCGGCTGTATGCGGAGGATCCGTACGCCGGCTTTGCACCGCAGACCGGCACGGTGCGGCACTGGCGGCCGGAGTCGGCGCTGCAGCCCGGCGTGCGCATCGATCATGGCATCGCCGAGGGCGGCACGGTGAGCCCGTTCTACGACGCGATGGTGGCCAAGCTGATCGCCCACGGCCGCGACCGCGACGACGCGATCCGCCGGCTGCGGGCGGCGCTCGCCACCGCGCCCTTGCTGGGCCTGAGGAACAACGCGCGCTACCTGCGCGATCTGCTCGACCACCCGACCTTCCGCCGCGCCGAGACCACCACCGCCTGGCTCGATGCCGCGCAGGCGCAGGGCGATGCGCTGTACGCGGCTCCGACCCCCGGCGACGAAGACTGGTGCCTGGCCGCTGCGGCCTTCGCGCTGCGCGCGGGCACGCCGCAACGGCCCGACAGCGTCGCGGCGTACGACCTCGCGCTCGCCTGTGGCGAGCAGCGCATGGCGATGCGCGTGCGGCCGGGCGCAGGTGGCCGCGTGCAGGTGGGGCTGGCCGGCGCGTCCCATGCGATCAGGCTGATCGAGGCCGGCGAGGCCTCGCTGCGCTACGAGTGGCAGGGCGTGCAGAGCAGTGCAGTGGCCCGCTGGTACGGCGATGAGCTGCACTTCGCGCGGGATGCCCATGGTTTCGTCTTCGCCGAGCCGTCGGCGCTCCCCCGGGCCGCCGCCGCGCGCGACCCGCGCCGAGCGCTCGCGCCGGTGGCCGGCGTCGTGGCCAAGGTCGCGGTGAGCGAGGGCGAGGCCGTCGAGGCCGGCCAGCCGCTGGCCTGCATCGAGGCGATGAAGATGGAGATGTGGGTCAGCGCCGGCGCCGCCGGCCGCGTGGTGCGCGTGGCGGCGAGCGAAGGCCGACAGGTGGCTGCCGGCGCTGTTCTCGTCGAACTGGAGCTCGACTGACCATGGACAAGGCGATCCTCACCTGCGCGCTCACCGGCGTGCTCACCGACCCGAAGCAGCATCCGGTGCCGGTCACGCCGGCGCAGATGGCCGCCGAGGCGCGCGATGCATTCAATGCCGGCGCCTCGATCATGCACGTGCACCTGCGCGCGCAGGAGAGCGGCATGGGCCACCTGCCGAGCTGGGATCCGGGCGTGGCCGAAGCCGTGGTGAATGCGATCCGCGCGGCCTGCCCCGGCGTGATCATCAACCTCACCACCGGCGTGATCGGCAAGGACATCTCCGGCCCCGCCGCCTGCATCCGCCGCGTCAAGCCGGAGATCGCCGCCTGCAACGCCGGCAGCCTCAACTACCTGAAGATCAAGTCCGACGGGCAGTGGGCCTGGCCGCCGATGGTGTTCGACAACCCGGTGCCCAAGGTGCAGCAGTTTCTCGACGTGATGGAAGAGTGCGGCACGCACCCGGAGTTCGAGTGCTTCGACGTCGGCATCGTGCGCTCGGTGGGCATGTATCTCGACGCCGGCATGCTCAAGCCGGAGATGGGCCGGCCCGAGTACAACTTCGTGATGGGCGTGGCCTCGGGCATGCCCTGCGATGCCGACCTGCTGCAACTGCTGCCGCGCTGGGTGAAGCCCGGCAGCGTCTGGCAGACCACGCTGATCGGCCGCGCCGAGATCTGGCCGGTGCACCAGCGCACCGCCGAGCTCGGCGGCATGCTGCGCAGCGGTCTGGAAGACACCTTCTACCTCCCCGGCGGCGAGCGTGCACCGGGCAACGGCGCGCTGATCGAGGCGCTGGCGGCCTGCGCCCGCCGCGCCGGCCGCGAGGTGGCCAGCCCGGGCGAAGCGAGGGCGATGCTCGGCCTTCGTGGCTGAGACCCGGCCGGGCTCAGTGCAGCGTGTTCATCTCCGGTGCGTGCGGTTGCCACGCGGTGCGGAACTTCTGCAGCTCGATCAGCGGCTTGGGCGGCGAGACGAGGTAGCCCTGCACCTCGTGACAGCCGGCCTTGGCCACCACAGCCAGCTGCTGCGCGGTCTCGACGCCTTCGCACACCGTGCGCATGCCCAGCGTGGTGGCCAGCTGGGCGATCATGCGGACGATGGCCCGCGCGTCCTTCTGCAGCAGCACCTCGTTGACGAAGGCGCGGTCGATCTTCAGCGTGTCGAAGGGGAAGCGGCGCAGGTAGGCCAGCGACGAGAAGCCGGTGCCGAAGTCGTCGAGCGCCACGCGCACGCCCAGCCCGCGCAGCGCGTGGAGCTGCTCGAGCGCGCCGTGCACGTCTTCCATCAGCACCGACTCGGTGATCTCCAGCTCCAGCATGGCCGGCTTCAGGCCCGATTCGCGCAGCGCATCGCGCACGTGGTTGACGAAGCGCGCGTCGCGCAGCTGGGCCGGTGACAGGTTGACCGAGATGCACACCCCGGCCAGCGGGCCGGCGGCGGCACGGCAGGCCTCGTGCAGCGCCCAACGGCCGAGGTCGTCGATCAGCCCCGTCTGCTCGGCAATGGGTATGAATTCTGCCGGGTTGACGCGGCCGAGCGCCGGATGGTCCCAGCGCATCAGCGCCTCGGCGCCGACGATGGTCCAGCTCTCGATGTCCACCTTGGGCTGCCAGTGCAGCGACAGCTGCTCGTGCAGCACGGCGTGGCGCAGGCCTTCCTCCACCGCCACGCGGCGGCGGCTGTGCTCGCCCATCGCCGGCGTGTAGAAGGCGTGACGCCCGCGGCCGCCTTCCTTGGCGGCATAGAGCGCGGTGTCGGCTTGCACGAGCAGGTCGTCGACACCGGATTCGACGGTGTCGAACAGCGCAATGCCCACGCTGGCACCCACGCGCAGGTGGCGGCCCTGCACGTCGACCGGCCACTGCAGCGCATCGATCAGCCGGCCGGCCAGCGCGGCGGCCTCCTGCGCCTCGCCGGAATGCGTCATCACGACGGCAAACTCGTCGCCGCCGAGCCGCGCCACCATGTCGCCGGCGCGCAGGCTGTCGCGCAGCCGCTGGGCGATGGACTTGAGCAGTTCGTCGCCGGCGCTGTGGCCCAGGTCATCGTTGACGCGCTTGAAGTGGTCGAGGTCGACCATCAGCAGCGCGCCGGGCCGTTTCTGGCGCAGCGCCGCGGCGAGCGCGTCACGCAACATGAAGCGGTTGGCGAGGCCGGTGAGTGAATCGGCGTGGGCGAGCTGGCGCAGCTGCCGCTCGCTGGCCACCTTGTCGGTGACGTCGGCGATCACGCCGCGCCAGCCAAGCGTGCGGCCGCGCTCGTCGAGCAGCCGCTTGCCGTTGAAGGCCAGGTGGCGCACGCCGTCGCCGTGGCGCACGGCCAGCGGCTGCTCGCGGAACGGCGCACCGGCGTCCAGTGCATGCTGCAACTCGTCGAAGCCCTCGACGGCGCGCCGCTCCAGCAAGGCCAGCAGCGGCTGCGAGCGGATGTCGTCCTCGGTCACGCCGAGCAGCTCGCCCAGCCGCGGCGACAGATGCTGCAGGTGGCCCGACATGCCGGTCTCCCACAGCGCCTCGTCGGCGTGCTGCTCGAAGTCCTGCAGCAGCACCGAGAGCATGCGCTCCTGGCGCACCGCCTCGTTCTGCGAGGCGATCAGGGCTGCCGACTTGCGCCAGCCGGCCAGCGAGCCGAGCACCACCATCGGCGAATACAGCGAGATCAGGGCGATCACGCCGCTGAAGTCCGCATCGCGCGTCTGCAGCAAGGCACCCAGCGCAGCCACCGTATAGATCGCCCCATAGGTCACGGCGGCGCGGGGCAGGGGGGCGAGCATGAAGGTGCCGGCACCGAGCATGCCGGTGAACAGCGTGGCCACCAGGATCTGCTGCGCGGCGGTGGCGGTGGGGAACCACAGCAGGGGCACGGCGGCCCAGACGCCGGCCAGCAGCGCGGCGTTGCGCGTGGCGCGATGCACGGCCCGCGGCGACGCGGTCTCGAGGCGGCGATGGCGTTGCTGCCACCAGTTCCGCGTGGCCAGTGCCGCCACCACAGCCAGTGCCGCGAACCACCACGCCATGCCGGCCGGCATGGCGCCTCGGAAGGCCCACAGCACCGCCAGGCCGCTGCCCACGTTGGCTGCCATGGCGTAGGGCGTCAGGCGCAGCACGGTGGCCAGCTGGGCGCCGCGCAGCTGGGCGCAGGCGCGGTCGGCGCCGTCGTACATCGCGGCGACGCCGGCGCGCAGGCCGCGCAGGTCCAGGGCGGGCAGGGTGTTCGCTCCCGTGGAACCGGAGAGCGAGGGCGGGAGAGGCAGCATTCGTCGGATCAGGCGGATCAGGGGTGATCGGCCGGACCGCGCCGATCTTGAGCCCCTGTCACGCTCGGCGCGGCGGCGTGCCGGCGGCGTGTGAAGTGATGCCGTGAAGCGCTCGGCGGCAGACCGGAGTCAGTCGCTGCCGGCGGCCAGCCCCATCGCCTCACCCATGCGGATGGCCCGCCCGGGCGCCCACTCGGGGTTGAAGCGCAGCGTGTCCTTCGGGAACAGCATCACCACCGTCGAGCCGAGCAGGAAGCGGCCCATCTCCGCGCCGCGTGCCAGCGAAACCGACCCTTCGCCACGCTCGGGGTAGCTCCACTCGCGCAGCGTGCCCGGGCGCGGCGGATTGACCACGCCGTGCCACACCGTGGCCATGCTGCCGACGATGGTGGCGCCCACCAGCGTCAGCACGAACGGGCCTTGATCGGACTCGAAGACGCAGACCACCCGCTCGTTGCGCGCGAACAGCCCCGGCACGCCGCGCGCCGTGGTCGGGTTGACCGAGAACAGCGCGCCGGGCACATGGATCATCCGCGTCAGCCGGCCGGCGCAGGGCATGTGGATGCGGTGGTAGTCGCGCGGGCTGAGGTACAGCGTGGCGAACTGGCCGCCCTCGAATCGCGCCGCCAGCGCCGCGTCGCCGCCGACCAGTGCAGTGGTGCTGTAGCGGTGGCCCTTGGCCTGCAGGATCTGGTCGCGCTCGATCGCGCCGAACTGGCTGATCGTGCCGTCGACCGGGCACAGCCAGGGCGAGTCCGCCAGCGGGCGCGCACCGGGACGGAGCGCGCGCGTGAAAAAGTCATTGAAGGTGGCGTAATGCGCGATGTCCGGATCGGCCGCTTCGTTCATGTCGACGCCGTAGCGCGCCACGAAGCGACGGATCGCCGAGGTCGTCCATTCGCCGGCCGCGAACGACGCGGCGCGCCCGGCAAATGCGGTCAACGCCTGCTTGGGCAGCAGGTACTGGGGCAGGACGGCAAGGCGGTCTGGCAGGCTCATCGGGGGGCGGATTGTATCGGCCGGGCCTCGCGCACCGGATTGGTGCGCTCACGGGAGGCGGCTCAAGTCGGCCACTTGTGATGCCGATAGCCCGGGCCAGGAGGACATGAGGGTCCGCATGTCCATACACAACCCACCCCGTGACAGGAGTCGCCATGAAGTTCACCGCCATCCTCGCCACCGTCGCCCTCGCTGCCGGTGTCTCGAGCGCCCACGCCTACGATCCGAAGGCCACCATCGCCGATCTCGACGCGCGCCTGGCGAAGATCGGCGCGCCCAAGCTCAACGGCACCGACAAGGCCGGTGACAAGGAAGTTCCCGGCATGTTCTTCGGCGAGCGCAAGATCAACAACAACTACGACGTGGTCGACGCCATCCGCAAGGCGCACAACGCCACGGCCACGGTGTTCGTGAAGAGCGGCGACGAATTCGTGCGCGTCAGCACCAACGTGCTCACGCCGGAAGGCAAGCGCGGCGTCGGCACGCAACTGGCCCGCAACGCGGCCTACGAGGCGGTCTCGAAGGGCCAGCAGTACTGCGGCCCGATCGACGTGCTCGGCACCGCCTTCGACGCCTGCTACAACCCGATCAAGGACGGCAGCGGCAAGATCATCGGCGCCAGCTACATCGGCCACAAGAAGTGAGCCCGGCGGTCGTCGTCCTCCCGATCACCAGCCGGAACACTCCATGAAGATCCTCTACAGCCTGGGCGCAGCCTTCGGCAGGCTGCGCGTCGGCCAGCAACTCTTTGCCGCCTTCTTCACGGTGCTGGCGCTGACCGCCGTGATCGGCGTCGCCTCCCTGCTCGGGCTGCGCCAGGTCGACCAGGAAGCCATGAGCCTGAACGCCAAGTGGCTGCAGGGCGTCGGCCACATCGCTGCGCTGCGTGCGGCCGTGGTGGAGTCGCGCGACTTCGAGATGAAGCACAGCCGCGCCTCCGACACCAGCTACCACGCCGAGTACGAAGACAAGATGACGCAGTCCGCGAAGGCCGCGGCCTCGGCACTGGCCGCCTACGAGCCGCTGGTCGAGAGCGACGAGGAGCGGGCGCTCTTCGCCGCGCTCGGCAAGGGCTGGTCGGGCTACGAGGCGGCGCAGAAGAAGGTCGTCAAGCTCGGCCGTGACAAGCAGCAGCAGGACGCCGCCGACATCAGCGACGGCCTGGCCAGCATGGCCTTCGACGAGACGGTCTCCGCGCTGGACGCACTCAACAAGTACAACTTCGCGGGCGGGCAGCAGGCGGCCGAACATGTCGTCGGCGTCTATGAGCAGGCGCGTGCGCTGGTGATCGCGCTGCTGGCGGTGACGCTGCTGCTCGGCATCGGCCTGTCGCTGCTGATCACGCGGCGCCTGATCGGGCAGCTCGGTGGCGAGCCCGGCGAGGCCGCCGAGGTGGCGCGTGCCGTGGCCGAGGGCGACCTGAGCACGCACATCCGGCTGCGCCCCGGCGACAGCACCAGCGTGATGGCCCGCCTGGCCACCATGCAGCGCGGCCTGGCCGAGGCAGTGAGCAAGGTGCGCCAGGGTTCGGAAAACGTGGCCATCTCGAGCGCGCAGATCGCCCAGGGCAACCAGGATCTCTCCAGCCGCACCGAGCACCAGGCCAGTTCGCTGCAGCAGACCGCGGCGACCATGGACCAGCTTGGCTCCACGGTGCGCAACAACGCCGACAACGCCAAGCAGGCCAACCAGCTCGCGCTGGGCGCCTCCAGCGTGGCGGTGGAAGGCGGCGAGGTGGTCGGCCAGGTGGTGTCCACCATGAAGGACATCAACGACAGCAGCCGGAAGATCGCCGACATCATCTCGGTGATCGACGGTATCGCCTTCCAGACCAACATCCTGGCGCTCAATGCCGCCGTCGAAGCCGCACGTGCCGGCGAGCAGGGCCGCGGCTTCGCCGTGGTGGCCGGCGAAGTGCGCAGCCTCGCGCAGCGCAGCGCCGAGGCAGCCAAGGAGATCAAGGCGCTGATCGGCGCGAGCGTGGAGCGCGTCGAGCGCGGCACGGCGCTGGTCGATCGCGCCGGGCAGACCATGCAGGAGATCGTCGACTCGATCCGCCGCGTCAGCGACATCGTCGCCGAGATCAGCTCGGCCAGTGTCGAGCAGAGCTCGGGCGTTCAGCAGGTGGGCCAGGCCGTCAGCCAGATGGACCAGGCCACGCAGCAGAACGCCGCGCTGGTGGAAGAGAGCGCCGCGGCGGCCGAGAGCCTGAAGCAGCAGGCGCAGCAGCTGGTGCAGGCGGTGGCGGTGTTCAAGCTGGCGCAGGGCGAGGCGCATGCTGCGGTCTCCACGGCTGCGGTGGCAGCGCCCAAGCCGGTCGCCGCCAAGCCGGCGAGCAAGCCCGTGGCGGCCAAGGCCCCGAAGGCGGCACCGGTCAAGCCGGCCAGCGTGTCGCCTGCCGCGCCGAAGAAACTCGAGCCCGTTCCTGCGGGCGACGATTGGCAGAGCTTCTGACGCGCGGCACCGACCTCCGAGCCCGGCTCAGAGGTCGGTTCTGAGCTTCCAGATCTCCGGGAAGAGCACGGTGTCGAGCATCTTGCGCAGGTAGCCCACCCCGCTGGTGCCGCCGGTGCCGCGCTTGAACCCGATCACGCGTTCGACCGTGGTCACGTGGCGGAAGCGCCAGAGCCGGAAGGCGTCTTCCATGTCGGTGAGTTCCTCGCCGAGCTGGTACAGGTCCCAGTGCTGCTTCGGGTCGCGGTAGACGGTGAGCCAGGCCTGCTCGACGGCATCGCTGGCCGGGTAGGGCTGGGTCCAGTCGCGCTCGAGGTGGCTGGCCGGCACGGCCATGCCGCGGCGCGCCAGCAGGCGCAGCGATTCGTCATAGAGCGACGGCGCGCGCCACGCCGCTTCCACCTTCGCCAGCAGGTCGGGCCGGTGCGCATGCGGCTTGAGCATCGCCGCGTTCTTGTTGCCCAGCATGAACTCGATGCAGCGGTACTGCCAGCTCTGGAAGCCGCTGCTGTTGCTCAGGTAAGGCCGGATCGCCGAGTACTCCGGCGGCGTCATCGTGGCCAGCACGTCCCAGGCGTGCACCAGCTGCTCCATGATCTTGCTGACGCGCGCCAGCATCTTGAAGGCGCTGCCGAGGTCGTCCTTGGCGATGCAGCCCACTGCCGCCGAGAGCTCGTGCAGCATCAGCTTCATCCACAGCTCGCTGGTCTGGTGCTGCACGATGAAGAGCATCTCGTTGTGGTCGGGCGAGAGCGGCTTCTGCGCATTCAGCACGGCGTCGAGCTGCAGGTAGTCGCCGTAGCTCATGTCGCGCGAGAAGTCGAGCTTCGCGCCCTCGTCGGCGACGATGCGCTCGCCTTCGTGGTGTGGGTCCGGGTGGTAGGGACAGCTCATGTCACCGCCGCCTTCTGGTTGAAGCGCGCCTGCCTCCACTCGCCGGATTCGAGCACCTGGCGCAGGTGCTCGACGGCGTCCCAGACTTCCGTGAAGCTCGTGTACAGCGGCGTGAAGCCGAAGCGCAGGATGTCCGGGGC
>NZ_JBFXIO010000075.1:0-14643 GCF_050175855.1 Piscinibacter sp.
TACCGGCGCCTGCCGGGTCAAGTTGCCGGTCATCGCGCGCAGCCCCCTGCCCCACCGCGATCTGCCAGTGCGCCAGTCGCGGCGGCCGCCCAGGCGCCGCTCATTCTCTCTGCAAGGGTCAGTCCATGAACCTGCACCGCACCCGGATCGCGGTGGCGTGCGGCTTCGCCGTCGCGCTCGTGGCCGCCACCGCGTCGTGTACTTTCGCGCCACGCGCGAACGAGGCTCAGGCACAGGCAGCGACAGCGCCGGCGCGACCTGCGCCGCTTCGCATCGTGCAGCTGAGCTTCGGCCAGAACGCCTACTTCGCCGCGTGCGCGGAGCCGGCGTGCCCCACGCTCACGCCCAAGACTCTGCCTGGTCCCGCAGCACTGCCGGTTGCTGCCACGGCCACGGACCCGTCCAGCCACGGAGTCGCTGCCGCCGCGGCGGCCGAGCCATCGCCGCTGGTCCCACCCCGCGCGGCGGCGGCGCAGGCGAGCACGCAACGGGCCGACCCGTCGGACACGCACATCCTGCTGACGTTCCCGTTCGGGTCCGCTGCCCTCACTGCGGAGTCGCGGCAAACGCTTCGCCGATCGCTGCGCCTGGCGCGCGAGTCCGACCGCATCGTCATCTCCGGTCGCACGGACAGCGTCGGTCCCGACGAGGTCAACCAGCAGCTCGCGCTGGCCCGTGCCCTTGCGGTGCGCAACTTCATCCGCGACGCCGTGCCCGACCTGCCGAACGTGATTGCCATCGACGCGAAGGGGCGATGCTGCTTCGTCGCGTCCAACGACGACGAGAGCGGCCGCAGCCGAAACCGCCGGGTCGAAGTCGTCTTCACGAGCATGGGAGTGATGTGATGGATCGACCCGTCGCACGACCCGCGCGCACCCCTCCCGCCGACCCTGCGCTCGCAGCCGTTGACCCGGCCGCGGACGCATCGCCGGCCGCATCCCCGCAGCAAAGGCGCAAGCCCCGCCCTGGATGGAAGGCAACCATCGTCCGGAGCGAGAGCTTTGCCGAGCTGCGGCGCATCCAGAAATCCACGAGGGATCCGGTCATCGACCTCAGCTATCTCGCCGACGCGTGCGTCGAGCTGGCACTCGAGCTCGGCGCCGAGCGAATCGTGCAACGGGCCATTGCCTCTTTCGGCAGCATCCGCCCGACTCCCTGAACTCACCACCTTCTCTTGGAGAACGCAATGCATGCAACCGCCGCACCGACCCTGGCCCTCCCTTCGCGCAAGGTGATGCTGGGCATCGGCCTGTTCCTCACCTTCATCACCGGCCTCATGGCCGTGGCCCCCAGCCATGCGCTGGACCTGGTGGCCTTCACCGGCATCGCAGGTCCGCTCGCGGCCGCGTTGGCGCAGCTGGCCGCCTTGGCGCCGGGCGTCAAGGCGCTCGTCGGCTTCGTCGGCTTCGTGGTCGCCTTCATCAGCCTGGCCGCCCTGCGCAACTTCGGGCCCGTCCTGTTCTACCTGGGCATGGCGATCTTCGGCGCGGTCGGGCTGACCATCGCCGGCGCAATCCTGGGTGCGGTCATCTGAGCCGGTCGGCAGCACGACGGAGAAAGGGGAAGCGCCATGCAGTCGGACACCTACATCCCTCGACGCCTGGACGACCAGTGGAAGCTCGGCTTCTGGGATGCCGACGTCGCCTTCCCCTTCGTCTTCTTTCTGTTCCTCGGCTGGATGTCCGGCACCAAGTGGGGCTTCGTGCTCTGCGCCGGCGCCGGCTTCTTCCTCAGTCGGTGGATCTCTCGCACCAAGGCCGACAAGCACCCGGCCTTCGCGATGCATTGGGCGTACTGGGCCTTGCCCACCAACCCCGCCACCGCCATGCGCGCGACCCCGCCGTCGCACATCCGACGCATGGTCGGCTGAACCCCGCAGGACCACGCCATGGACTTTGCCCAGCACCAGAACGACCTGCGCGCGCAACGCCGGGCCAATCGAGTCCTCAGCGCCATCGTGGGTGCGCTGTCGCTCAGCGTGCTCCTGTGCCTCGTGGTGATCGTCAGCATCGTCGGCTCGGACCGGACGGTCATCGTGCCGCCCAACATCGACCGGACCTTCTGGGTCACCAAGGAGAAGGCCAGCCGCGAGTACCTCGAGGAGATGGCCAGCTATGTCGCCTGGCTGGTCCTGGACGTCACGCCGACGACCGTCGACTGGAAGAAGAACGTGCTGCTGAACTGGGTCGCGCCGGATCAGCACGCGGCCATGAAGACCAAGATGGACATCGAGGCCGAGCGACTGCGCAGCAACAACGCCGCGACCTTCTTCCTGGTGCAGCAACTCGCTGCCGACGAGTCCAAGCAGTCCGTGGTCGTCACCGGCCGCCTTCGCAGGCAGATCAACGGCGCCGACGTCACCGATCCCGAAACGCGTTCGTACCTGGCGCAGTTCCAGTACGTCGGCGGGCGCGTCCACATCCAGTCGTTCAAGGAGATCCCGTATGCGCAAGCTGGCCAGCAAGTTCGCGTCGGCGCTGCTGATCCCAACGGCGCTCCTGCTCGCTAGCGCGTCGCCCGCGCTCGCGCTGCAGGTCGTCGAGGGCAGCGACGGGGTCTCCGTCGATGCCGTCTTGTCGATCAAGGAGGCCACCCGCATCCGCGTCGACGGCGCGCCGATCACGAACGTCTTCGGCAACATCTACTCGACCAACTGCGGCGCCGCGATCACGTCCGCCGTGCCGCCGCAACCCGGTGCGTCGCCGGCGCCGGCCACGGGTATGGTGAATCCCGCGGGCGAGATCGTTCTCGAGTGCGACGTCGACAAGGGCGAGATCTACGTGCGCCCGGTGGGCGGCCCGGGCAAGCCGGTCAACCTCTTCGTGTCGACGCAGCACGCGACCTACACGCTGCTGCTGCGGCGGTCCGACACGCCAGCAGACACGATCGTCATCCGCGACAAGACAGCCCGACTGTCCCGCGCTGAGCCCGGCGGCTCAACGGCTTCCGCCCGCACGCCGCAGCACGTGCGCGCCCTGAAGGGCATGTTGGTGGCCATGGCGGCGGACCGGCCGCCCACGGACATCCGGGTGGACGAGGTGAACCGCCCGATCCAGCTCTGGCAGGAGGCGAAGTTCGCCCTGGTGCGCCTGTACGAGGGACGCGGCCTGGTCGGCGAGCGCTACGTGCTCACCAACGTGTCGACCCAGGGCATGGTCCTCGCTGAACAGGAGTTCGATCGCGAGCGCGGCGGCGTGCTGGCCGTCTCGATCGAGAACCACAACCTGCGCCCCGGCGAGAGCACGTCCGTCTACGTCATCCGCCAGGGGAGCTGACCATGGCCAGCTTCGCCGACAACCTTCGCGAGCGCTGGGCGGGCGTTGCCGAGCGCATGTCGCCGCGCGCGCGCCAATGGACGATGGCCGCCCTGATCTCCGGTTGCGGGGTGGGCCTGCTATGGGCCGTGTTCTCCGCAGGGTCGGGCGACAGCGCTCAGCGCGCCGCGGCCGCTGCGGCCAAGAGCGACGTGCGACCGACCAACGTCGATCTGATGGCGCCGGGTTCGCAGGTGAAGGACTCCGAGGTCTGGATCGGCAAGGCCGGCAAGGAACTCGAGAGCTACAAGGCCGAACGCGACGAGCAGCGCAGGGTCAACCGCGACCTCAACGACAAGCAGCAGGAACTGCTTCGCCGTCTCGCGGAGATGGAGGAGCGGCTCAAGTCGCGCCCCCTGGATGCGGCACGCGCGGCTTCTGCGCCCGGGATGGCGGCTGGCCCCGCCAATCCGCCCCTTGGCAATCCGCCCGAGTCGACGCTGCCTCGCGCACCGGCCGCCTTGCCGCCCGCGCCGCCGCCGCCCGTGGTTTACCAGCGTGGCGCGATGCCGCCCGGCCTGCCCAACAGCGCGTCACCCAGTGGCATCGACGTCGCGGCAGCGCCGGCGCAGCCTCAGCTCACGCGGGTCACACTGGCCGCGCCAGTGCGCGCCAGCGACGCTGCCGAGGGCGGCGGCAAGAGGCGCGAGACACTCGACAGCTTCCTGCCCATCAGCTTCACCAAGGGCCAACTTCTCGGCGGCCTGGACGCTCCCACCGGCGGACAGGCCCAGAGCAATCCGCACCCGGTGCTGATCCGCCTGTCGGACAACTCGGTCCTGCCCAACCGCTACCGGGCCGAGTACCGCGAGTGCTTCGTCATCGCCGCGGGCTACGGCGACATCAGCTCGGAGCGCGCCTACCTGCGCACCGAACTCCTGTCCTGCGTTCGTCCCAACGGCGATCCGCTGGAAGTGAAGATCCAGGGCTCGGTCTTCGGCGAGGACGGCAAGGTCGGCATGCGCGGCCGCCTGGTCACCAAACAGGGCCAGATGCTGGCCAACGCGCTGCTCGCCGGCGTGGTCAGCGGGATCGGCCAGGGTTTCTCGCAAGCCAACACGACCTACAGCACCTCGCCGCTGGGGTCGGTCGCGACGGCCTCGGGCGGCGACGCTTACCGCGCCGGCATAGGCTCGGGTGTCGGCAAGGCCCTGGACCGGCTGGCGCAGTACTACATCAAGCTGGCCGAGCAGACCTTTCCGATCATCGAAGTCGACGCCGGCCGGGAGATCGATGTCGTCCTGACCAAGGGCGTGCGCATCGAGGGCTCTGACGCCAGCACGGCGTCCAACGCCCCCACCTCGCTGCCTGGCCGCACGGACCCCTCCGAGCGCTACCTGAAGGTGACCACCGATGAAGAATGAACGCCTCTTGGCCGGCGCCATCCTGGCGCTGGCCGTGCAGTCCGCCGTGGCCGGCCCGTCGGCCGACGAAGCCCGGCTGCTCGCCACCCTCAAGCGCGCGTACCCGGCGACCACCTTCTCGTCGGTCGCGGCCAGCGAGGTCCCCGGGATCTACGAGGTGTGGATGGGGCCGAACGTGGCTTTCGTGTCGCCGAAGAACCCGCGGTACTTCATCATGGGTCGCCTGCTGGACGCGAAGACGGCGACCGACATCACCGGACCGAAACTTGCGCGGGCACAGGCCGTCCGCCCGGCGGTCGATACGGCCGACAGCACCGACCGGCCGATCGACATCGCGAAGCTGCCGCTGCAGGACGCCCTGAAGGTCGTGCACGGCAGCGGCGCGCGCACGCTCTACGCCTTCAGCGACCCCTCCTGCTCGTTCTGCCGGCGGCTCGAGCCGGAGCTGGCCAAGCTCCAGGACGTCACGGTCTACACGTTCCTGCTGCCCTTCCAGGGCCGGCAACTGCCACAGGCGATCCTCTGCTCCACCGATCCAGCGAAGAGCTGGCAAGCGGTGATGCTAAACGCCGACACCAGCGGCCTGAACAGCCAGGCCGACTGCCCGACTGCGCTCGACCGCAACCTCCAACTGGCGCGACAACTCGGCGTCAACGGCACGCCCACGATGTTCTACGCCGATGGCACGCGGACCACCGGCTACGTCCCCGGGACCGAGGTCGAGCGCCGCATCGCCGCGGCGGCTGCCATTGGCTCACCCGTCGCGACCTCCAAGGCCATCACCCAGGAGAAGGCGCCATGAGCAGGTTCCTCATCGTGGTCGGCGGCGTGATCGTCCTCGCGGCCGTGCTCCCGGGCTGCGCGATCACCGGCCTGGACGGCGAGTCCAAGTACGCGTGCAAGGCCCCCGAGGGTGTCCGGTGCGACTCGGTGTCCGGCACCTACTACAACGCGCTGCAGAACAACCTGCCGGCGCAGCGCCGCTCCGCCGCGCCTCCCGTGGACACGTCTCCCCAGGCCGCCCCCGCAGGCAGCGCGCCGCGTGCCGCGCCGACGATGCTCAACGCCTCTACGCGCCCGGCCACGGGTGACGAAGGCGCCGCCTATGTCGCCGCGCCGCTGCGCGCCGCGCCGCGCGTTCTCCGGCTTTGGATCAAGGCTTGGGAGGACGCCGATCGCGATCTCGTCGGCGAGAGCCTCGTCTACGTCCAGGTCGACAACGGCCGCTGGCTGGTCGACCACGTGCAGCGCCAGCAGCGCGAGCCCTTCGTACCGATCCGCGCGCCGCGGCCGCCGGCCGCCACCAAGTCGGCCGGTGCGACGGCTGGCCCCAACGGCCCGTCCACCACGCCGATCGAAGACGCGCCCTCGCTCACGCAAGCCCTGCGCGCGCTGCAGAACCGCGTGCCCGCCGCCGACCAATGACCTGAGAGGGCACCTCCATGCTCGAGTCCCTACGCCTCAACCTGTTCGGCGGCGCGTCGCCGACGGGGTCCAGCGAAAAGTCCGGCCCTGGCCTGTTCTCGTTCGGGCACAAGGACGAATCGCCCGCCGACCAGTTCGCCAGCTGGCTGCCCTACATCTCCTACCTCGACGAGGAGCAGTTGTTCGTCAACAAGGACGGCATGGGCTTCCTCCTGGAGGTGATGCCGCAGAGTGGCGCCGACGACCGCATGGTCGACGTGCTGGTGTCGCTCTACTCGAACTGCCCACCCGACACGGGCATCCAGTTCCACCTCTTCGCCTCGCCCCACGTCTGCCCACCACTGCGCCGGTACGCCAACCTGCGCATGGAAGACCGCGACCAGATCCAGAAGGCCCAGACGTTCGGCCGGCCGGCGCGCAACGACAACCTCTACCGCAAGCTGGCCCGGCGCCGCTACGCGCACCTGTCTCACGGCGCTCACCACAGCCTGACCCAGGGCTTCCACTACACGATCCGCGACTTCCGCCTGATGGTCAGCGTCTCGGTCAAGGCCGATCCCGCCAACCTGTCCGACCGCGAGCGCATCGTCGGACTGCGCGACGGCATGGCGACCACGCTGCGCTCGGCGTCGTTGCCCAACCGCGTCTGCGATGCGGCCGACCTGATCAACTGGTGTTCGCTGTTCGTCAACCCGGATCGCATCGACGCGGCCACCGCGCCCGACCTGCACTACGACGACGGGCGTGAACTGCGCGACCAGATCGTCGACCACGACACGATCCAGGATGCGCGCTCCAACGGCCTTCACCTGTGGAAGGAAGGCGCGGGCGAAGGCCTGGACGTGCGCTTCTTCTCCATCAAGTCCTTCCCCGAGCGCTTCGGCCTGTGGCAGATGGGTGCCCTGGTCGGCGACCTGATGCAGCCGGCCCTGCAGTACAGCTCGCCCTTCCTGCTGACGATGGGGGTCTACATCCTGGACCCCAACTCAACCAAGACCGTGGTCACGGCCAACCACGTGCGGGCCACGCAGAACGCGGGCAGCAAGATGGCCGTGGTCATGCCCGACGTCGCCAAGAAAGCGCGCGACTGGTCGGCCGCCGCGGACGCGATCGACACCGGCGGCGCGCTGGTGAGCATGTACCACCAGCTCGGCCTGTTCTGCCATCCGTCCAAGGTCGCGCAGACGCAGGAGACGGCCAAGTCCATCTGGCGCGCGCGCGGCTTCGAACTCAACGCCGACGTCTACAAACATCGCCAGGCGCTGCTGGCCAGCCTGCCGATGACGCTGTCGCCGGCCTTCCACGGCGACTTGCGCAAGATGAAGCGGGTCACCCGCAAGACGATGGCCAACGCCATCCACCTCGCGCCGGTCCTGGCCGAGTGGCGGGGCAGCAAGACGCCGACCCTGATGTTCGCCGGCCGCCGCGGCCAGCTGCTCACGCTCGACCTCTACGACAACGACGGCAACTACAACGCCGCCGTCATCGGCTCGCCGGGCTCGGGCAAGTCGGTCCTGCTCAACGAGCTGGCGTGGTCCTACCGGGCCATCGGCGCCAAGATCTGGATGCAGGACCTGGGGCGCTCGTTCGAGAAACTCTGCCGCAAGGCCGAGGGCACCTTCATCGAGTTCCGGCCCGACGTCGAGATCTCGCTGAACCCGTTCCCGCTGGTCACCGACATCAACGAGGACATCGACATGCTGTTGCCGGCCATCGCCAAGATGGCCTCGATGAAGCAGCTCGACGAGGTCCAGATGAAGGCGATCTCGGCGATGTTGCTCAAGCTCTGGGCCAGGTACGGCCAGGACCTGGACATGACGATCCTGCGCGACGCCTTCGTCCCAGGGACGATCGAGGAGCTGGGCATCAAGGAGGACCAGCGCGTGCGCGACCTGGCCGTGATGCTCAACCCCTACGCCAAAGGCGGCCAGTACGCGCGCTTCTTCAGCGGCCGCAACACGATCGACTTCTCCAACGACTTCGTGGTCATCGAGAGCGAGGAGCTCAAGCGCAAGCCCGACCTGCAGGCGGTGGTCAACATCATCCTGTTCCACGCGATCACCCGTGAGATGTACCTGACGCGCAACCGCAAAAAGGTCTGGTTCATCGATGAGCTCAAACAGCAGCTGGGCGACTCGAGCGAGAACGACGTGGTGATGGCCGCGGCGATCGACGAGGCGGCGCGGCGCGCCCGCAAGTACGGCGGCAGCCTCGTGACGGCGACCCAGAACGGCGACGACTACTTCACCTCGGCACAGATGGAGTCCGCACTGAAGTGCTCGGACTGGACCTTCCTGCTGCGCCAGAAGCCCGAGTCGATCGAACTGCTCGCGCGAACGGGCCGCTTCTCGATGGACGAGCCGAAGAAGCGGCTGCTGAACTCGCTGCGCATGGAGCCGGGCGTCTTCTCCGAGTGCTACATCACCTCGCCCATCGGCGAGGGTGTCGCGCGCATCATCCTCGACCCCTTCTCGCACCTGCTCTTCAGCAACAAGCTGGACGACAACGCCCCGCTGGATGCGCTCCTGCGACAGGGACTGTCCATCGACGACGCCATCACCGAACTGCTTCGCCGCCGGGGGTATGCGGTATGAGCTCGTTCGCCATCCATGCGCTGATCTCGGTGTTCGTGACCGCCGGGGCCCTGCTCGCCTATGACCGGCTGGTCGTGAAGCCGGCTCAAGTCATCGGCATCGTCGACATCGCCGAGGTCTATCGCGCCAAGGAGTCCGAGTTCGCGGCGCTGCTCAGCGCCAGCAGGACCGACGACGATCGCCAGCGCGCCCTCGCGCAGGCGCAGGCTTTCGGCGATCGCCTCGACCGCGCGCTGCGCGAGATCCCCGTCGAGTGCCGCTGCCTGGTGGTGGTCAAGTCCGCCGTGGCAGGGGGCTGGTCCAACGCCATCGACCTCACCGCCGCCCTCAAGGCGAAGGTCGGCGCCAAGTCGTAGCCGCCGCCATGACGAGCCAGCGTGTTGGTCTGGGCCCCTGGCTGCTTCATGGCAGCCGGCTGATGCTGCACGACCTGCGGCGGCACCGGGTGGTGTTCGCGCTCGTCGCCGGCGTCTGGACGCTCGCGCTGATCCGCCTCTTCGCCCACCACGTCCCGGTTCTGCCGCTGCTGTTCAACTGGACGCCCAGCCTGCCCTACAAGGTCGCGTTCGTCGACTACCGATCGGGCGCGATCGTCCGCGGTGACCTGGTGGTCTACGCATTCGAGGGGCCAGCTGGCCTGCAAGCCTATCCCGGGTTGCGCCACCAGGCGCTGTTCAAGCGCGTCGCGGGCGTCGCCGGTGATGTCGTGACGGTGCGGGGACGCGAGGTGTTCGTCAACGGCGTGCCGGTGGGCCTGGCCAAGACGCACACCTTCGACCGTCGCCCCCTCGAGCCCATCGACCCGACGGTCATCCCCGCCGGCCACCTGTACGTGCAGGGGACCAGCCCGGACAGCTTCGACTCCCGCTACAGCATGAGCGGGCTCGTGCGCGTGCAGGACGTCAAGTCGCGCGTCATCCCACTGCTGTGAGGGCCGCATGCAGCGAACACTTTTCCTGTCGATGTTGTGCCTGGCGGGCACGGTGGCCGCCCAAGGCGAGCGCCTGGACCTGCAGGACGACGTGCCGATCGACACCTACCTCGCCTTGCTCGCACAGGTGGCGCCGCCCGCGCGCGACGGCGCCGAGGCCTACATGGCGGCGTTTCGCAGCCGCTGCGGGCGTGCACTGCGCACGATCGAACTGCGTCGCGCCTTTGCGCAAGGCAACGGTGATCCGGTCCTCATGAACATGGTCCGCGCTTCCCACGAGCGCGACACCGCCGCCCTGCAGCGCCTGGGCGCCTCCATCGCCTGCCCGAGCAAGTGACATGCGCGCCCGCCTGTCTCCCTGGCTCTTCGCAGCGGCAACCTGCTGGGCGCTGGGCGCACAGGCAGCGAACCTAGGGACCATCGGGCCGACCTATCCGGTGGCCGAGAAGAACATGCTCGACGTGATCATGGCCCGGCTGCGCGCCAAGGAGGCGAGCGGCGAGTTGAAGCGCCACGAGCAGGAGGCACGAGACCGTGCCGCCTATGCGATCAACAACCCCCGGCCAGTCGACGGCCTGCGCAGGGCCCAGGCCGCGCGCACCTTCTACTTCGATCCGACCTTCACGCTGCAGTCCAACGTCGTCGATGGCACGGGCGCGGTCCTGTTCCCAGCGGGAACACGAAAGAACCCGCTCGAAGTCGTCTCGCTGTCGAAGCACCTGCTGTTCTTCGATGCGCGCGACCCGGGCCAGGTGGCTCGGGCGCGGGAGCTCATCGAGCACTACCAGGGCAAGGTCAAACCGATCCTCGTGGGCGGCAGCTACCTGGACCTGATGAAGCGCTGGAACAAGCCGGTGTTCTACGACCAGGACGGAACCCTCGTGCGCAAGTTCGGGATCGCGGCGGTCCCGGCAATCGTCTCGCAGGAGGGACAACGCCTTCGCATCGATGAGGTGCCCGTGCGATGAACATCGTCCACCGACTCTTCGCGGCGCTGTGCCTGCTGGCTGCGTCCTCGCTGGCCACCGCGGCAGGCATGGCGACCTGCACGGGCAAGTTCCCCAATCCGCTGACCGACATCTGCTGGTCGTGCCTGCTGCCCATCACCATCGGCAGCGCCACGATCGCCAACTTCGGTGGACAGGAGGACAACGGCGACAACCCGGCCAATCCGGTCTGCAGTTGCGGCGTGAATCCGACGATCGGCCTGTCGATCGGGTTCTGGGAGCCGGCGCGCCACGTCGAAGCCACCCGCAAGCCGTTCTGCCTGCCGTCACTCGGCGGCCTGAACCTCGACCCCGGCATTGCCGCGCCGGAAGCCGCGAGGTTCACGCGCCCGGAGGGCGACGGTGACGGAGGCTCCTTCTACCAGGCGCACTTCTACACCAACCCGGTCCTCTACTGGCTCGAGGTCGTGACCGACTTCCCCTGCCTGGAGCGGGGCAGCTTCGACCTGGCCTACCTGACCGAGGTCGATCCGCTTTGGAACGACGACGAGCTGACGCTGATCCTCAACCCGGACGCGGTGCTCTTCGCCAATCCGATCGCCATCGCCGCCTGTGCGGCCGACTGCGTCGCAGCCACCGCGGGCTTCGGGTTGAACACGCTCTTCTGGTGTGCGGGCTGTCAGGGCGGCCTCTACCCCATGGACGGCCAAGTCCAGTACCACATGGGCGGCGTTCGCACCGCCGCGCTGCTGGCCCAGCGCCTCACCGCCAAGATGCACCGCGAACTCATCGCCTGGGGCTGGCACGGCTCGCGCGGGCTCTGCGGCCCCTACTTCGAGCCGATCATGGACAAGTCCTCCTACAAGACCAACCTCACCTACCCCATTCCGTCGACCGACAAGCTCGACGGCAAGTGCTGCCAGCCATTCGGTCGCACGACCGTGCTCTGGGGTGCGGGCAAGGAGTACCCAGTATTGGGCGAGGACTTCGCCTTCATGCTCTTCCGCAAGAGGAACTGCTGTGTGGGCTACTGACCGCCCCGTGGCCCGGTTCGTTGCGTCGATCGCGGTCGCGCTGTTCGCGCTGCCTGCCGCCGTGGCTCAGGCCCAGGGCCAGGCTCCGTCCGGCAAGAGCCCCGTGACCGAGGCCGACATCGCTCGCGCCACCCGCAGCCAACCCACGATCACCGACAAAGACATCGAGGCGGCGCGGCGCAAGCACCGCATGCCCAGCGACGAAGAACTCGCCCGGGTGCCGGTTCCCGCGGCCCCGCGCATCGACGCGCTGCCTCAGCCGCAGTCCCAAGGAACGATCGACCTCGGCGCGATCGCCGGCGGCTTCGATGCGATGGGCGCTCCCGACCCCGCCAAGGCGGGCATGGCCGTGGGTCCGACGCTGCTGGTCTTCGTGAGCTTCTCGATGCCCGACCCGGCCCTGGAGCGCCTGGTCGATCAGGCCGCGCGCAGCGGGGCCACCCTGTTGCTGCGCGGTCTCGTGGACGACTCGCTGCAGAAGACCGTGGCCCGAGTCCAGCGGGTCATCGGCCAGCGCAAGGTCGGCTTCCAGATCGACCCGCAGGCGTTCGACCGCTTCACGATCACCGCCACGCCGTCCTTCGTCCTCATCAAGGACCGGTCGGTTCCGACGCCCTGCGCCGCGGGTACCTGCTTCGCGGCGGACAGCTACGCGCTGGCCGCCGGCGACGTCAGCATCGACTACGCGCTGCGCTTCATCCAGAAGACGGCGCCGAAGTTCTCGCGCGAAGCGCAGGCCTTTCTCGCGAAGATGAAAGGGGGCTGAGCCGTGATGTTCAAGCGCCTGACCGTCTGGGTGATGACCCAGGCCCTGGTCCTCGTTCAGACCACCGCGATCGCGCAGACCTCTCACGACCAGGGCGTGGCCGCAGGTCGTGCCGCCAACACCACGATCCGGGGCATGGTGAACCAGCCGTCGGCGACGGGTGTCGTCCCCGGGTACACCACCACACCACCGGAGGCCGCGCTGGCCGGCCGCCCGGCACTCGGCCCCGAGGTCAGCGCGAAGCTCGCCGCCTGCGCGGCGACGCCCAACGACCCCAGCTGCCAGGCGCTGCGCACCGCCATCACCTCGGCGAACACCGCCCGCCCCACAATCTCCCCCAGCGACCCGGCGGTCGCAGCCGCTTCGCGCATCGCCCGCAACCCCTCGCTCGATCTGGGCAGCCTGGCCTCGTACTACAGCGGCTGCACGACCACCGATGCCACCATCGCGACCCACACCGAGACTCGGTCCTGCGCCCGCTACGTGACCGCCGGCAGCTACAGCTGCTCGAACTCGCTCAACGTCGCCGTCGCTCGGTCGACCAGTTGCTCGCCCGGCGACTGGTTCGCGCAGGCAAGCGCAGGATCGACCGCCGTGGCCGCGCAGTGCCTGCCCGACCGGCCGGACTCGAGCCAGCACTTCAGGGTCACCAGCTCGGGCACGCCGCTGGCGTTCTTCGATGTCGACATGACGACACCGGTCATCACGCCCCAGCGGGTCGCGGTGATCGGCACGACCTACAACTGGCCCAGCTTCACGCCCTCGGAGCGAGGCGTCTACGTCGCAGACAAGTCGTGCACCGGCAGCACCTGCAGCCTGACCGCCATGATCGCCGACGACCCCGTCGAGTCCTGCACCGGCGGCTGGGACTCGATGACCTGCACGACCATCCATCCCTTCATCGACGTCTACGCCGCCTGCCCAGCAGGAACCCAGAGCGGCAACAACCTGCTGGTCACCACCTGCTCGTACGGCGGTGACGGCATGGAGTGCACCAGCTTGCCGCTCAGCACCACCACCTGCTACAGCCCCAGCGGGTCGGCCAGCGACATCCAGGCGAGCGACATCACCGGCACCTTCTCGTCCCCCTACTGGCGCGCGAGCTCGACCCGCGCGGTGGTGGGCTGGGCGCCGAACCCCGCGTACGGGCCGATCCCGCAGATGCGCCTCTCGTACACAAGGCCGGCGACCACGTTCACGGCTGCCGACACCTGGAACAACCAATGCCCCAGCCTCGCCGGCGACAGCCGGTGCTCGGTGGCCAGCGCGCCGGTGTGCGTCGACGGGCCCGCCACCAAGGTCATCGATGGTGTCTCCATCACCCGGGACTGCTGGCAGTACCAGAGCACGATGAGTTGCGGCGGCACCTACACCGCCGACCAGTGCTCGCCCCTGATTGCCGCCGGCTGTACGCCGGTGTCATCGACCTGCTCCCGCACCAATCCGGTGACCGGTGTCTGCGAGGCGTACCAGGACCAGTACAGCTGCACCGTGCCGAACGAGACGGTGACGCAGGCCACCAACTGCCCTGCCAACGTCTTCTGCCTGGGAACCAGCTGCTTCAACACGGCCTACACCAACGACGCCGATTTCGCACGCACGATGTCGATGCTCGAAGCGGGGCGCGAGGCCGGGGTCTACCTCGACAGCGATCGCATGCAGGTGTTCAAGGGCGAAGCCAACAGCTGCCGCGACCGCCTCCTCACCAACTGCTGCAACTCCGATGCGTCCGGCCGCGGCATGACGAATCAGAGCGTCTTCGGCGCCGGCTCCCGCCTCGTCTACGACATCCTGATGAACTCCGAGAATCGGCAGTTCGTCTACCAGGGACTCAGCGCGCTGCTGACGGGCGCGGGCTTCAGCGGCTCCTTCACCAGCTACGGCGTGACGATCGCCGTGAACGGCACGGCGCTGCCCGCCGGGTCCACCGTCCTGTACTCCTCCAGCACGGTCGCCGGCGAGGGCTTCGTCGTCGCATTCGACCCATGGACGCTGGTGATTGCCGCGATCATCTACATCGTTCTCTCGCTGACCTCCTGCAACGAGAACGAGGCGGTCCTTGCCCTCAAGGAGGGCGCCGGCCTGTGTCACAGCATCGGCAGCTACTGCTCGTCCTGCATCCGGATCCTCGGCTCCTGCGTCTCCTGCATCGAGCACACGACAGGCAAGTGCTGCTTCAACTCGATGCTCGCCCGCATCGTCAACGAGCAGGGCCGCGGCCAGATCAGCAAGGGGTGGGGCGATGCGCGCAACCCCGACTGCTCAGGT
>NZ_JBFXIO010000076.1:0-14578 GCF_050175855.1 Piscinibacter sp.
TCCGACTTCGTCGAAATGTTCGTCGGCGTCGGCGCGGCGCGCGTGCGCGACATGTTCGAGCAGGCCAAGAAGAGCGCGCCGTGCATCATCTTCGTCGACGAGATCGACGCCGTCGGCCGCCACCGTGGTGCCGGCCTGGGCGGCGGCAACGACGAGCGAGAGCAGACGCTAAACCAGATGCTCGTCGAGATGGACGGCTTCGAGACCAACCTGGGCGTGATCGTGATGGCAGCCACCAACCGGCCCGACATCCTCGACCCCGCGCTGCTGCGCCCCGGACGCTTCGACCGCCAGGTCTACGTGACGCTGCCCGACGTTCGCGGCCGCGAGCAGATCCTCAACGTGCACATGCGCAAGGTGCCGGTGGGCCAGGACATCCGCGCCGACATCCTCGCGCGCGGCACGCCGGGCTTCTCGGGCGCCGACCTCGCCAACCTCGTCAACGAGGCGGCGCTGTTCGCCGCACGGCGCAACGGCCGCGTGGTCGAGATGGTCGACTTCGAGCGCGCCAAGGACAAGATCATGATGGGCCCCGAGCGCAAGTCCATGGTCATGCCCGAGGAGGAGCGCCGCAACACCGCCTACCACGAGGCCGGCCATGCCCTGGTGGCGCGGCTGATGCCCAAGACCGACCCGGTGCACAAGGTCACCGTGATCCCGCGCGGCCGCGCGCTGGGCGTGACGATGCAGCTGCCCGAGACCGACCGCTACAGCATGGACAAGGAGCGCATGCTCTCGACCATCTCTGTGCTGTTCGGTGGCCGCATTGCCGAGGAGGTCTTCATGAACCAGATGACCACCGGCGCCAGCAACGACTTCGAGCGCGCGACGCAGATCGCGCGCGACATGGTCACGCGCTACGGCATGACCGACGAGCTCGGCCCGATGGTCTATGCGGAGAACGAAGGCGAAGTGTTCCTCGGCCGTTCGGTGACCAAGACCACCAACATGTCCGAGGAGACGATGCGCAAAGTCGACGGCGTGATCCGCCGCATCATCGACGAGCAGTACGCCATCGCCCGCAAGCTGATCGAGGACAACAAGGACAAGATGCACGCGATGGCGCATGCGCTGCTCGAGTGGGAAACCATCGACAGCGAGCAGATCGACGACATCATGTCCGGCAAGCCGCCCCGCCCACCGAAGGACTGGACGCCCTCGGCCAGCAAGAGCACGCCTCCGACCCCGCCGGTCAGCCCGGGCGGTGCCGCGGCGACCACGGCCTGAGTTCGGTCAATCCTCACTCAAGTGCATCCATGGACGGGGCTTCGGCCCCGTTCTTCGTTTCCGAACGCGATGAACAGCTTCTGGCAGACCACCCGCTTTCGCATCGACCTGTCGCGCCCACAGGTGATGGGCATCGTCAACGTGACGCCGGACTCCTTTTCCGACGGCGGCCTGCATGCCGATACGGGCCGGGCCCTGGTGCACTGCGAGCGGCTGGTGGCCGAGGGCGCGGACATCCTCGACATCGGCGGCGAATCCACCCGCCCGGGCGCCGCGCCGGTGCCGCTGGAAGAGGAACTCGCCCGCGTGCTGCCGGTGCTCGAAGGCGCCCTGAAGCTCGGCGTGCCGGTGTCCATCGACACCGTCAAGCCGGAGGTGATGAAGCGTGCGCTCGAGCAGGGCGCCGACATCGTCAACGACATCAACGCCTTGCGGCTGCCGGGCGCGGTGGAGGCGGTGGCCGCACACCCGGCCTGCGGCGTCTGCCTGATGCACATGCGCGGCGACCCGGCCACCATGCAGCAGCGCCCGGCCTACGACGACGTGGTCGCCGAGGTGCGCGCGTTCCTGCACGAGCGACTTCAGGCGCTCGAAGGGAAGGACGTGGCGGCCGAGCGCATCGTGCTGGATCCGGGCATCGGCTTCGGCAAGAGCGTCGATCACAACCTCGAGCTGATGCGCCGCCAGCGCGAGCTGCTGGCGCTGGGGCGGCCGCTGCTGCTGGGCTGGTCGCGCAAGTCGACCCTCGGGGCCCTCACCGGCCGCCCGGTGGAGGAGCGCCTGGCGGCCAGCGTGGCGGCGGCGCTGGCCTCGGTGCAACTCGGCGCCCGGATCGTGCGTGTGCACGATGTCGCGGCCACGGCCGACGCCCTCAAGGTGTGGGGGGCCGCCGGGCTGGGCGGCTGACCGAGAATCGCGCGCGGAGGACATCGATGAGCAGAACCTACTTCGGCACCGACGGCATTCGCGGCACGGTCGGCCAGAGCCCGATCACGCCCGACTTCATGCTGCGCCTCGGCCATTCGGTCGGCCGCGTGCTCAAGCGCAGCGAGGCCCGCCCCACGGTGCTGATCGGCAAGGACACCCGGATCTCCGGCTACATGATCGAATCGGCGCTGGAAGCCGGCTTCGCCTCCGCCGGCGTCGACGTGCTGATGACCGGCCCGCTGCCCACCCCGGGCGTGGCCTACATGACGCGCGCGCTGCGGCTGAGCCTGGGCGTGGTGATCAGCGCTTCGCACAACCCGTTCGACGACAACGGCATCAAGTTCTTCTCCGCGCGCGGCGAGAAGCTGCCCGATGCCTGGGAGCTCGAGGTCGAGGCGATGCTCGAGCAGCCGGCCGAGTGGGTCGATTCGGCGCGGCTGGGCAAGGTGCGCAAGCTGGAGGACGCCCGCGGCCGCTACATCGAGTTCTGCAAGAGCACCTTCAGCGGCGAGCTGTCGCTCAAGGGCATGAAGCTGGTGGTCGATGCGGCGCACGGCGCGGCCTCGCGCGTGGCGCCCGACGTGTTCCACGAGCTGGGCGCCGAGGTGGTCGCGATCGGCTGCAGCCCCGATGGCATGAACATCAACGCCGGCGTCGGCGCGACGGCGCCGGGTGCGCTGATCGAGGCGGTGAAGGCCCACCAAGCCGACTACGGCGTCGCGCTGGACGGCGACGCCGACCGGCTGCAGCTGGTGGATGCCTCCGGCCGTCTCTACAACGGCGACGAACTGCTCTACGTGATGGTGGCCGACCGCCTTGCGCAGCAGCAGGCCGTGCCGGGTGCAGTCGGCACCCTGATGACCAACATGGCCGTCGAGGTGGCGCTGAAGTCGCGTGGCGTGCCTTTCGTGCGGGCCAAGGTCGGCGACCGCTACATCCTCGAGGAACTGGCCGCCCGCGGCTGGCAGCTCGGTGGCGAGGGCTCCGGCCACCTGCTGGCGCTGGACAAGCACACCACCGGCGACGGCATCGTGAGCGCGCTGCAGATCCTGCAGGCGGTGCGCCGCACCGGCCAGTCGCTCGCCGAGCTGTTGTCCGGCGTCACGCTGTTCCCGCAGACGCTGATCAACGTGCGCCTGGCCGAGGGCAGCGACTGGAAGAAGAACGTCATGCTGGCCGCTGCGCAGGAACGCGTGGCCAGCGAGCTGGGCGGCAACGGCCGGGTGCTGATCCGCGCCTCCGGCACCGAGCCGGTGCTGCGCGTGATGGTCGAGGCGCGCGACGCCGCTGTGGCCCGGCGCAGCGCCGAGCAGCTGGCCGAGGCGGCACGCGGCTGAGTTCGGGCGGCGAACGCCGCCCGGGCCATCACTTCTTCGGCTTCGGGGGCATCAGCACCCGGTCGATCACGTGGACCACGCCGTTGCTGGCGGGCACGTCGGCCTGGGTGACCATGGCGTCCTCGACGGTCACGTAGCTGCCGGCCTTCGCGAGGGCCAGGTTCGCGCCCTGCACCGTCTTGGCGTTGCCGTTCTTCACCTCCGCGCTGGCCACCTGGCCCGGCACCACGTGGTAGGTCAGCACCGATTTCAGCAGCTCCTTGTTGGCAGCGAGCTCGGCCATGGTCTTGGCGGGAACCGCCTTGAAGGCATCGTCCGACGGCGCAAAGACGGTGAACGGCCCGGGCTGGCGCAGCGTGTCGGCCAGGCCGGCGTCGGCGATCAGCTTGTTCAGCGTGGACAACTGTGGGGTGCGGGCGGTGGTGTCGGCGATGGTGGCCGGCGCGGAACTGGTAGCGCAGCCTTGCAGCAGGGCCGCGGCGGACACTGTGACGAGAGCGAGAATGTTCTTCAAGGGGGAGCCTCCGGGGTTGTCTTTCCGCGGCGAAGGCTAGTGGCGATCTATGACAGTGTGGTGATGGTTGCGTGACAGAAACAAGGGAAGGTTGGCGACGCAGGAGGATATAAAGGGGTTGTCACACTTTCGTCATGAGCGATTCCTAGCATCCAGCTCATCCAACCACCGACGAAAGGTCCATTCCATGATCCACCGAACCGCCCGCGGTTTCGTCATCGGCGCGACGCTCTCCCTCACCGCCGGCCTGGTCCTGGCTCAGGACATCACCGGGGCAGGCGCCAGCTTCCCCAACCCGATCTATTCGAAGTGGGCCGATGCATATAACAAGGCCACCGGTGCTCGCCTGAACTATCAGTCCATCGGCTCGGGTGGTGGCATCAAGCAGATCAAGTCGAAGACCGTCGATTTCGGGGCCTCCGACATGCCGCTGAAGGACGAGGAACTTGCCAAGGAAGGCATGATCCAGTTTCCGACCGTGATCGGCGGCGTCATCCCCGTGGTCAACATCAAGGGCATCGCGCCGGGGCAGATCAAGCTCACCGGCCAGGTGCTGGGCGACATCTACCTGGGCAAGATCACCAAGTGGAACGACGCGGCGCTGACGGCGCTGAACCCCGGTGTGCCGCTGCCGGACGCCGCCATCGCCGTGGTGCGCCGCGCCGACGGTTCGGGCACTTCCTTCCTGTTCACCAACTACCTGTCGAAGGTCAACGCCGAATGGAAGGCCAAGGTCGGCGAGGGTACGGCCGTCAACTGGCCGACCGGCGCGGGCGGCAAGGGCAACGAGGGCGTCGCGGCGTTCGTGGGGCGCCTGCCGAACTCGATCGGCTATGTGGAGTACGCCTACGTCAAGCAGAACAAGTTGACCTACACGCTGCTGAAGAACAAGGACGGCAACTTCGCCTCGCCGGACGAGACCAACTTCAAGGCCGCGGCAGCCGGTGCCGACTGGTCCAAGACCTTCTATCAGGTTCTGACCGATCAGCCCGGCAAGGACACCTGGCCGATCAGCGGCGCCACCTTCATCCTGATGCACAAGGTGCAGGACAAGCCGACCAACGCGGCGAATGCCCTGAAGTTCTTCGACTGGGTTTACACCAACGGCGACAAGATGGCGTCCGAGCTGGATTACGTGCCGATGCCGGATTCGGTGAAGGCGATGATCCGCAAGCAGTGGGCTGACAACATCAAGGATGCTTCGGGCAAGACCGTGGCGTTCAAGTGATCCGACTCTGAGACTGCGACAATCCGGGCCAGCCGCTACGGCCGGCCCGGTTCGGGAGCCCGCATGACCGCGACCCTGCCTGCCGGCGCATCCCTCGAGGAGACGCCCATCGAAAGCCTCGGATCGACCGGATCACCCCCGCCGGGCCGGCGCATGTCGCGCTGGCCCGATGCATTGTTTTCATTTCTGGCGCATGGCGCTGCCTGGGTCACGCTGGCGCTGCTGGTTGGCATCATCATCTCGCTCGTGATCGGGGCCATGCCGTCGATCCGTGAGTACGGGGTGAGCTTTCTCTGGCGCGCCGAGTGGGATCCGGTGCAGGACAGCTACGGCGGCCTGGTGATGATCTACGGCACGCTGATGAGTTCGTTCATCGCGCTGCTGATCGCCGTGCCGGTGAGCTTCGGCATCGCGCTGTTCCTCACCGAACTCTCGCCGAACTGGCTGAAGCGCCCGCTGGGCATCGCCATCGAACTGCTGGCCGCCGTGCCCTCGATCGTCTACGGCATGTGGGGCCTGCTCGTGTTCGGCCCGCTGCTGGCCCAGTACGTCCAATTGCCGCTGCAGTCGGCATTCGGCGACGTTCCTGGCCTCGGCCAGCTGTTCAAGGGTCCGCCGGTGGGCTTGGGGCTGCTGTCGGCCGGCATCATCCTGGCCATCATGGTGATTCCCTTCATCGCCTCGGTGATGCGCGACGTCTTCGAGGTCACGCCGCCGATGCTCAAGGAGTCGGCCTATGGCCTGGGCTCCACCACCTGGGAGGTGGTCTACAAGGTCGTGCTGCCCTACACCAAGACCGGTGTCATCGGCGGGATCATGCTGGGGCTCGGCCGTGCACTGGGCGAGACGATGGCGGTCACTTTCGTCATCGGCAATATGAACCAGCTCGAGTCGCTGTCGCTGTTCGAGGCGGCCAACAGCATCACCTCGGCGCTGGCCAACGAGTTTGCCGAAGCCGGCGAGGGCTTGCACCAGGCCTCGCTGATCTATCTCGGCCTGGTGCTGTTCTTCATCACCTTCGTCGTGCTGGCCCTGTCCAAGCTGCTGCTGGCGCAGCTCAAGAAGGGCGAAGGAGGTCGGTCATGAGCGTGGTCGGGTTCGATTCCTCGCGTCTGGCCAGGCACGTGATGCGCAAGCGCGTCAACGCGGTGGCGCTGACGCTGTCTCTGGCGGCCATGGCGTTCGGCGTGTTCTGGCTGGTCTGGATCCTGATCGAGACGGTACGCCTGGGCGTCGGCGGCATCGCGCTGGCCACCTTCACCGAGATGACGCCGCCGCCGCAGGCCGACACCGGCGGCCTGGCCAACGCGATCTTCGGCTCTCTGGTGATGGTGTCGCTGGCCACGCTGCTGGGCACGCCGATCGGCATCTTCGCCGGCATCTACCTGGCCGAATACGGGCAGAAGGGCTGGCTCGGCAGCGTGACGCGTTTCATCAACGACATCCTGCTGTCGGCGCCATCCATCGTCATCGGCCTGTTCATCTACGCCGTGGTGGTAGCGCGCTTCAAGTCCTTCTCCGGCTGGGCGGGGGTGCTGGCGCTGGCGCTGATCGTGATTCCGGTGGTGATCCGCACCACCGAGAACATGCTCAGCCTGATCCCCAACGCGCTGCGCGAGGCCGCCTATGCGCTGGGCACGCCGAAATGGAAGGTCATTTCCTCGATCACGCTGAAGGCGGCACGCGCCGGCGTGGTCACCGGCGTGCTGCTGGCGGTGGCGCGCATCGCCGGCGAGACCGCGCCGCTGCTGTTCACCGCGCTGTCCAACCAGTTCTGGACCAGCAACCTTGGCGAGCCGATGGCCAGCCTGCCGGTCACCATCTTCAAGTTCGCGATGAGCCCCTACGAGAACTGGCAGAAGCTGGCCTGGGCCGGCGTCTTCCTGATCACGCTGGGCGTGCTGGGCCTGAACATCCTGGCGCGCGTGCTGTTCCGCAACAAACACTGAGACCCGCACCATGGACGTCAAAGTCGACCTGCCCGTGACCGAGAAGGTGAAGATCTCGGTGCGTGACCTGAACTTCTACTACGGCAGCTTCCACGCGCTGAAGCGCATCAACCTCGACATCCCCGAGCGCAAGGTCACGGCCTTCATCGGCCCATCGGGCTGCGGCAAGAGCACGCTGCTGCGCACCTTCAACCGGATGTTCGAGCTCTACCCCGAGCAGCGCGCCGAGGGGCAGATCCTGCTCGACGGCGACAACATCCTCGAGAAGCGCCACGACGTCAGCCTGATCCGCGCCAAGGTCGGCATGGTGTTCCAGAAGCCGACGCCGTTCCCGATGTCGATCTACGACAACATCGCCTTCGGCGTGCGCCTGTTCGAGAACCTGCCGCGCGTCGAGATGGACGAGCGCGTCGAGTGGGCGCTGAAGAAGGCGGCGCTGTGGACGGAGGTCAAGGACAAGCTCGGCCAGAGCGGCTCGGGCCTCTCGGGCGGCCAGCAGCAGCGGCTGTGCATTGCGCGCGGCATCGCCATCAAGCCCGAGGTGCTGCTGCTGGACGAGCCCTGCTCGGCGCTCGACCCGATCTCCACCGGCAAGATCGAAGAACTCATCACAGAACTCAAGGCCGACTACACCGTGGCCATCGTGACCCACAACATGCAGCAGGCGGCGCGCTGCTCGGACTACACCGCCTACATGTACCTGGGCGACCTGATCGAGTTCGGCCCGACTTCGGACCTCTTCATGAAGCCGAAGAAGAAGGACACCGAGGACTACATCACCGGCCGCTTCGGCTGAAGCGAAGGACACCGCCATGAGCGACAAGCATCTCTCGACGCAGTTCGATTCGGAGCTGAGCGCCATCTCCACCCGTGTGCTCGAGATGGGCGGGCTGGCCGAATCGCAGGTGGCCCAGGCGATCTACGCGCTGGTCAACTTCAGCGGCGAGACCGCTTCGCAGGTGCTGAAGCAGGAGGAACTGGTCAACCAGATGGAAGTGGAGATCGACCGCGACCTCTCCACCATCATCGCCCGGCGCCAGCCGACCGCGCGCGACCTGCGCCTCCTGATCGCCATCTCCAAGACCATCGGTAATTTGGAGCGCGTCGGCGACGAGGCGGCTCGCATCGGCCGCACCGTGCAGCGGCTGATCAACTCCGGCGTGTCGAGCCGGCTGCGCGTGCCGGCCAACGACGTCTCCTTCGAGGCCAGCCTGGCCACCGCCTCGCTGCGCAAGGCGCTCGACGCCTTCGCGCGGCTCGACGCGGTCAAGGCACTGGAGGTCATCAAGGACGACAACCAGATCGACCAGGAATTCGACGGACTGATGCGCAAGCTGATCACCTACATGATGGAAGACCCGCGCACCATCTCCGCCTCGATCGACCTGGTGTTCGTGGCCAAGGCGATCGAGCGCATCGGCGACCACGCCAAGAACCTGGCCGAGCAGATCATCTACATCGTCAAGGGCACCGACGTTCGCCACCACTCGCTGGAGAACCTCGAGTCCATCGTCCGGTGAGGAAGAGCCGATGAGCCGCGTGCTGGTGGTTGAAGACGAGTCGGCGATCGCCGAGCTGATCTCCCTGAACCTGCGTCATGCGGGCTACGAGGTGACGCTGGCCGCGACGGCGGAGCAGGCCCAGGCGGCGGTGGATGGCGTGCTGCCCGACCTGGTGCTGCTCGACTGGATGCTGCCCGGGCAATCGGGCCTGGCGCTGGCGCGCCGCTGGCGCGGCGAATCCCGCACGCGCGAACTGCCCATCATCATGCTGACCGCGCGCGCCGACGAGGCCGACAAGGTGGCCGGGCTCGATGCCGGCGCCGACGACTACCTCGCCAAGCCGTTCTCCACCAACGAGCTGATGGCGCGCATCCGTGCGGTGCTGCGCCGCAAGGCGCCGGAGGCGCTGGACTCGGCGGTCGAACTCGGCGGCCTGCGGCTCGACCCGTCGACGCGGCGCGTCAACCGGGGCGAAGTCGAGCTCAAGCTCGGCCCGACCGAGTTCCGCTTGCTGCACTTCCTGATGACGCATCCCGAGCGGGTGCACAGCCGGGCCCAGTTGCTTGACCGGGTGTGGGGCGACCACGTCTTCATCGAGGAGCGCACGGTCGACGTGCACGTGAAGCGGCTGCGCGAGGCCCTGGCGCCGGCGCAATGTTCGCAGATGGTGGAGACCGTGCGTGGTGCCGGCTACCGGCTCACCCAGCAGGTGGCGGCTCCCTCGGCGTGACTTCCCGGAGCCTGCGATGAACTGGCTGCTGCCCCGGCTCACCGCCGGAGTGCTGGCCATGCTGGCCGGCGGCTTCCTGGGCTACCTCGTGTCGGCGGTGGAGCACACCGTGGTCTGGCGCGTGCTGGCCGGCGGCGCCATCGGCGTGGCGCTCGTGGCACTGCTCGACACCGCGCGCGGCTACCGCCTGATCAACTGGCTGCGAGGCAGCCAGGAACTGCAGGCGCCGCGCGATGCCGGCTTCTGGGGCGAACTCGGCTACCGCGTCGAGCGGTCGATCCGCCTGCGCGAGCAGAGCCTGGCGCAGGAGCGGCTGCGCCTGGAGCAGTTCCTCTCGGCCATCGAGGCCTCACCCAATGGCGTACTGATGCTCGACGGCAGTGACCAGATCGTCTGGTGCAACTCGGTCTCGGCGGACCACTTCGGCCTCGACCCGCAGCGTGACCGTCGGCAGCGCATCACCAACCTCGTGCGCGCGCCGGCCTTCGTGGGCCATCTTCAGCAGGAGAATTTTGCCGAGGCGGTGAGCTTTCCCAACCCGCGCGGCGACGGCACGCTGTCTGTCCTGTTGCGCCCCTACGGCGACGGCATGAAGCTGGTGCTCTCGCAGGACATCACCGACCGCGAGCGAAACGAGGCCATGCGGCGCGATTTCGTCGCGAACGTGTCGCACGAGATTCGCACGCCGCTGACCGTTCTGGCCGGGTTCATCGAGACGATGAGCAACCTGCCGCTCACCGAGGTGGAGCGCAAGCGGGTGCTCGAGCTGATGACGCAGCAGACGCAGCGCATGCAGACGCTCGTCAGCGACCTGCTCACGCTCGCCCAGCTGGAGGGCAGCCCGCGACCGGCGGCTGACCGCTGGGTGGCGCTGGCGCCACTTCTCGCCCAGGTGGAATCCGACGCCAGGGCGCTGTCGGCGGGGCGGCACACGATCGAGTTCGCTTCGGTCGAGCCCGCCGAGCTGGCCGGCGCGCCGAGCGAACTGCTCAGTGCCGTCAACAACCTGGTGAACAACGCCGTGCGCTACACGCCCGAAGGCGGGCGCATCAGCGTCGGCTGGCAGCTGCTGCCCGACGGCGGCGCCGAGCTGATCGTCGCCGACACCGGCCTGGGCATCGAGCGCGAGCACCTGCCGCGGCTGACCGAGCGCTTCTACCGCGTCGACGGCAGCCGTTCGCGAGACACCGGCGGCACCGGCCTGGGTCTGTCGATCGTCAAGCACGTGGTGCAGCGGCATGGCGCCGAACTGCTGATCGACAGCGAGCCGGGCAAGGGATCGCGATTCCGCCTGGTATTCCCGGCGCTGCGCGTGCGCAGCGGCAGCACGACTCGCTGACGGCTCAACGGGCTGCCGCGCTGCGGCGATAGACCACGGTGAAGTCCTGCCGGTCGGTCGGGCGCTGGATGCGCGCGATCGGCTTCCAGCCGGGGTACTCCGGCGTGGGCTGCTTCGCGTCGAGCGAGGCGATGAGGAATTCGCAGGGGGCCAGCTCGGGCGGCGTGATCGCATCGACGCGGTAGCGGCCCATCGATTCCAGCGCGGCGAGCAGGGCGCGCGGCACCTGGGGCGCGGCGATGCAGGCATCGCGTGGAATGTGTTCGCCCAGGCGCGCCAGCAGCGGCCGATAGCTGCGTGCATGGTCGAGCAGCGGCAGCCACAGGGTCATCAGCAGCAGCCAGCACACCGCCACGCCGCCGGCGGGCAGTACCAGGCTCTTCCACAGTGGATGTCGGTGGCGGCCGGTGCGCCAGCGCACGAGCCAGATCCAGGCCAGCGTGCCGGCGGCGGCGATCAGCAGCGCCGGCAGAGAGAAGACGGGCACGAACTCGGGCGCCAGCCGGGCGACGTTGGCTGCCGGCTTGGCCGGCACGCCGGTCTGCAGTGCGGCATAGATCACCCAGATCGCCAGCGCGCAGATGCTGAAGAAGAAGACCGAGAACCAGTCGATCGCCGCCGCGGTGCTGCGTTGCAGGGTGGGCAGCGCGAAGGCAGCGAGCACGGCCAGCGACGGCACGCCCAGCATCAGGGCGCGGTCGGAGCCGCCCATCGCCAGGCAGGCGAGCACGGCCGCCAGCGTGATGCCCAGCGGCACCGAGATGTGCCGGTGCAGCAGGTGGCCGCGCCAGCGCCACAAGGTCCACAGAGCCAGCGGCCAGGCCGGCCAGCCGAACCAGGCCAGCAGCCGCAGCGTGCTGAACGGATGCAGGTTGGCCAGGTCGGCGACACGCCAACCCCAGGCCGAGAGCGCCGTGCCCACCGCGACGGCGGCCAGGCCGGCGCCGGCGATCCACAGTGCCGTGCCGCGCACCTGCGCGTAGGCCGACCTGGCGCAGATTGCGGTGCCGACCGCGGCCAGCACCACGGCCATGGCGGGTGCGCCGCTGGCGGCCATCACGGGCAGCGCAAGCAGGGCAGCGGCGCGCGAGCGGCCCTTGCGGAACGGGGCGGCGGCCAGCGCATAGAGGAATAGGGTGGCACCGACGAGCTGCACCAGTTCTGGTGTCGTCTCGTGGCCGAGCTGCAGCAACCCGAGCGTGGCCACGACGGCCAGCAGCGCCCCGTCGGCGACCGCCCGCGCATAGTCCACCGGCGTGGCTTCGCCGCCGAAGGCGAAGGCCAGCGGCTGGGCGGCTTCGGTGCGCGCGAGGTGGTAGGTGGCGTACCAGGTGAGCGTCAGCACCAGTGCCAGCAGCATGGCGAACGGAATGCGCGCCGCCAGCGCGGCGTCGAGCCAGGGAAGGGCCTTGATGAAGACGGCGCCCAGCCAGTACGGCACCAGTGCACCGTCGGTCGGCAGGCCGGCCAGGGCCGGGGCAAACCAGGGGGCGCGACCTTCGGCCAGCGCTGCCATGTGGCCGAACGCGCTGACGTCGGCGTTCTTCCACGGATCTCGGCCGAACACCCCCGGTAGCACGTAGGCCGCGCAGAACAGCAGCAGGGCCATGCGCGGCAGACGCTGCGCGGCGCGCTGGGTGACGAGGGCAGGTGTGGGCGAGTTCAACGGCGCGTGGCGGCGAGGTCGCCAATGATGCAGCAGAAGCCGCAGATGCGAAAAGGGCAGCCGAAGCTGCCCTGGTCGTGTGCTCGCGCGAAGAACTTACTTCTTCAGGTGAGCGAACTTGTTGCGGAACTTCTCGACGCGGCCGCCCAGCGAGTCCACGCTCTTCTGCGTGCCGGTGTAGAAGGGGTGCGATTCGCTGGTGGTTTCCAGCTTCACCAGCGGCAGCTCGCGGCCGTCGTCCATCTTGACGGTTTCCTTCGTCTGCACGGTCGAGCGCGTGACGAACTTGAAGCCGTTGGACAGATCCACGAAGCAGACTTCGCGGTAGCTGGGGTGGATGCCTTCTTTCATGAGGTGCCTCTGCGCTGTGGTTGCGGGAGCCACGCCGAACCGCTCGGCGCACTTTCCGACGCTGGAAAACCGCGAAGTATAGCTGATCTTCCCGATCAGCCCCCGCGCCGCATCATGTCGAAGAAGTCCAGGTTGTTCTTCGACTGCTTCATCTTGTCGAGGATGAACTCCATCGCCTCGATCTCGTCCATGTTGTAGAGCAGCTTGCGCAGGATCCAGGTCTTCTGCAGGATCTCCGGCTTGAGCAGAAGCTCCTCGCGGCGCGTGCCGCTCTTGTTGATCAGGATCGAGGGGTAGACGCGCTTCTCGGCCATGCGACGGTCGAGGTGGATCTCGCAGTTGCCGGTGCCCTTGAACTCCTCGTAGATCACCTCGTCCATGCGGCTGCCTGTGTCGATCAGCGCGGTGCCGATGATGGTCAGCGAGCCGCCTTCCTCGACATTGCGTGCCGCGCCGAAGAAGCGCTTCGGCCGCTGCAATGCGTTGGCGTCCACGCCGCCGGTCAGCACCTTGCCCGAGGAGGGCAGCACGTTGTTGTAGGCGCGGGCGAGGCGGGTGATCGAATCGAGCAGGATGACCACGTCCTTCTTCAGCTCGACCAGGCGCTTGGCGCGTTCGATCACCATCTCGGCCACCTGCACGTGGCGCGCGGCGGGCTCGTCGAAGGTGGAACTGATCACTTCGCCGCGCACGGTGCGCACCATCTCGGTCACTTCCTCGGGGCGCTCGTCGACGAGCAGCACGATCAGGTAGACGTCGGGATGGTTGGCGACGATCGCGTGGGCGATGTTCTGCATCATCACCGTCTTGCCGGTCTTGGGCTGGGCGACGAGCAGGGCGCGCTGGCCTTTGCCGATCGGCGCGATCAGGTCGATGATCCGGCCGGTGATGTTCTCCTCAGACTTGATCTCGCGCTCGAGCTTGAACTGCTCCTTCGGGAAGAGCGGCGTCAAGTTCTCGAACATGATCTTGTGCTTGCTCTCCTCCGGGGTCAGGCCGTTGACGCGGTCGACCTTGACGAGCGCGAAGTAGCGCTCGCCGTCCTTCGGCACCCGCACCTCGCCTTCGATGGCGTCGCCGGTGTGCAGGTTGAAGCGGCGGATCTGGCTCGGGCTGAGGTAGATGTCGTCGGTCGACGCCATGTAGCTCGTGTCCGGCGAGCGCAGGAAGCCGAAGCCGTCGGGCAGCACCTCGAGCACGCCATCGCCGAAGACCTGCTCGCCGGCCTTGGCGCGCTTCTTCATGATCGCGAACATCAGCTCCTGCTTGCGCATGCGGGCGACGTTCTCGATCTCCAGCGCCTCGCCCATCTTGATGAGCTCGGAGACGTGAAGCGCTTTCAGTTCGGAAAGATGCATGGGGGGACACCCTGGGGTGATGTGCCGTGAACCGCGCCAAGGGCGCACGGCCGGAAACTCGGGCCACCTCTCACGACCGCTTTGAAGCCTGGCGGCGTGGACCTGCGTCTGGGAGCTGCGGGAACGCTGGAGTGGGGGCCGGATCCACGCTGAGCCCGATGCGGGCTGGAACTGGCGCCCGAGGTATCGGGGCGCGTTTCCGTGCGTGGTGGCTGGATCTTCTGCGACGCCGACCGGCGACTCGTGGGGCCGGGTCGGCGCAGCGATTGGCGAAGATTATAGATGACCGTCGAGGAAGGCCGTCAATTGGGCCTTGGAGAGCGCGCCGACCTTGGTCGCGGCGAGCTGGCCGTTCTTGAACAGCATCAGCGTCGGGATGCCGCGGATGCCGAACTTGGCCGGCACGTCGCGGTTCTCGTCGACGTTCATCTTGGTGATCTGCAGGCGGCC
>NZ_JBFXIO010000077.1:0-14572 GCF_050175855.1 Piscinibacter sp.
CTCTTCCGATCTAGAGGTACTTCTGCACCGGCGTCTCGATCGGGATTCCCAGCACGTTCAGGCCGGCGACGCTGACCGAGCCCGAGGCCGAGTCGTTGGTGAACCACTTGATGCGCAGGAAGGCCCAGTCGGTGAAGAACTGCGCCGCCAGCGTGGCCACCGCGAGGTACAGGCCCTTGATGCGCAGCGACGGGATGCCGAACAGCACCCCCACCGCTGTGGCGCACGCGCCGCCGAGCAGCAGCGAGGCGATCACCGGCATGCCCTCGATGCGCACCTGGAAGTTGTAGGCGGCGTAGGCGCCCACCGCCATGAAGGCGCCGGTGCCCAGCGAGATCTGTCCGCAGTAGCCGACCAGGATGTTCAGGCCGAGCGCGGCGAGCGACAGGATCAGGAACGGGATCAGGATGGCGCGGAACAGGTACTCCGACGCCACGAAAGGCACCACCAGCGCCGCGAAGGCGATGATCGCGAAGATCGCGATGCGGTCCTGGGCGATCGGGAAGACCGCCTGGTCGGCGCGGTAGCTGGTCTTGAACTGGCCGTTTTCTCTGTACAGCATGGTCAGACCCGATCGATGATCTTTTCACCAAAGAGACCCTGCGGGCGAACCAGCAGGAACAGCAGCGCCAGCACGTAGGCGAACCAGATCTCGATGCCGCCGCCGAACATCGGGCCGATGTAGACCTCGGAGAGCTTCTCGCCCACGCCGATGATCAGCCCGCCGATGATGGCGCCGGGCACGGAGGTGAGGCCGCCGAGGATGACCACCGGCAGCGCCTTCAGCGCCACCAGCGACAGCGAGAACTGCACGCCCAGCTTGCTGCCCCAGATGATGCCGGCCACCAGTGCCACGAAACCGGCCACGCTCCAGACGATCACCCAGATGCGGTTCAGCGGGATGCCGATCGACTGCGCGGCCTGGTGGTCGTCGGCCACCGCACGCAGCGCGCGGCCGGTGGCGGTCTTCTGGAAGAACAGGCTGAGCGCCGCCACCAGCGCGGCGGCGATCACCGCGGCGTAGAGGTCTTCCTGGCTGACCAGGATGCCGCCCTGGAACACGTTCTCGAACAGGAAGATCGGGTCCTTGGGCAGGCCGACGTCGATCTTGTAGATCTGGCTGCCGAACAGCGTCTGCCCGAAGCCGTCGAGGAAGTAGGTGATGCCCAGCGTGGCCATCAGCAGCGTGATGCCCTCCTGGTTGACCAGCTTGCCCAGCACCAGCTTCTCGACGAGCCAGGCCACGGCGATCATCACCGCCATCGCGGCGACGAAGGCCAGCACGTTGCCGAGCACCTTGCTCTCGATGCCGAGGCCGGCAGGGATCCACTCCGAGAAGCGCGCCATCGCCAGCGCCGCGAACAGCACCATCGCCCCCTGCGCGAAGTTGAACACGCCCGAGGCCTTGAAGATCAGCACGAAACCCAGCGCGATCAGCGAATACAGCATGCCCGCCATCAGGCCGCCGATGAGTGTTTCGAGGAAGAAGCCCATGGTCAGTGACTCGTTCCGAGGTAGGCGTTGATGACGTCCGGGTTGGTGCGCACCTCGTCGGGCGTGCCGTCGCCGATCTTCTTGCCGTAGTCGAGCACGACCACGCGGTCGGAGATGTCCATCACCACGCCCATGTCGTGCTCGATCAGGACGATGGTGGTGCCGTACTCGTCGTTGACGTCGAGGATGAAGCGGCTCATGTCCTGCTTCTCCTCGACGTTCATGCCGGCCATCGGCTCGTCGAGCAGCAGCAGCGTCGGCTCCATCGCCAGCGCGCGGCCGAGGTCGACGCGCTTCTGCAGACCGTAGGGCAGGCGGCCCACCGGCGTCTTGCGGTAGGCCTGGATCTCGAGGAAGTCGATGATCTTCTCGACCACCTCGCGGTGCTCCATCTCCTCGCGCTCGGCGCGGCCCCAGCGGATCGCCTGCTGGAAGATGTTGCTCTTCATGCGCAGGTTGCGGCCGGTCATGATGTTGTCCAGCACACTCATGCCCTTGAACAGGGCCAGGTTCTGGAACGTGCGCGCGATGCCCGATTCGGCCACCTGGCGCGAGTTCATGTGCTTGAAGGTCTGGCCGCGCAGCGTGATCGAGCCTTCCTGCGGCGTGTAGACGCCGTTGATGCAATTGAGCATCGAGCTCTTGCCGGCGCCGTTCGGGCCGATGATGGCGCGCACCTCGTGCTCGCGCACGTTGAAGCTGATGTCGGTCAGCGCCTTCACGCCGCCGAATCGCAGGCTGATGTTCTGGACGTCGAGGATGACGTCGCCGATCTTGCGTTCTGCCATCACGCCGCCTTCTTCACCGAGGCGAACGTCTTCGCGTCCGCGATCTTCAAGGTCGCCGAGACCATGCCGGTGCGGCCGTCCTCGAACTTCACCTGCGTCTCGACGTACTGCTCGCTCTTGCCGCCGTACAGCGCGTCGACCAGCACCTGGTAGCGCTCGCCGATGAAGCCGCGGCGCACCTTGCGCGTGCGGGTGAGCTCGCCGTCGTCGGCGTCGAGCTCCTTGTGCAGGATCAGGAAGCGGCTGATCTGGCTGCCGGCGAGCATCGCATCCGCCGCCAGGTCGGCGTTGACCTTCTCCACGCATTCGCGGATCAGCTCGTACACCTCGGGCTTGCCCGCCAGGTCGGTGTACCCGGCGTAGGGCAGGTTGCGCTTCTCGGCCCAGTTGCCCACCGCCTCGAAGTCGATGTTGATGAAGGCGCACACCTTCTCGCGCTTGTCGCCGAAGGCCACGGCCTCCTTGATGTGCGGGAAGAACTTCAGCTTGTTCTCCACGTACTTGGGCGCGAACATCGCGCCGTCGTTGGCGCCGCCCATGATGCGGCCGACGTCCTTGGCGCGGTCGATGATCTTCAGGTGCCCGCCGGCGTCGAGGAAGCCGGCGTCGCCGGTGTGGTACCAGCCGTCGGCCGTCAGCACCTCGGCGGTGGCGGCCGGGTTCTTGTAGTACTCCTTGAGCAGCCCGGGCGACTTGATCAGGATCTCGCCGCTGTCGGTGAGCCTCACCTCCACGCCCTGGATCGGCACGCCCACGGTGTCGGCCTTCGCCTCATGATCGGGCTGCAGGCAGACGAACACCGCCGTCTCGGTGGAGCCGTAGAGCTGCTTGAGGTTGATGCCGATCGAGCGGTAGAAGCTGAACAGGTCGGGGCCGATCGCCTCGCCGGCGGTATAGGCCACGCGCACGCGCGACAGGCCCAGCGTGTTGCGCAGCGGGCCGTAGATCAGCAGGTTGCCGAGCTTGTAGCGCAGCCGGTCGAGCGCACCCACCGGCTTGCCGTCCATCAGCGCCGGGCCGATGCGCCGCGCCAGCGCCATGTAGTGATGGAACAGGCCGCGCTTGATCGCGCTGGCGTCCTCCATGCGGATCATCACGCTGGTCAGCAGCCCTTCGAAGACCCGCGGCGGCGCGAAGTAGTAGGTGGGCCCGATCTCCTTCAGGTCGATCGTCACCGTGGCGGCCGACTCGGGGCAGTTGACCACGTAGCCGCAGGCCAGCCACTGCGCGTAGCTGAAGATGTTCTGCCCGATCCACGCCGGCGGCAGGTAGGCCAGCACCTCCTCGTGCTCGGTGAGCTTGTCGAAATCGGCGCCGGCCTTGGCGCGGTCGAGCAGCGTGAAGTGCGTGTGCACCACGCCCTTCGGGTTGCCGGTGGTGCCGGAGGTGAAGAACATCGCCGCCACGTCCTGCGGCTGCCCCTTGGCCAGCTCGGCGTCGAAGTGCCCGGGGTTCGCCTGGTTGAAGCGGCGGCCTTCCTCGATCAGCGCATCCAGCGCGGCCAGCCCCGGCTCGCTGTAGTTGCGCAGGCCGCGTGGGTCGTCGTACCAGATCCGCCCGAGCTTGGGACACTGCTCGCGGATCTCGAGCATCTTGTCGACCTGCTCCTGGTCCTCGACGATGGCGAAGGCCACGTCGGCATTGACGATGGGGAAGACGAACTCGGCGGCGGCCGCGTCCTGGTACAGCGGGATGGGCACGGCGCCGAGCGCCTGCGCGGCGAGCATCGACGCATACAGCCGCGGGCGGTTGTCGCCGACGACGACGATGTGGTCGTCGCGCTTCAGGCCGGCGGCGGCGAAGCCGCCGGCGATGTCGCGCACCAGCTGGGCCAGGTCGGCCCAGGTGAGCGTCTGCCAGATGCCATAGACCTTCTCGCGCAGCGCCGGCGCCGTGGGGCGCTTCGCTGCGTGTTCCAGCATGAGGCGGGGAAACGTTGTCTGCACCGCGATGTCTCCTCTCGGTCCCTGCAATGTAGGAACAAGTTTGACGCCGGGTTGTCGTTGTGACGACAATCTCCGGGACACCCCCGAGGGGAGTTTCCCCAAGGCCAACGACGCTGCGCCGTCAGCGCGCCGTCAAGCTCGAGGCGCATGAGTTCTCTGCCCGCCGACCCCGCCCACCGCCCCGCGCCGCTGCGTCAGCGTGCCCGCGCACCGAGTCCTGCCGAGCTGGAGATGATCCCCTGGCTCGGCCTGCTCGACGCCACCGAACGCACCCGGGTGATCGGCGCGCTGCAGGTGGTGGAGGCCGACCCGGGCGACTTCGTCTGCAAGATCGGCCGCCAGGCCAACTACTGGTTCGGCGTGCTCGACGGGCTGCTGAAGATGAGCAACGACAGCTCGCTGGGCTTCGCCATCACCTTCACCGGCGTACCGCCGGGCGCCTGGTTCGGCGAGGGCACGCTGCTCAAGCGCGAGGTCTACCGCTACAACATCGAGCCGCTGCGCAAGAGCGTGGTGGCCGGCATCGACATCGACACCTTCGAGTGGCTGCTCGAGCGCAGCATCCCGTTCAACCGCTACGTGATGAACCAGCTCAACGAGCGGCTCGGCCAGTTCATCGCGGCGCGCGAGATCGACCGGCTCGACGACCCCGACACCCGCGTGGCGCGCAACCTGGCGGCGCTGTTCCACCCGGTGCTCTACCCCGGCGTGGGCACGCTGCTGCGCATCACCCAGCAGGAACTGGGCTACCTGGTCGGGCTGTCGCGCCAGCGGGTGAACGAGGCGCTGCGCTCGCTGCAAGCCGAGGGGCTGATCGCCATCGAATACGGCGGCGTACGCGTGCTCGACCTGCCGGCCTTGCGCCGCCACGTGCACCGCAACGCGTGAGCTTTGCCACGGCGGCGGCGCTCGCTGCGGGAATGGCGGGCGAAGCTGCCACTTTTTTCTTTGCGCCGCCGCCGGCGCCGGCCGAAGATGCTCCCATGGACAGCCAGCCCATCATCGCCAACCGCGGGGAGTTCGTCGACGCGCTGCGTGCGCTGAAGCGCGGCCACGTGCTGGTGCATGCCAGCGAGAGCTGGGGCGGCTGCTCGATCGACGGCGGGGTGGTCGGCTCGGCCTTCCGAACGCTGGCCGACTATGCGCTGATCGACGAGTTCGACAACCCCGACGGCTTCGAGCACATCCGCTACTACCGGCTCAACCGCCGCGGCCACGAGTTCGCCGCGCGGGCGCTGCAGGACTGGTCGCGCCGCCCGCTGGTCGAGCGACTGGCCGCGCGGCTGCTCGGCTGACCCGCGGTCAATCAACCGTTGACCACGCCGGCGGCCACGTGGCCGGCCGGCACATGCGGTGATGCGTTCTCGATGTGGCCGGTCTGGTCGTCGAAGAAGAAGTCGGGCTCGAACTCGCGCAGGAACTCGCCCTTGGGCAGACCGCCGAGGAACATCGCCTCGTCGACCTCGATGTGCCAGTCCATCAGCGTGCGGATGGCACGCTCGTGCGCCGGCGCGCTGCGCGCGGTGACCAGCGCGGTGCGGATGCGCATGTTCCGCCCCGGCTCGCGCTGCAGCTGCTGCAGCGCTTCCAGCAGGGGCTTGAACGGGCCGGGAGCCAGCGGCGTGGCGGCGCGCTGGTGCTCGTGGTTCTGGAAGGCGTCCAGTCCCTGGCTCTGGAACACCCGCTCGGCCTCGTCGGAGAACAGCACCGCGTCGCCGTCGAAGGCGATCCGCACCTCGTCCGGGTGGGCGTCGGAGGCGCGCGCCGACTGCGGGAAGACGCGCGCGGCCGGCACGCCGGCAGCCAGCGCCGAGCGCACGTCGGCCTCGTTGGTCGAGAGGAACAGGTTGGCCGCCAGCGGGCGCAGGTAGCGCCACGGTGATTCGCCGCGGGTGAATACGCCGCGCTGGATCGGCAGCCCGTAGTGGCGCGCCGAGCGGAAGACCCGCATGCCCGAGACCGGGTCGTTGCGCGACAGGATCACCACCTCCACGCGCGGCTGCTGCGGCGTGTTGAAGGCCAGCAGCTTGTTCACCAGCGAGAAGGCCACGCCCGGCCGGGCGGCGCGCTCCAGCCGCTCGAGCTGCAGCTGCATGTAGGCGCGATCGTCCTCGGCCTCGAAGACCTGGTTCTCCTCCTCGAAGTCGAAGAGAGCGCGGGAGGAGATGGCCACCACCAGCTGGCCGGCGAGCGAAACGGGCATGCGGACCATGATAGCGACGGCGAAACACATGAAACACGGCCGCGGCCGCGGCGAAGCGCACGCGAAACAGGGCTGGCCGACGATGTCGCCAGACCCCACCGCGAGGACGACGCCATGAACCCCTTCCTGAGCCTGATGCTTCCCAGTTCCGCCGGCTGGCCGGCTTCTGCCCGCCCGGCCACGGCGCGGCGCGCGCAGCCGCTGCCCGACATCGTGATCGACGGCGGCCGGCTCTACCGCAGCGAGTGCTTCGCCGAGGACTTGCAGGCCGCCTCCGACGCCGCACTGGCCGACCTGTTCCCGATGCTGCGTGCGCGCCGGCCGGCCGCCCGTGCGGGGCGCTGAGCCATGTTCGCCAGCGGCGCCTCGATGCAACTGCCGGCCGGCTTCGGCCGATATGATCCGCGCTCGCAAGCCCTTGCTGCCGCAATCCACGACGTGAGCGCCCCCGAGAACCAGCCCGTGGTCATGGTCGTCGACGACGAGCCGGAACTGCGCGCGCTCCTGGCCGAGTACTTCGGCCGACACGGCTTCGTGGTGCGCCAGGCCGAGGACGCCGCTGCGGCGCGCCGACTGGTGGCCGAGCGGGCGCCGGAGCTGGCCATTCTCGACGTCAACATGCCCGGCGAGAACGGCCTGTCGCTGGCTCGCTTCCTGCGCGAGGCGCATCCGGGCATGGGCCTGGTGATGCTCACCACCGCCGGGGAGTCGGTCGACCGCATCGTCGGCCTGGAACTCGGCGCCGACGACTACCTGCCCAAACCCTTCGAGATGCGCGAGCTGCTGGCCCGCGTGCGTTCGGTGCTGCGCCGCGCCGGGGCCGCGGCGTCGTCGGCTGCGGCGGCCCCTGCGGAGCCGGCCACGCGCCAGGTGCGCTTCGGCCAATGCGTGCTCGATCTCGACCAGCGCCGCCTGTTCGGCCGCGAGGGCGCCGAGGTGGAGATCAGTGCTGCCGAGTTCGACCTGCTGGCGCTGTTCGCGCGCCACCCCAACCGGCCGCTGAACCGCGACCAGATCATGGAGCAGGCGCACAACCGTGGCTGGGACGTGTTCGACCGCTCGATCGACCTGCGCATCATGCGGCTGCGCCGCAAGATCGAGCGCAACCCTGACAAGCCCGAGGTCATCAAGACGGTGCGCAACGTCGGCTACGTGTTCGTTCCGGGAGGCGAGGCCGTCTCGTGACGCTGCCGCAGCCGGTGCCGGAAGCGGCGCTGCACCGCCTGCGCCGCAGCTACGCGCTGCTGATGCTGCTGCTCGGCGCACCGGTGCTGGCCGCCGTCGTCTACGTGCTGATGCTGCAGTTCGAGATCGTCTCGATCGGCACGCAGCGTCAGATCGCGATGAGCACCGACCGCCGCGTGACGCGGCTGGATGCCGTGCTCGCCCCGCTGCGCGACAACCTGCTGCGGCTGCGTAACGCCACGCAGGCCCCGGCGATCGCCCCCGCGGTGGCGGCCGACCGCCAGTCTTTCGCGCCCACGGCCGACGGCAGCGCCTGGACGCTCGACGCACTGCCGGGGGTGCTGCGCGACTCCGCGCCACAGGTGCTGCTGGCCGGTACGCAGCGACACGACGCGGCCTGGCGCGACGCCGCCATCGGCCAGGCGGCGGTGTTCGCCCAGCAGGCACGGCTGCTCACGGCCGGACGCGTAAGCTTCCGGCGCGTGGTCTATGTCGATGCCGATGGCACGCAGGCCTGGATCTACCCCTGGACGGGCAGCGCGCAGCTGCTGGCCGAGCTGCAGGCGGACAGCGTGCCCGCGGCGCTGCAGCGGCTCGCGCAGCGCCACGCGCGCAGCGGGCTGGTGTTTCGCGACGCCGTGGCCTGGCAGCGGCAGCCCGGTGGCCTGATCGCCGCGACGGTGCCGCTGGACATCCAGGAGCGCCCTGGCGTGGTGGCCGCCGAGCTGCCGGCGGCGGCGCTCGACGCCGCGCGCGTGGAGGCCGGCATCGGCCGCTTCTGGGTGATCGACGGCGACGGCGCCGTGGTGTGGGACTACAAGGCGCGCAACGAGCCGGCCGGCTCGGCGCTCGACGGCGCACTGCCCGAGCTGCCGGCCGAGGTGCTCACGCAGGCCGCCTCGGCACCACTGGCGGTGCGCAGCGGCGCGCTGCTGTTGTCGGCCCGACCCTCGTCGGTGGCGCCGTGGCGCGCGATCTACGCCAGCGACGATGCCCACGTGCGCCGCCTGGTGATGGCCGACGTCGGCCCCTACGCCGTCGGCGGCGCCGCGCTGCTGCTGCTGTTCCTCGGCACCGCCGCCGTGCTGTGGCGGCGCTACGCGCTGCCCTCATTGCGGCTGGTCGACTACCTGCACCGCAAGGCGCTCGACCCGCAGGCGCAGGAGCCCGTGCTGCCGTCGGCCTGGGCCCCCTGGGCGCAACTCACCCGCGACACCTTCGACGCCGCGCGCACGGCCCGTGAAGGCGAGCAGCGTGCCGAGGCACTGAAGTCGGCCATCGTCGACCACGCCCTGGCGGCGATCATTTCCACCGACGCGCATGGTCGCATCGTCGAGTTCAATCCCGCCGCCGAAGCCATGTTCGGCCGCCGGCGTGCCGAGGTGCTGGGCCGCTCCGTGATGGAGACCATCGTGCCGCCGCGGCACCGCGCCGGGCACGAGGCGGCGATCAGCGCGCTGCGCGAGGGCGGCGCGCTCGACACCCTGGGCCGGCGCACCGAGATGATCGCCATGCACGCCGAAGGCCGCGAGTTCCCGGTCGAGGTGGTGATCTGGCGCACGGCGCTGGGCGGCGAGGCGCATTTCACCGCCTCGCTGACCGACCTGTCGGAGCGCCGCGCCGCCGCCGAGCAGATCGAACGCCAGCGCGAGGCGCTGCGCCAGAGCGAGAAGCTCTCCGCGATGGGCAGTCTGCTGGCCGGCGTGGCCCACGAACTGAACAACCCGCTGGCCATCGTGATGGGCCGCGCCAGCCTGCTGGAAGAGAAGTGCGAGGGCTCGCCCGAGCTGCAGGGCGACGCGCGGCGCATCCGCGAGGCCGCCGAGCGTTGCGGCCGCATCGTGCGCACCTTCCTGAACATGGCCCGCGCCAAGCCGGCCGAGCGGCGCAACGTGCAGCTCAACGACCTGGCGCGCGCTGCGGCCGACATGCTGGCCTACACCTTCCGCAGCCACGGCATCGAGCTGCAGCTCGAGCTCGGGCCCGAGCTGCCCGAGGTCAGCGCCGACGCCGACCAGATCGGCCAGGTGGTGCTCAACCTGCTCGTCAATGCGCAGCAGGCCGTCGCGTCGGTGCCGCCGGGCGAACCGCGCCGCGTGAAGCTCTCGACCGGCGTCGAGGCGCGGCGCAGCAACCGCGAGCCGCGCGTCTGGCTGCGCGTGTCCGACTCCGGGCCGGGCGTGCCGCCGGCCCTGCACGAGAAGATCTTCGAGCCCTTCTTCACCACCAAGCCCGAGGGCATCGGCACCGGTCTGGGCCTGGCTGTTTCACGCTCTCTGGTGCGCGACCATGGCGGCCAGCTCGGCCTGGAGATCAGCGCCAGCGGCGCGGTGTTCCGCATGAGCCTGCCGATCAGCGGCCAGCCGGGCGAAGTCACCGAGCCCGGCGCGCTCACCGGCATGGACGGTTCCGGCCCGGCGCGGGTGCTGGTGGTCGACGACGAGGCCGAGATCGCCGAGTTGATGCGCGCCATGCTCGAGGGCGCCGGCTTCGAGGTGGCCACGGCAGAGTCGGGTGCGGTGGCGCTGGAGCTGCTCGAGGCAGCGCGTTTCGACGCCGTGGTGTCCGACCTGCGGATGCCCGACATGGACGGCGCGGCGCTGTGGCGCGCGTTGAAGGCCCGCTGGCCGCTGCTGGCGCAGCGCGTGCTCTTCGTCACCGGCGACACGCTCTCGCCCGGCGCCGAGGCCTTCCTCGCCGAGGCGGGTTGCGCGAGCCTGGACAAGCCCTTCTCGCGCGGCGACCTGGTCGACCGCGTGGCCACGTTGCTGATGCGCTGATCAGGCGGCGCGGCGGTCGGCATTCGCCGCGGCGACCATCGTCGTGCTGACCAGCGTGTACATCGCGCTCCAGGCCTCCCGGGTGGCGTCGTCGAAGTCGTCGCCCAGGGCCTCGGCCAGCGTCGTGATCAGCGCCTGGCCCACCTTGCGGTAGTCGCCCGGCTGGACGCCGTAGCCGGCGTGGCGGGTGCCGAGCTGGGCGAGCACCGGCAGCAGCGACTGCGGATGGTCGAGCAGCCTGACTGCGGCGCCGATCATCTCCATCAGCCGACGGCCCTGGCTGCCCAGGTCGCCGCGGAACAGCGGGCGCAGTTCGGGCGATTGCTCGAAGAGCGTGCGATAGAAGAGGGCGGCAGCGTGTTCGGCCGCCGGTGCGATCTGGTCGAAGCTGCGCCGGATCAGCTCGGCATGGTGGGCTTGCATCGTCATCTCTGAGGGACTGGCGCCCATCGGGCGGTGTCGACAGCATCGCTGCGTGCCGTTGCACGCCGGTTTCGCGCGGCGTCCGGGCCGGTTTCATGGGTTGTGGCCTCAAGTGAACGGGCGGGCGGCCGAAGAGCAAGAGATGGGCCGAACCGCCATGCTCCTGCGCTGCTGCTGCGCCGCCTTGCTGTGGGCGCTCGTGGCCGCGCCTGCTGTGGCGGCCCCGCTGCTGCTCGACGCCCGCACCGGCCAGGCCGATGCCTGGCCGGTCGTGCGCATGCTGGCGGATGCCTCCGGCCAGTCGACGGCACAGGACATGCTCGCCCGCCGAAAGGAGTTCGCGGCACCGATCGGGCCGCGCGCGAACCTCGGCCTGCGCCCCGAGGCCATCTGGCTGCTCGTACCGCTGCGCACCGACGCGCAGGCCCCGCGGCGCTGGGTGCTCTCGGTGGACTATGCGTCGATCGACCGCATTGAGCTGTACCTGCCCTCGGCCCAGGGACCGGGCGAGCCGATTCGGCTGGGCCGCGAGCTGCCGTTCGCGCAACGCCCGCTGCCCAGCGCAGTGCATGCCGCTACGATCGAACTGGAGCCGGGGCGCGACCTCGAGCTGCTGCTGCGGGTGACGACGCGCAGCACCATGGCGCTGCCGATCACGATCTGGGCGCCCGATGCGTTCCACGCCGCCGAGGCCCGGCGCCAGTTCCTGCAGGGGCTGATGGCCGGCGCCATGCTCTGCCTCCTGCTGTACAGCCTCACGCAGTGGGTCAGCCTGCGCGACGCGATGTTTCTCCAGTACGCGGTGACCATCGCCGGAACCGGAGTGTTCTTCGTCGCCTATTCCGGCCTCGGGCCGCAGCACCTGTGGGGCAACAGCGCATGGCTCAGCCAGCATGCGGCGCCGTTGTCGGTGCTGGTGGCCATCGTCGGCGGCAGCCTGTTCATCGAACGGGTACTGGCCGTCGGTGAACTCCAGCCTCGCCTGTCGCGCGGGCTGAAGCTGCTGGCTGTGGCGGCAGGGGCGACAGCGCTGAGCTACACGCTCGGCCTGGTCGACTACCGCGTGGCACAGCGCCTGGCCACCTTGTTCGGGCCGCTGCCCATGCTCATGGCGATGCCGGTGGCCTGGAAGCGAGCCCGCCATGGCGAACGCATCGGCCTGTACATGCTGGCCGGCTGGGGCGCCTACGGGCTGTCCACACTCACCATGGCCGCGCTGCTGCGCGGCTGGATCGATATGACGCCATGGAGCGAGCATGCCTTCCAGGCCGGGGCGATGATCGAGATGGCGATGTGGATGCGCGTGCTCGGCGTGCGCATCGAGGAGCTGCGGGCCTCGGCGCAACGCGCCCACGTGGAACGCGACGCGCTGCGCTCTCTGGCGCTGACCGATGCGCTGACGGGCCTGCCCAACCGCCGCGGACTCTCCGACGTGCTCGCCCGGTCGCTGGCGGAATGCACGCCGGATCGCATGACGGCGGTCTACCTGATCGATCTCGACGGCTTCAAGCCGATCAACGACAGCCTCGGCCACGAGGCCGGCGACGAGGTGCTGGTCGGCGTGGCGCAGCGCCTGCGGTCGCTGCTGCGCGCCAGTGACACCGTGGCGCGGCTGGGCGGCGACGAGTTCGTCGTCGTCGCCAGCGGGCTGTCGGGCGACGGCGATGCGCAGGCACTCGGGCGCAAGCTGCTCGACGGCTTCCGCGAGCCGTTCGTCGCCGCGGGCCAGCCCTGCCGGGTGGGCCTGACGATCGGCTATGCGCTGGCGCCGCTGGACGGTCGTGGCGCCGACGAACTGCTGCGGCGCGCCGACGAGGCCATGTACGCCGGCAAGCAGGCCGGCCGCGACTGCCTGCGGCGAGGACGGATGGCCGAGCTGGCCAGCGCCTGACGGGCCCTACTGCACGAACCCGATCGTGCTGCGCTTGCCCGACGGCTCGGGCAGGTCGCGCGGCAGGATGTGGTCACGCCGGTCCAGCTTGGCGTTGCCGAAGCCGGTCATCCAGGCGCGGCGCATCTCGCGCGGGGCCATTCCGGCCATCTGGTCGAGCACTTCGGCGCGCGGTTCCGGTTCGAAGCGCGAGCCCCAGTCGTGTTCCGCGCGGATGCCGGCGTAGAGCTTGAAGGCGATACGGCGGGCGGCCTCGAAGTCGGGCGCCTGCACCTCGTACACGTTCATGCGATTGAGGATGGGCTCGGGGATGCTGCGCTCGTCGTTGGCGGTGGCCACCCAGATCAGCTGGCTGGCGTCGATCGGCACCTCGGCGAACTCGTCGACGAAGGCCTGCGCGGTGTCGTGCTCGAGCAGGCTGTACAGCGCGCCGAGCGGGTCGTAGGCGTGCTCGCCGCCGGCCTTGTCGATCTCGTCGACCACCATCACCGGGTTGGCGTACTGGCCGTCGACCAGCGTCTCGAACACCTTGCCGGGGCGCGCGCCCTTCCACTGACTGGAGGCGCCGGAGAGCACCCAGCCGGCGGTCATCGAACTCATCGAGATGAAGCCCATGCCGGTGCCCAGCAGGTGCGACAGCGCGCGCGCGAAGTGCGTCTTGCCCACGCCCGGGGGGCCGAGCAGCAGCAGCGGTGTGATCTCCAGCGCGTCGCGGCTGTCCTCGCACAGCGCGAGCTGGCGCTTCACGTCGTCGAGCACCTCGGCGAAGTTGGGCAGGTCGTCGTAGAGATGGTCCATCGAGGGCAGCCCCGAGGGCTTGACCTGGAAGCGCTCCGGCCCCTTCTCGAGCATGCGCTCATACGTGGAGCGCAGGCCCTCGTGCTCCTTGGGCGGGAGCTTGTCGAGCCGGCGCTCGACGTCACCCACGCGGTACACGTGGCGCATGTGCGCGATCGGCAGGCCGCTGCGCGGCACGGTCACGAGATCATTCGACGAAGCCATCGAGCGAACCTCCAGATCCACGACGTCTCGCTGTCATTGAAGCAAAGCGACCCGGCCGCGAGACTTCGAACAAACCCCGAATCACCCGTCAGTTGCTTGCACGACGCGTGCCAGCAGCGCGGCGAGCTGGCCCTGTTCCACCGGCTTGGGCAGGAAGCCGTCCATGCCGGCGGCGATGCAGTCTTCGCGGGCCTGCTCGTCGCTGGCGGCCGTCATCGCCACCACGGTGACGCGCGGGCGCTGCCCGCGCGACTCGACCTCGCGCCAGCGGCGTGTGCACGTCAGGCCGTCGAGCACCGGCATCTGGCAATCCATCAGCACGAGGTCGAATTCGTGCTCGGCCAGGCGCTGCAGGGCCTGCTCTCCGTCGCCGGCCAGCACCACCCGTGCGCCGAGCCGCTCGAGCAGCGATTGCGCCACCAGCTGGTTGACGAGGTTGTCTTCCACCAGCAGCACCCGCGCCGGCCGAGTGCCACCGCTCGGGCCCGGCATGTCGATGTCCATCCGGCCGCTGTCCACGGGCGGCGGGCCGAGCGCGCGGTTCAATGCCTCGATCACCTGGGTGGGCGAGGCCGGCCGGTACAGGGGCACCAGCTCGCGCGGCATCGAGCGCGCGTCGACCGCGGCGCCGACCAGCAGCACGCCGCGCTCGCCGCTGGCCGCCAGCCGGTCGGCCAGGGCAGCGGTGTCGAGCCCATGGGCGGGCAGCGCCTGACCGTCGCACAGCAGCACGCGGCGCGCACCCGGCGCCAGCGGCACCGCCGGCACGGGCAGGGTCTCGAAGTGCGTGCAGGCGCCGCCATGGCGGCGCACCAGCTCGGCCAGGTCGTCGCGCCGGCTGCGGCTCATGCCGACGAGGT
>NZ_JBFXIO010000078.1:0-14490 GCF_050175855.1 Piscinibacter sp.
GGTGCGCGATCTCTACGCCCTCTACCCCGACTACGACATCGACACCGCCACCGAGCGCGCAAGGCTGGCGGCAGCGAGGCTGGTGGTCTGGCAGCACCCGGTGCACTGGTATGCGATGCCGCCGCTGATGAAGCTCTGGCTCGACGAGGTGCTGACCTTCGGCTGGGCCTACGGCCCGGGCGGCCACGCGCTGCGCGGCAAGGACCTGTGGCTGGCCCTGTCGACCGGCGGCGAGCAGCAGGCCTACCGGCCCGACGGCTACAACCGCTACTTCTTCGACGCCTTCCTGCCGCCGGTGGAGCAGACCGCTGCGCTGTGCGGCATGCGCTTCCTGCCACCGCTGGTGCTGCACGGCGCGCACCACGCCGACGAGGCGGCCATCGCCGAACACGCCCGCGTCTACGCCGAGCGCCTGGCCAGCTACCCCGACTGGCCCGAACTCGACGACCTGCCCGAATGCGTGGCCTGCGAGGTGCCGGCTTCAGCGCGCCCGGCGGCCGCCGCGGAGGCGCCCTGATGGAACACGGCAACTGGCTGACCGGCAGCCTGGTCTACCTCGCTGCCGCGGTGCTCGCCGTGCCGCTGGCCAAGGCCCTCGGCCTGGGATCGATCATCGGCTACCTCGCCGCCGGCATCGTGATCGGGCCCTGGGGGCTGAAGCTGGTGTCCGACCCGCAGGACATGCTGCACTTCGCCGAGTTCGGCGTGGTGCTGATGCTCTTCCTCGTCGGCCTGGAGCTCGAGCCGCGCCGGCTGTGGGCGCTGCGCCGGCCGATCTTCGGCTGGGGCAGCGTGCAGCTGTTCGGCTCGGCGGCCTTGATGACGGCGGCGGGCGTGGCCTTCGGCGTCGACTGGCACGTCGCGCTGGTGGCGGCACTGGGCCTGGCGATGAGTTCCACCGCCATCGGCCTGGGCGTGCTGGCCGAGCGCAACCTGATGGCCACCAGCTCCGGCCAAGGCGTGCTCAGCGTGATGCTGCTGCAGGACGTGGCGGCAATTCCGATCCTCGCCTTCGTGCCACTGCTGGCTGCCGCAGGCGCGCAGGAGGCCGGCAACGGCTGGTGGGGCGCGGCCAAGGCCGCCAGCGTGATCGCGCTGATCGTGCTTGGCGGCCGCCTGCTGCTGCGCCCGGCGCTGCGCTGGATCGCCCGCAGCCGCACGCCGGAGATCTTCACCGCGGCCTCGCTGCTGCTGGTGGTGGCCACCGCGGCGCTGATGCAGTCGGTCGGGCTGTCGATGGCGCTGGGCGCCTTCCTCGCCGGCGTGCTGCTCGCCGAGAGCGAATACCGCCGCGAGCTCGAGACCGACATCGAGCCCTTCAAGGGCCTGCTGCTCGGCCTGTTCTTCATCGCGGTGGGCATGAGCATCGACTTCGCGGTCGTGCTGGCGCAGCCGCTGCTCGTGGCGGCCATCGTCGCCGGCTTCCTGCTCGTCAAGGCCGCGGTGCTGTGGGCGATGGGCCGTGCGATGCCGATCCCGGCGGGCGAGCGACCGCCGTTCGTGATCCTGCTGGCGCAGGGCGGGGAGTTCGGCTTCGTGGTGTTCCAGACCGCCGCTGGCGCGAACGTGATCGACGCGCCGACGTCCTCGCTGCTGGTGGCGGCGGTGGCGCTGTCGATGCTGCTGACGCCGCTGGTGCTGCTGCTGTCCGACCGCTTCTGGGCACGCCGGCATGCCGCCGGGGCCCGCGAGGCGGCCTATGACACCATCGACGCGGGCCACGCAGCGCCGGTGATCATCGCCGGCTTCGGCCGCTACGGGCAGATCGTCGGCCGGCTGCTGTTCGCCAGCGGCTTCTCGGCCACCGTGCTGGAGCACGATGCCGAGCAGGTCGAGGCGGTGCGCCGCTTCGGCTGGCCGGTGTACTACGGCGACGCCGCGCGGCTCGACCTGCTGCGCAGCGCCGGCGCCGAGTCGGCGCGCCTGTTCGTGCTGGCCATCGACGACGTGGCGCAGAGCGTGGCGGTCGCGAAGCTGGTGCGCGAGCACTTCCCACGGCTGACCATCGTCGCCCGCGCGCGCAACGTGGCGCACTACTACCAGCTGCGGGCGCTGGGCATCGAGGCGGTCGAGCGCGAGACGCTCGATTCGGCGCTGATGAGTGGGCGCAGCGCCCTCGAAGCGCTCGGCTTCGAGCGCCACCAGGCACGCACGCTGGCGATGCGCTTCCGGCGCCATAACGTCGAACTGGTCGAGCAGATGCGGCCGCATTCGGGCGACCCCGACCAGCTGATCGCCATCGCCAAGCAGGGCCGGCAGCAGTTGGAGGAACAGTTCGCCCGCGAGCGGGAGGAAGCGCGCCAGCACCGCGGCTTGTCCTGACGGCTGGCTCGGGTTCCCGGCCTGGCACGGCAAATGCAAGTGCATTTGCAATAAGATGCCAGCCGCCATGGACACCCGCCCCTCCCGCCAGACCCGCCAGAAGGAAGCCGTGCTGCGCTCGCTGGTCGACAGCGGCCGCTCGCTGGCACCGGCCGAGATCCTGGAGCTCGCCCGTGCCGAGGTGCCGACGCTCAACCTCTCCACCGTCTACCGGCAGCTGCGCACGCTGCACGAGGAGGCGCAGGTGGTACGCGTCGACCTGCCCGGACAGGCGGCGCGCTTCGAGGCGCCGTGCAGCCACGCCCCGGTGCGGGGCCATGCGCACCATCACCATCACTTCCACTGCACCGCCTGCGACCGGGTGTTCCCGATCCACGGCTGCCCGGGCGGCATCGAGCGGCTGGCGCCGGCGGGCTTCCGCGTCGAGCAGCACGAGCTGACGCTGCGCGGGCGCTGCGCCGATTGCGCGGGAGCGGCGGCATGACGCACGACCACGCCCACGATCATTCGCACAGCCACTCCCATGGCCATGCGCACCCCCATCACCCCGCCCCGGCCGTGGCCGAGCGCGAGGTCGTGGCGCCGACGGTGCTGATGAGCAGCGCGGCCACCCGCATCGCCGTGGTGCTGGGCGCGCTGGCGGCGCTGTGGGCCGCCGTGGCCTGGGCGCTGACGGACCTCGCCGCATGAGCGCCAGCGCCGTCCGCGTGGTCGACCTGACGGTGACGCACCAGCGCCACCCGGCGGTGCACCACCTCAGCGGCGAGCTGGCGATGGGCTCGCTCACCGCGGTGATCGGCCCCAACGGTGCCGGCAAGAGCAGCCTGCTCGACGCGCTGGCCGGCCGCCTGCCGCTGAGTTCCGGGCGCATCGAGATCGCGCCCGAGCTGGCCGGCCGGGTCGCCTATCTGCCGCAGCAGTCGCAGATCGACCGCAGCTTCCCGCTCGGCGTGCTCGACCTCGTGGCGCTGGGCCACTGGCCGAGGCGCGGCGCCTTCGGCGCCATCGACGCGCCGCTGCGCCAGCGCGCCCGCGAGGCGCTGGCCTCGGTCGGCCTCACCGGCTTCGAGCAGCGGCGCATCGGCGAGCTGTCGGTGGGCCAGTTCCAGCGCGTGCTGTTCGCCCGCGTGCTGCTGCAGGACGCGCAGCTGATCCTGCTCGACGAGCCCTTCAACGCCATCGACGCCCGCACCAGCGCCGACCTGCTGGCCGTGGTGCGGCGCTGGCATGGCGAGGCGCGTACGGTGGTCGCGGTGCTGCACGACATGGAACTCGTGCGCGAGCACTTTCCGCAGACGCTGCTGCTGGCGCGCGAGCCGGTGGCCTGGGGCCCGACGGCCCAGGTGCTGCACGCCGAGAACCTGTTCCGCGCGCGCCAGATGGCCGAGCGCTGGGACGAATCCGCGCCCGTCTGCGAGAAGGCCTGAGGCACGCCATGGGCCTGTACGAGCTGTTCATCCAGCCCTTCGCCGAATTCGGCTTCATGCGCCGTGCGCTGGTGGCCTGCCTGGCGCTGGCGCTGGGCAGCGCGCCGATGGGCACGCTGCTGGTGCTGCGCCGCATGAGCCTGATGGGCGACGCGATGGCGCATGCCGTGCTGCCCGGTGCGGCGATCGGCTTCGCGATCGCCGGCTTCTCGCTGCCGGCGATGGGCGCCGGCGGGCTGGCGGCGGCGCTGCTGGTGGCCGTGCTCGCCGGCTGGGTGGCGCAGGTGACCACGCAGCGAGAAGACGCCAGCTTCGCCGCCTTCTACCTGATCGCGCTGGCGGCCGGCGTGCTGATCGTCTCCACCCACGGCAGCCCGGTCGACCTGATGCACGTGCTGTTCGGCAGCATCCTCGCCGTCGACGACACCGCGCTGATCAGCGTGGCCGGCGTGGCCAGCGTGACGCTGCTGGTGGTGGCCGCGGCGTACCGGCCGCTGCTGGTGGCCAGCGTCGACCCGGGCTTCCTGCGCTCGGTGGGCGGGGCCGAGCGCACGCTGCATTTCGTCTTCCTCGGCCTGGTGGTGCTCAACCTGGTGGCCGGATTCCAGGCACTGGGCACGCTGATGGCCGTGGGCCTGATGATGCTGCCGGCCACCGCGGCGCGCTTCTGGGCGCGCGAGGTGTGGAGCCTGGCCGCCGTGGCCACGCTGATCGCGCTGGCCAGCGCCGCCGGAGGCCTGCTGCTCAGCTACCACCTGCAGCTGCCCTCGGGCCCGGCCATCGTGTTGCTGGCCGGGGCGGGATACGTCGTGTCGCTGCTGGCCGGCCGCCACGACAGCCTGCTCGCGCGCCGCATCGCGCTGCGCGCCCACCGTGTGGCCTGAACCTCGATGAAACGCCTTCGCTTCCTCACCCTCGCACTGGCCCTGCTGGCCGTCGTTCTTCCCGTTCGTGCGCAGACGCCGAAGCCGCTGCAGGTGGTGGCGAGCTTCTCCATCCTCGCCGACATGGCCCGTGAGGTGGCGGGCGACGCCGCGCAGGTGCATTCGCTCGTCGGCGCGAACGCCGACGCCCACGTGTTCGAGCCGACACCGGCCGACGCGCAGCGACTGGCGAAGGCCGACCTGGTGATCGTCAACGGCCTGCACTTCGAAGGCTGGATCGACCGGCTGGTGCGCGCCTCGGGCTACCGCGGCAAGGTGGTGGCAGCCACGCAGGGCATCGTGCCGCGGCGCGCGGGGCGTGGCATCGATCCGCATGCGTGGCAGAGCCTCGCGCATGCCCAGCGCTATGTCGAGAACATCCGCGCCGCACTCGTCGCCGCGGCGCCGGCGCAGGCCTCGGCCATCGATGCCCGCGCCAAGGCCTACAGCGCGCGCATCGCCGAGCTCGACGCCCGTTCGCGCGCTGCCTTCGACGCCATCCCGCGCGATCAGCGCCGCGTCGTCAGCACGCACGACGCCTTCGGCTACCTCGGGGAGGCTTACGGCATCACCTTCATCTCGCCGCGCAGCTGGAACACCGACAGCGAAGCCTCGGCCGCCGGCGTGGCTGCGGTGATCCGCCAGGTGCGGCTGCACCAGGCGCGCGCGCTGTTCGTCGAGAACATCACCGACCGGCGCAGCATCGAGCGCATCGCCCAGGAGACCGGTGCGCAAGTGGGCGGCACGCTGTACTCCGATGCGCTGTCGGCGCCTGGCCAGGGCGCCGCCACCTACCTCGAGCTGATGGCCCACAACGTCGAGGCGATCGCCACGGCGCTGCGTGCGGCCGCCGCACGCTGACCCCGCCGTAGAGGACTCCGCCATGAAGAAGCTCGCCCTGTGCCTCGCGCTGGCCTCCGCCTTGCCCGCCTGGGCCGGCAAGGCCCACGAACACGGCGCCGCGCGCCTGGACGTGGCCGTCGATGGCGGCACGCTGACGATCGTGCTCGACACACCACTGGACGGCCTGCTCGGCTTCGAGCGCGCACCACGCAGCGAGGCCGAGACGCGCGCCGCCGATCAGGCCGTGGCCACGCTGCGCGCCGCCGACAAGCTGTTCGCCATCGACGCGGCCGCGCGCTGCACGCCGGCCTCGGTGGAGCTCCTGTCCGCGCCGCTGAAGCTCGGCGCGGCCGCCCCGGCGAAGGACGACGGCCACGGCGATCTCGAGGGCACGTTCACCTTCCAGTGCCAGGCCGCGCCAGCCTTCGTGGACGCCGGCCTGTTCAAGGCCTTCCCGCGCCTGTCGCGCATCGACGTGCAGGTGGCCACGGCCAAGGGCCAGCGCAAGCAGGTGCTGAAGCGGCCGGCGCAGCGCATCGAATTGCCGCGGTGATCACGCTGCGCGACGTCCGCTATGCCTGGCCGCGCGCTGCGCGCGACGTGCTGGCGATCGACGCGCTGGACATCGGCGCCGGCGAGACCGTGTTCCTGCATGGCCCGAGCGGCTGCGGCAAGAGCACGCTGCTGTCGCTGCTGGCCGGCGTGCTGCTCCCGCGCTCGGGCAGCGTGACGCTCGCCGGGCGCCGCTGGAGCGAGCTGCCCGCCGCCGCACGCGACCGCCATCGCGCCGACCACGTCGGCTACCTGTTCCAGCAGTTCAATCTGCTGCCCTGGCTGCCGGTGATCGACAACGTGCTGCTCGGCTGCCGCTTCTCGCCGGCGCGCGGCGCGCGCGCCGAACAGCGCAGCGGCTCGCCGGTGGCGCAGGCGCGCACGCTGCTGCAGCGCGTCGGCCTGCCGCAGGACGCCTGGACGCGCCCAGCACGCGAGCTGTCGGTCGGCCAGCAGCAGCGGGTGGCGGCGGCGCGCGCGCTGATCGGCGCGCCGGAGGTGGTGATCGCCGACGAGCCGACCTCGGCGCTCGATGCCGCGCTGCGCGAAGGCTTCATGGATGTGCTGCTCGGCGAATGCCGCGCCGGCGGCAGCACGCTGGTGTTCGTCAGCCACGACGAGCGGCTGGCGGCGCGCTTCGACCGCGCGCTCTCGCTGCCCGAACTCAACCGCGCCGCGCAGGAGGCCACGGCATGACCAGTCTGCCAGCGCTTGCCGCCGCCAGCGCCTGGAACCGGCGCGGCACGCTGTCGCTGGTGGCGCTGTCGATCGCGCTAGCCACGCTGCTGCTGCTGAGCTTCGAGCGCGTGCGCATGGACGTGCGCGACAACTTCACCAGCGCCGTCAGCGGCACCGATCTCGTCGTCGGCGCGCGCACCGGGCCGATCCAGCTGATGCTCTATGCGGTGTTCCGCCTCGGCGGCGCCACCAACAGCATCCGCATGGACAGCCTGCGCGCCGTCGAGCAGCACCGCGCCGTGGCCTGGGTGGTGCCGCTGTCGCTGGGCGACTCGCACCGCGGCTTCCCGGTGCTGGGCACGACCGCGGCCTACTTCGAGCGCTTCCGCTACGGCGAGCAGCAGCCGCTGGTGCTGGCCCAGGGCGCGCCCTTCAGCGGCGATCTCGACGGCCTGTACGGTGCCGTGCTCGGCGCCGAGGTGGCACAGCGGCTGAACTACACACTCGGCAGCCGAATGGTGCTGGCCCACGGCAGTGGCACGCTGCCCGGCAGCGAGCACGCGGACAAGCCCTTCACCGTGGTCGGCATCCTCGCGCCCACCGGCACGCCGGTGGACCGCACGGTGCACATCAGCCTGCAGGCCCTGGAGGCAATCCACCTCGACTGGTCGGCCGGCGTGCCGATGAAGGGAATGAGCATCCCCGCCGAGCAGGCGCGCAAGTTCGACCTCGAGCCCAAGCAGGTGACCGCCGCGCTGGTCGGCCTGAAGGGCCGCGCCGCGGTGTTCAACGTGCAGCGCTTCGTCAGCGAGTACGAGGGCGAGCCGCTGATGGCGGTGCTGCCCGGCGTGGCGCTCGACGAGCTGTGGACGGTGGTCGGCGTGGGCGAGAAGCTGCTGCTGGCGCTGTCCGGCCTGGTGGCGCTGGTCAGCCTGGCCGGCCTGGTGGCCACGGTGCTGGCCGGGCTGAACGAAAGGCGCCGCGAACTGGCGGTGCTGCGCGCGGTGGGTGCCGGGCCGCGCCACGTGCTGTGGCTGCTGGCGCTCGAAGGCCTGCTGGTCACGCTGGCCGGCGTGGCGCTGGGGGTGCTTGCCAGCGCGGCGCTGATCGGGCTGGCCGGCCCCAGGGTGCAGTCCACCTACGGCATCGCGCTCACGCTGGCCGCCCCCAGCGCCACGCAGTGGCTGCTGCTCGCGGGCGTTCTGGCCGCCGGCGTGCTGGCCAGCCTGGTGCCGGGTGTGCGCGCCTATCGACTCTCGCTGGCCGACGGGCTGGCACCGCGTAGCTGAACGAGGAGTGGCAATGAAGAAGTGGCTCACCCTGTTGATGGCGCTGGCCCTGGCCGCGCCGCTGGCCCAGGCGCAGGACAAGCCTGCCGCGCGCCCCGGCCACACCGAGATCACCTGGGACGAACTGGTGCCGGCCGACTGGGACCCTCTCAAGCAGTTCAAGGACATGAATTTCGGCGTGCTCAGCGACGCCGACCCGCGCGCCGCCGAGATGCTGAAGAAGATGCGCGAGGTGTGGGACAACGCGCCGGTCAACAACAAGATGGACGGCCGCGCGATCCGCATCCCCGGCTACATCGTGCCGCTGGAGGAAGGCAAGAACGGCATGACCGAGTTCCTGCTGGTGCCCTACTTCGGCGCCTGCATCCACTCGCCGCCGCCGCCGGCCAACCAGATCATCCACGTCAAGCCGAAGTCGCCCGCCAAGGGCTTCAAGTCGATGGACACGGTGTGGGTCGACGGCACGCTGCGCACGCTGCGCTCCGACACCTTCATGGGCGTGAGCAGCTACCGCATGGAGGCGGTGGGCATCGAGCGCTACGTCGAGAAGCCGGCGAAGTAGACGGGGTTCAGCGGCGCGCTACTTCAGGCCGTCATAGAGCAGCTTCGCGCCCGTCAGCCCCATGCCGGCGTAGGCGAGGCGGTAGAACCACGCCGGGTCGATGCGCCGGGTGGCCCATACGCCCAGCCACACGCCGATTGGCGCCAGCGGCATCAGCACCAGTGCAGTGGCCATGTTGGTCAGGTCGATCAGGCCCAGCCACGCATACGGAATCCACTTCGACAGGTTGACGGCAGCGAAGAACACCGCGGCGCTGGCCGCATAGGTCAGCGGCTGCAGGCGCAGCGGCAGCACGTAGGCGTTGAACGGCGGGCTGCCCGCATGCGCCACGAAGCTGGTGAAGCCCGAGGCGATGCCGAGCGCGAAGCCCAGCGGCCTGGGCGGCGGCGGGTGGTCGGCGCGCGGCGGAAACAGCAGCCGCTGGGCGAGGAAGATCAGCGTCAGCGCACCCACCACCGCGGCGACGGTGGCCGGACTCAGCACGCCGAACAGCAGCGTGCCGACCACGGTGCCGAGCAGACCGGCCGGCAGCAGCCAGCGCAGCAACTGGCCGTCGGCATGCTTCCACAGCTGCTGCAGCCCGGTGGCGTCCATCACCAGCAGCAGCGGCAGCATGATCGCCGCGGCCTGCGGCACCGGGATCACCAGCGCCATCAGAGGCACCGCCAGCGAGCCGAAACCGCCGAGGAAGCCGCTCTTGGACAGGCCCATCATCAGCACCGCCGGCACCGCCACGGCATAGAAGGCCGCGTCGTGGATGAGCGGCCAGTCGGCCCAAGCGTTCCATGCCGTCATGAGGCGACAATTCTGCGATGTTTGCCCCTTCCCAGAACGACGTGCGGCGCTTCTTCTGCGCCACCCACGCCAAGCGCCGAGACGGCGCGCCCTTGACGCCGATGGAGGCGCTGGCTGCCGACTGGATCGGCGAGCACCCGGAGTACCACGCCGAGCTCGACGACGTCGATGCGGCGCTGGCCGCGGTCTACGACGTCGAGACCGGGCGCACCAATCCGTTCCTGCACCTGTCGATGCACCTCACGATCACCGAGCAGGTGGCGATCGACCAGCCGCGCGGCATCAAGCAGGCCTTCGAATTGCTGGCGGCCAAGCGCGGCTCCGCGCACGAGGCCCACCACGAGGTGATGGAGTGCCTGGGCGAGATGATCTGGGCTTCGCAGAAGAGCGGCCTGCCGCCGGACGGCGAGCGCTACCTGGAGTGCGTGCGACGCCGGGCGACGCGCTGAGGTCATGCCGCCTTGAGCGGCTCCTTGCTGTGCGGCTGCGTGGCCAGCCGCGAGGTCTGGCGCGTCTCGCCGAACAGCGAGTTGCGGAACACCGACGAATCACCGCGGTCGCCCAGCGCCCACAACAGCAGCGCGCGCGCCGTCATCGGCTTGGCGAACAGGTAGCCCTGCAGCTCGTCGCAACCCATCTCGGCCAGGATCTGGTGCTGGCGCGGATTCTCCACGCCTTCGGCCACCACCTTCAGGCCCAGCGCATGGGCCAGCTTGACCACCGCGTCGACCACCGCACGGGCATCGGCGCTGTGCTCCAGGTCCTGCACGAACATGCGGTCGATCTTCAGCTCCTCGGCCGGCAGCCGGCGCAGGTAGGCCAGGCTCGAGTGGCCGGTGCCGAAGTCGTCGATCGACAGGTGCACGCCGAGCTCGCCAAGGCGGCGGAAGGTCTCCTGCGTGGCGCGGGTGTCCTCCATCGCTGCGGTCTCGGTGATCTCGCAGGTCAGCAGCGAGGGCCGGATCTTGTGGCGCTTCAGCGCCTCGGTGATACGGTCGACGATGTCGTCCTGACGCATCTGGTAGGTCGACAGGTTGATCGCCACGCGCATGCGCAGGCCCTTGTCACGCCAGGCGCGCGCCTGGCGGCAGGCGTCCTCGATCACCCAGTCGCCCAGGGCGCCGATCAGCCCGGTGCGCTCGGCGAGCTGGATGAAGTCGCCGGGCATCACCGTGCCGAGCTTGGGATGGTTCCAGCGCAGCAGCGCCTCGGCGGCGGTCACCTGGCCGCTGCGTGCATCGATCTTCGGCTGGAAGTACAGCTCCAGTTCGTTGCCGGCGATGGCGCGGCGCAGGTCGCGCACCATCTCGAAGTCCTGCTTCGCGGCATGGTCCATCTCCGGCGAGAAATAGGCGTGGCGCGTGCCGCCGGCCCGCTTGGCGGAGTACATCGCCGCGTCGGCCCGCGGGATCAGCTTGCTGGGCTTGCAGCCGTCGGGATAGAGCGCGATGCCGACCGAGCAGGAGATGCTGATCTCACGCTCGTCGACCTTGTAGGGCCGGCTGAGCAGTTCGATCATCGCCTTGGCCACGCGGGTGACCGAGTCCTGCGAGCTGATCGCCGGCATCAGCAGCAGGAACTCGTCGCCGCCGACGCGCGCCGCCACGTCGGCGCCGCGGGTGATCGATCGCAGCCGCTGGCCGACCTGCTCGAGCACGCGGTCGCCGCAGGCGTGGCCGTAGGTGTCGTTGACCGGCTTGAAGCCATCGAGGTCGATGAACAGCACCGCCAGCTTGCTGCGCTTGGCGTCGCAGCGCTTGGCGGCGGCGAGCAGCCGCTCCTCGAAGAACTGCCGCGTCGGCAGCCCGGTGAGCACGTCGCCGGCCGGGCGCGCGGCGCGCTGCGCGGGCTCGGCTGCCAGCGTGCCGTGGCGCAGCGCGGCCCACAGCACGGCGGCCAGGCTCGCCATCACGGCCAGCATGGCGACTTCGGGCCACGAGGTCAGCGGCACGCTCGCATCGGTGGCCAGGAAGCGGCCGAGCGCCAGCGCGACGATGCCGGCCACCAGCAGGGCCGCGACCGCGTGCGTCGCGGCGGCCACGGGTGCGCGCCGCAGCGGCAGGAACAGGGCGATGCCGGCGAACGCCAGCACAGTGATGGCCACGCCTTCTCCGAGCGGCACGTTCACCGGCGCGGTGCGGAACAGCCCCGGCAGCAGCAGCATCGCGTAGCCGTAGGCGGCGGCGATGGTCGCCGCGCCCGCGGCCAGCGTGCCAGCGATCGAACGCACCGCCCAGGCGCGCGCCGTGGCCAGCGCCACCAACGACAGGCCGAGCGCCGGCAACCAGGCCAGCATGGAGCGGATGCCCGAGTTCGCCACCAGCGTGCCTTCCACCTGCAGCGTGTGCGCCGGCCACCACAGGCCACACGCGACCAGCACAGCCGCGCCGAAGCGGATGAATCGCGCCAGCGGCTTGCCGCGCCGGTCGGCCGCCACGGCGATGCCGGCGGCCAGCCACAGCAGCAAGGCGGTCACGACGAAGCAGGCGGCGACGAGCATCGGTCAGGCAGGGGTCGGGGAGTCGTCGAGTGACGTACGTCCCCGATCTTCAGCCCTTTCGGCCCGCCTGCCGCCCGCTTGAGGCGCGCAAAGCGGGCCGGCCGTGACGCACGCCTCATCTGGCCGGGCCAGCCCCCCAGTTCAATGGCCGACGAGGCCGTTGCGGATCGCGTAGACCGTCAACTCCGAGTTGTTGGCGAGCGACAGCTTCTCGAGCACGCGCGCCCGGTAGACGCTGACCGTCTTCGGGCTGAGCTTGAGCTCCTCGGCGATGTCCGACAGCCGCTTGCCCGAGGCGATCATCACCAGGGTCTGCAGCTCGCGGTCGGAAAGCTTCTCGTGCGAATTCTCGACCACCGGCGCGGTCAAGCTCTCGACCAGCATCTGCGCGATCTCCGGCGTGACGTACTTGCGCCCCTGCGACACCGTGCGCACGGCCGTGACGAGCTGCGCCGGATCGCCGCCCTTGTTGACGTAGCCGAAGGCGCCGGCGCGCAAGGCGCGGATGGCGTACTGGTCTTCCGGATACATCGACACCACCAGCACGCGCATCGGCAGGCCTTCGTCCTTGAGCACGTGCAGCACGTCCAGCCCGCTGCGGCCACCGGGCAGGTTGATGTCGAGCACCAGCACGTCGCAGCTGTGGCTGCGCAGCAGGGTGCGCAGTTCGCCGTAGTCGCCCGCCTCGCCGACCACCTCGATGTCCGGGGCATCGGACAGCGTGTCGCGGATGCCGCGCCGGATCAGTGCGTGGTCGTCGCAAAGTATGACTTTGATCACAGAGTGCCCCACTGCGAAGGATCGTCCGGCTCGCTGACCGGACCGCTCGGCATCGGCGCGGTCTCGCCCGGCGTGTTCAAGGGTACCGAGAGTATCAGTGTCGTTCCGCCCGGGCCGCTGGACAGGTCGACCCAGCCGCCCACCGTGCCGGCGCGCTCGTGCAGGCCGCGGATGCCGAACGAGCGCGCCTTGGCCAGATCCTGCTGCGACAGGCCGCGGCCGTTGTCGCTGATTTCCAGCGACATCACGCCGCCGGCCAGCGACAGGTCGATCTGCACCCGCGTGGCGTGGGCGTGCTTGGTGATGTTGGTGAGCGCCTCCTGCGCCGTGCGGTAGGCCACCAGCGGCACGCCGGGCGGCCATTCGGGGGTGTGTGACGGAATGCGCAGCTCGCAGGGGATGCCGGTGCGCTTCTCGAAGCGCGAGGCGATCCACTGCAGCGCCGCCACCAGGCCCTGCTCGAGGATGGCCGGGCGCAGGTTGTGCATGATCCGCTTGCTCGATTCGATGGCCAGCGTCACGGTCTCCAGCGCCGACTGCACGCGCAGCCGCACGCCCTCGTCGGTGGTGTGGCGGGCGATCCAGGCGAGGTCGAACTTCAGCGCGGTCAGCGAGCCGCCGACGTCGTCGTGGATCTCGCGGGCGATCGCCGCGCGCTCGTGCTCGATGCTGGTCTGCAGGTGCTGGGCCAGCTCGCGCAGGCGCTGCTTGGACTTGTTCAGCTCGCGGTCGGCATGCTCGCGGGCGTGGCGCGTCTCGGTCGCCTCCACCGCATGCAGCAGCGCCGGCACCAGCCGCGCCAGGTTGTTCTTCAGCAGGTAGTCGGAAGCGCCGTTGCGCATCGCCTCGACCGCGGTGTCCTCGCCGATCTCGCCCGATACCAATATGAAGGGGATGTCGCGGCCGCTGGCCTTGAGCAGGTCCAGCGCCACCAGGCCGGAGAAGCCGGGCAGGTTGAAGTCGGACAGCACCACGTCCCAGTCCTGCTCGAGCGCGGCGAGGAAGGCGGCCTCCGAGTCGACCCGCAGCGAGCGCACCTCCAGGCCGCCGCGGCGCAGGTGGGTGAGCATCAGCTCGTGGTCCAGCTCGGAGTCCTCCAGGTGGAGCACGCGCAGCACATGGTCGAGCAGGGGGGCGGCCATGCGTGAAGTATGCCGCGGCGCCGCGCGTGAATCTGGCGGGGAATTCGCACCGACATCACCCTAATGATTGGCGGGCGGCTGCCGAAAATGGTCTGAGTCGCCAGCCCGCGGGCCGGCGCCGAAGCCTACTTGCGGAGCAACGATGCCAGACCGCCTCGAGATGGACCCCGGTGGGGGAAGCCCCCTGCCCCTGATGGCTGCCGCCGACATCCAGGACAACCTGATGACGGCCAGCAACGACCTGGAACGCCTGCAGCGCCTGCTCAGCGATGCGAGCGACGCGCTGCTCGGCCACTTCTACGGCGCGTCGGGACAGCTCAACCACCTGCTGCACACGATGGCGCAGCACCCCGACGTCGACGTGCGGCAGCTGCACGACGCGATGCAGCACATGGCCGGCGCGATCACCGCGATGCAGTTCCAGGACATGGCCTCGCAGCTGATCCACCACACCAACACGCGGCTGCGCAGCTGCGCCGACCGCCTGGCCGCCGAGGCCATGGGCGACGACGAGGACGGCGCCGCCGTCATCGAATCGGCCCCGCTGCGCCCCAACCCGGTCACGCAGGACGAGATGGACGCCGGTTCCATCGAGCTGTTCTGAGCCCTGGCATTCAAGAAAACCGAAACCTCTCCGAAATCCACTCGTTACCTGGAGCCCGACATGCATTCAATCC
>NZ_JBFXIO010000079.1:0-14483 GCF_050175855.1 Piscinibacter sp.
CCGCCAAGGGCTCGAGGGACCGCCCCTGGCTGCGCCGCATGCAGTTCTCGGTGGCCATGCTGCGCGGCGAGCTCAACGGCTATGCCTTCGAGGTGCTCAACCAGATGCGCGCCGCCGGCGAACAGCCCGACACCACGCAGCGCGACCTGGTCTGGCGCCGGCTGGTCGACTGGGGCCTGACCGCCAGCGACGCCGAACGCGAGGTGCTGCTCGGCTTCCTCAGCCCAGCCGATGTGCTGGCCACCTTCGAGTGGCTCTATCCGGCCGAACAGGCGGTGGCGGATCGCCAGCCGCTGCACCGCTTCGCGCTCGCCCTGCTGCGCGCGCGCGCCGGGCGGCAGGAAGAAGCACTGCAGGCGCTCGACGAGCTGAACGGGGAATTCGTGGCGCGCAAGCAGGACTCGCGTCTGGCGCGCGCCACGTCGCAGCTGCTCGAGCAGCTGCGCAAGGCGCCGGGGCGCTGAAACCCGGTCCTAGTGGCAGCGCTGCACGGCCGGCGTGGCGTACTCGCGGCCGACCACCGCGCGGGCGTAGAGGTAGTTGCCGCGGGCGCGCTCGCTGAGCGCATCCATGTCGACATGGCCGTCGGCATCGCAGGGAAAGGCCAGCGCGCGGCCTTCGTTGAACAGCGACTGGAAGCGCAGTTCGTAGGCGCCGGCCTCGGACAGGGACATCGTGACGGTGTTCATGTTGCGTTCTCCTGCAACAGCGTGGTTCGCACGATCACAACTTAGACCTGGGCAGGGCGGCTCGCCATGGGCGGCGGCCGCGTCGGCGTGTCCGCGTGCGTCGATGCACTGTGTAGGAAACGCGCCGACACGGCATCCCGACGACGCAGGAGGGAGTTCCCCCTAGTGTGCTGCCCCGTGCCCTGGGGGATCAGGCGACGGTGAGCACCTTGCCGACCGACGACGAATCGGTGGCCAGCCGCACCATCAGTGCGGCAAGATCCTCGCGCGGGATGCCGCGCCAGCCCCAGCGCAGGTTCTCGCCGACGTGGAGCTGGCCGCTGGCCGGCGCGTGGGACAGCCGCGCCGGGCGCAGCACGGTCCAGCGCAGCGCGCTGCCGCGCACCAGCGCCTCCTGGCGCTCCTTGTCGGCCATCACCTCGGGAATGAGCCACTGCAGCCAGCGGCCGAGGCCGAGCACGCCGGCGGCCACCGAGTTGCCCACGCCGGCCGCGCCCATCAGAACCAGGCGCGACACACCGGCCTCGGCCATGGCCGCGACCACGTGGCGCGTGGCCAGGGCGGCCAGCGGCGCGCGCGGCCGCAGGGCTTCACGCTCGCCCAGGGCCTCGGGCTTGTGGCCGACCAGGCACAGCACCGCATCATGGCCCTCGAGCACGCCCTGCAGGCTCTGCGGCACCAGCGGGTCGGCATGCACCACGTCGAGGTCGTCGTGCGACAGCGTCCACAGCGCCGGCTCGGCCACCAGCGCCGTGACCCGCTGGCCCTGCGCCAGCGCGTGGCGCACCGCGAACTGCCCGGTGGCGCCCGCGGCGCCGAACACCGCGATGCGCGGCCGCGCGTCCACCGGCGCCGGCTCGGGCGCGCGCGGGGCGAAGCGGTAGGTCATCGTGGCCATGGTCGGCGCTGCGGCAAGTGCGGGAGCGCACTGTGCCGAAGCGGCCGCAGGCCGCGAATCCCTACCTCGTCAGGCCAGCACCGGTTCGCCGCGCCGCGGTTCGTCCTCGTCGCCGAGGTCTTCGCCCAGGAAGCCGCCGCTCTGGTGCGCCCACAGCCGCGCGTAGATGCCGCCGCGCGCGAGCAGGCTGCGGTGGTCGCCCTCCTCGACGATGCGGCCCTTGTCGAGCACGATCAGCCGGTCCATCGCGGCGATGGTCGACAGGCGGTGCGCGATCGCCACCACCGTCTTGCCCTCCATCAGCCGGTACAGGCTCTCCTGGATGGCCACCTCCACCTCGCTGTCGAGCGCGCTGGTGGCCTCGTCGAGCAGCAGGATGGGCGCATCCTTGAGCATCACCCGCGCGATCGCGATGCGCTGGCGCTGGCCGCCGGAGAGCTTTACGCCGCGCTCGCCCACGTGCGCGTCGTAGCCTTGCCGGCCCTTCGGGTCGGTCAGGCCCTGGATGAACTCGTGCGCCTCGGCGCGCTTCGCGGCAGCCACCATCTGCGCGTCGTCGGCGTCGGGGCGGCCGTAGAGGATGTTGTCGCGCACCGAACGGTGCAGCAGCGAGGTGTCCTGCGTGACCATGCCCACCTGCGCGCGAAGCGAGTCCTGCGTCACCGCGGCGATGTCCTGGCCGTCGATCAGGATGCGGCCCGACTCCAGGTCGTAGAAGCGCAGCAGCAGGTTGACGATGGTCGACTTGCCCGCGCCGGAGCGGCCCACCAGGCCGATCTTCTCGCCCGGCCGGATGGTCAGCGACAGCTGCTCGATCACGCGCGGGGCGCCGGCAGCGTCGCGACCGTAGTGGAAGTCGACATTCTCGAAGCGCACCTCGCCGCGCGGCACGTGCAGCGGCCTGGCGTCCGGCCGGTCGACCACGCGGTGCGGGCGCGACAGCGTGTTGATGCCGTCCTGCACCGTGCCGACGTGCTCGAACAGCGAAGCCAGCTCCCACATGATCCAGTGCGAGATGCCGTTCAGGCGCAGCGCCATCGCGGTGGCCGCCGCGATCGCGCCGACACCGACTTGCCCCTTCGTCCACAGCCACAGCGCCACGCCGGTGGTGGCGGCGATCAGCAGCATCGACAGCACGTGGTTGACGATCTCGAAGCCGCTGACCATGCGCATCTGCTGGTGCACGGTGACGAGGAACTCCTCCATCGCCGAGCGCGCGTAGCCGGCCTCGCGCCGCGCATGCGAGAACAGCTTGACGGTGGCGATGTTGGTGTAGGCGTCGGTGATGCGGCCGGTCATCAGCGAGCGTGCGTCGGCCTGCGCTTGCGCCACCTTGGCCAGGCGCGGCACGAAGTACCAGCTGGCCAACCCGTACAGCACCATCCAGGCGAGGAAGGGCAGCAGCAGCCAGGCATCGAAGCCGCCGACCATCACCACCATGGTGACGAAGTAGATGGCCACGAAGACCAGGATGTCGGTGACCAGCAGCACCACGTCGCGCGCGGCCAGCGCGGTCTGCATCACCTTGGTGGCCACGCGCCCGGCGAACTCGTCCTGGTAGAAGGCCATGCTCTGGCCGAGCATGCGACGGTGGAAGTTCCAGCGCAGCCGCATCGGGAAGTTGCCCGCCAGCGACTGGTGCTTGATCATCGTCTGCAGCGCCACCAGCACGATGCTGGCGGCCAGCACGGCGCCCAGCAGCGCCAGCGAGCCGCCGTGCTCGCTGAACAGCGTGGCCGGCGTGGCCTGGGCCAGCCAGTCCACCACCTTGCCGAGGAAGCCGAACAGCGCCGCCTCGAACACGCCGATCAAGGCCGTGGCCAGCGTCATCACCGCGATGTGCGGCCGCATGCCCTCGGTGCAGTGCCACACGAAGGGGATGAGCTTGTCCGGCGGCTGGCCGGGCTCGGCATCGGGGTGCGGCTGGACGAGTTGCTCGAAGTAGCGGAACACGCGGGCTCTCCGTGGTGGGGATCTGCCGTGAGGGGCCGGGGTGACGGCGCGGGGTGCGAAGGTTAGCGCATCGTGAACAATCCGCGCATGACCTCTTCAGACGCCGGCGGCCACCGCCGCGACATTCCTCTGCCGCAGGCCTACCGGCTGCTCAACCACGGCCCGACCGTGCTGGTCAGCGCCGCCCACGGCGGGCGGCGCAACGTGATGGCCGCTGCCTGGGCGATGCCGCTGGACTTCGACCCGCCGAAGGTGACGGTCGTCATCGACAAGAGCACCTTCACGCGCCAGCTCATCGAGGCCAGCGGCTGCTTTGCGCTCAGCGTGCCTTGCCGCGCGATGGCCGACGCCACCTTCGCCGCGGGCAGCCTCTCGGGTGCGCAGCGCGCCGACAAGTTCGCCGATTGCGGGCTGGACAGCTTCGCGGCACAGCGCATCGAGGCGCCGCTGGTCGAAGGCTGCGTGGCCTGGCTGGAATGCCGCGTGATCGTGGAGCCGCATCACCAGCAGGCCTACGACCTCTTCGTGGCCGAGGTGCTCGCCGCCCAGGCCGACGAGCGGGTGTTCGCCGGCGGCCGCTGGCAAGCCGACGCGCCGGCCGAGCTGCGCACGATCCACCACCAGGGCGGCGGCGCCTTCTTCGTGGCCGGCGAGACGGTGCAGGCCGCGAAGCCGCGCGGCTGATCAGCCGGCCGTCAGTCCACGAAGAAGTCGGGAATGAAGTCGCGGTTGCCCGGCGTGACGCTGTAGCGGTCGAAGTCGGTCACGCCATGCTGCACCAGCAGCGCGTCGTCGATGAAGAAGTTGCCGGTGGTGGTCTTTGCGTCGCTGGTGAGGATGTGCCAGGCCGCGTCGGCCAGGATCTCCGGCGTGCGGCATTTCGAGACGTCGACGCCCGGGATCATCTGCAGGGCCGCGGTGGCGATGGCGGTGCGCGGCCACAGGCTGTTGACGCCGATGCCGTGCTTGCGGAACTCGCCGGCGTGGCCGAGCGTGCACTCGCTCATGCCGTACTTGGCCATCGTGTAGGCCACGTGCGGCGCGAACCAGTGCTCGCGCATCGACAACGGCGGAGACATGTTCAGCACATGCGGGTTGCGCCCCGCCTGCGCCGACTTCATCAGGTGCGGCAGGCAGGCCTGGGTGCACAGGTAGGTGCCGCGCACGTTGACGCCGAACATCAGGTCGAAGCGCTTCATCGGCGTGGCGTCGGTCGGCGTCAGGCTGATCGCGCTGGCGTTGTTGACCAGGATGTCGATGCCGCCGAAGCGCGCCACCGCCTGCTCCACCGACGCCAGCACGTTGGCCTCGTCGCGAATGTCGGTCTGCAGCGCCAGCGCATGGCCGCCGGCCGCCTCGATCTCGGCGGCGGCCGAGTGGATGGTGCCGGGCAGCTTGGGGTTGGCCTCGGCGGTCTTGGCCGCGATGACGATGTTGGCGCCGTCGCGCGCAGCGCGCAGCGCGATCGCCAGGCCGATGCCGCGCGAGGCGCCGGTGATGAAGAGGGTCTTGCCTTGCAGGGTCATGATCTTGTCTCCGTGGGGTTCATGAGGCGCGCGGCGATGAAGCGCGCCAGCGCCTCGCCGGTGGCGCGGTAGACGGGTTCGCCGGGGTGGAAGCCGTCGGCCGCCATGTGCTCGGGGCCGAGGTCGAGCGCGATCGGCACGTGCGACACGTCGTCACGCGTGGACGCCCAGCGCGCCATCGCCTCGTCGTGCGCGCGGGCGTCGGCACCCATCACCCGCCGCAGCGGCTGGGGCAGCAACGGGAAGCGATGCACCGGCGGCAGCGGCGCGAAGACCACGTGCCGAACGCCCGCAGCGTGGCGCAGCCAGTCGGCCAGCGCGGCGCGCTGCTGCACGGCGCGCGCCGGGCTCACCTGGTCGATCACGTCGTTGACGCCGAGCACCGCCACGGCGATGTCCGCCGGCACCGGCCGCACCTGCCGTACCAGTTCCAGTGCCTGCGCGGTGGTGATGCCGCTCTTGGCAACGAGTTGCCAGTGCACGCGGCGCCCCGCCTCACGGGCGAGGGTGCGCGGGAGATGGCCGGCCAGCGCCTCGTCCTGCGTGGCGACGCCGACGCCAGCGGCGGACGAGTCGCCCACGATCAGCAGCGCGAGCCGGTCGCCCTCGCCGACGCGGCCTTCGCGTGATCCGTCGGCCTCCGGCAATGCGGGCGCGCGGCGGCGCGTGGCCACGGCCTGCGCCACCAGCAGCGGCGCGAGCGCGAGCTTCAGCGCCAGCGACATGGCTTCGGCCGCGTCAGGAGAACTTCGAGAAGTCCGGCTGCCGCTTCTGGAAGAAGGCCTGGAAGGCTTCCATCGCCTCGGGGCTGCGCAGCCGCGCGCTGAACAGCTCGCCCTCGACGGCGATGGTCTTGAGCACCTCGTCGGTGGTGGAGCGGCGCAGCAGCTTCTTGGTCTCGCGCACCGCACCGGGCGGCAGGGCGTTGAAGCGCTCGGCCATGCGGCGGGCATGCTTGATCACCTCGCCGGCCGGCAGCACGGCGTTGGCGATGCGCGCCTCCACCGCCTCTTCCGGCGTGAAGGGGTCACCCAGCATCAGTTTCTCGGCCGCCTTCACGTGGCCGATCAGGCGCGGCACCACCAGGCTGGAGGCGAACTCCGGCACCAGACCCAGGCTCACGAACGGCATCGCCAGGCGTGCCTCGTCGGACACGTAGACCAGATCGCAGTGCAGCAGCATCGTCGTGCCGATGCCGATGGCCGCGCCAGTGACGGCGGCCACCACCGGCTTGTCGATGCCGACCAGCGCCTTCATGAACTGGAACACCGGCGCCGTCTCGGAGTTGCTGCCCGATCCGGGCGGCCGGCTCATGAAGTCCTCGATGTCGTTGCCGCTGGTGAAGATGCCGGGCTGGCCGGTGATCAGCACGGCGCGCACCGCCGGGTCGGCCTGCGCGGCATTCAGCGCGTCGGCCATCGCCTGGTACATCGCCACCGTCAGCGCGTTCTTCTTCTCCGGCCGGGCGATCTCGATGGTGGCCACGCCGTTGAGCGTGGCGGTCTTGATGCTCATGGTCTTGTCTCCGTAGTGTGCGATGTCAGGCAACGGCTTCCTGCCAGTGATTGGCCAGGTGCATCAGGTGAGCGCGGGCGTACGACGGCTTGTCCAGCGCGCCATAGGCGAAGTGTGGCGCGAGCGCTCCGGCATGCGCCTCGAAGGCCTGCAGCGCCGCGATGACGCGATCGACGGCCGGCTCCAGCGGCTGGCCGCGGGCAATGGCCGGCGCACCGGGAATGGGCTCGTCCAGCGCATGCGACATGCGCCCGCGCGCCGAGAAGACGCTGAAGGCGGCCGGTCCGACCGTGGCGCGGAACCACGCCGGCTTCGGCGTCGGGAAGCCGGTCAGCGAGTACTCGACGCTCTGCGCCGCGTGGTGCAGCACCTGCGAGAGGTCCCAGGCGCCGGCCATGCGCGGCGCAGCGCGCTTCAGCGCCTCCAGGGTCTTCAGCGCGCTGGCCATCGAGTCGAACGCCGGCATCGCCAGCGCAGCCGGCGAACAGGCCGACAGCAGCGCGGGCGCGGCCAGCGTGGCCAGCGTGGCCACGCCGATGCGCAGCACCGCCCGACGCCGGCCGTGCCGGAGCCCGCCGTCAGACACGCTCGATGATCCCCGCCGCGCCCTGCCCCATGCCAACGCACATGGTGACCATGCCGTACTTGAGGTTGTGGCGGCGCAGCGCATGCACCACGGTGGCGGCACGGATCGCGCCGGTGGCGCCCAGCGGGTGGCCGAGCGCGATCGCGCCGCCCATCGGGTTCACCTTGGCCGGATCGAGGCCGACGCTGTTGATCACCGCCAGCGCCTGCGCGGCGAAGGCTTCGTTGAGCTCGATCCAGCCGAGGTCGTCGAGCTTCAGGCCGGCGGCACGCAGCGCCGCGGGAATCGCCTCGATCGGGCCGATGCCCATGATCTCCGGCGGCACGCCGCGCGCGGCAAAGCTGACGAAGCGCGCCAGCGGCTTGAGGTCGAACTGCTTGACGGCCTTCTCGGAGGCCAGGATCAGCGCGCCGGCGCCGTCGCTGGTCTGCGAGCTGTTGCCGGCAGTCACGCTGCCCTTGGCGGCGAACACCGGCCTGAGCTTGGCCAGGCCTTCGAGCGAGGTGTCGGGGCGAGCGCCCTCGTCGAGGTTGACGGTGCGCGTCTTCACACTCACTTCGCCGGTGGCGAGGTTGGGGAAGCGCTCGACGATCTCCACCGGCGTCATCTCGTCGCCGAACTCGCCGGCGGCCATGGCCTTGAGCGCCTTCTGGTGCGAGGCCAGCGCGAAGGCGTCCTGCGCCTCCCGCGTCACCTTCCACTGCGTGGCCACCTTCTCGGCGGTCAGGCCCATGCCGTAGGCGATGCCGACGTTCTCGTCCTTGGCGAAGATCTCCGGGTTGAACGACGGCTTGTTGCCGCCCATCGGCACCATGCTCATCGACTCGGCGCCGCCGGCGATCATCACGTCGGCCTCTCCGACGCGGATGCGGTCAGCCGCCATCTGGAGTGCGGTCAGGCCGGAGGCGCAGAAGCGATTGACGGTGACACCGCCCACCGTGTTCGGCAGGCCGGCCAGCACCATCGCCACGCGCGCCATGTTGATGCCCTGCTCGGCCTCGGGGAAGGAGCAGCCGATGATGGCGTCCTCGATCGCCTTCGGATCCAGCGTCGGCACCTGCTTCAGTGCGCTCTGCACGGCGGCCACCAGCAGGTCGTCCGGCCGCGTGTTCCTGAAGTAACCCCGGCCCGACTTGCCGATCGGCGTGCGGGTGGCGGCAACGATGTAGGCGTCTTGCACTTGCTTGGTCATGTCAGTCTCCGTGTCGTTGCCGGATCAGTTGCGGACGGGCTTGCCGGTCTGCAGCATGCCCATGATGCGTTCTTGCGACTTCGGGTTCTCGAGCAGCGCGCAGAAGTGCTTGCGCTCGAGCGCCATCAGGTACTCCTCGGTCACCAACGAGCCGGCCTCGACCTCGCCGCCGCAGACCACGTCGGCGATCAGCGCGCTGATGTGGAAGTCGTGCGCGCTGATGAAGCCGCCGTCGCGCATGTTGGCGAGCTGGCCCTTGATGGTGGCGATGCCGCTGCGGCCGGCCACCGGGAACAGCGACTTCGCCGGCGCGCGGTAGCCGCTGTCGAACATGGCCCTGGCCTGCTGGATCGCCACGTACAGCAGCTCGTCCTTGTTCGGCACGATCACGTCGCTCCACAGCAGGTAACCGAGCTTGCGCGACTCGATCGCGCTGGTGCCCACCTTGGCCATGGCCGCGTTGGTGAAGCCATCGGTGACGAACTTGAAGATGTCGGCATTGGCATTGCCCGCCGCAGCCATCTCGGCAGCGCGGCGCGCGATGTAGGTCAGGCCGCCGGCGCCCGGCACCAGACCCACGCCGACTTCCACCAGGCCCATGTACGACTCCATCGCCGCCACGCGCTTGCTCGAATACACGGCCAGTTCACAGCCGCCACCCAGCGCGATGCCGCGGATCGCGCTGACCACCGGCACCTGGGCGTAGCGCAGGCGCAGCATGAAGTCCTGGAACTTCTTCAGCTCCGGCGCGATGCCCTTGGCGCCGCTCTTCATGAAGACGGGCATCAGCGCCTCGAGGTTGGCACCGGCGGAGAACACGTCGTCCGGCGACCAGATCACCAGGCCCTTGTAGCCCGCCTCGGCCTTCTCCAGCGCGGTCTGCAGGCCCTCGGCCACGGTCGGGCTGATCAGGTGCAGCTTGGCGGTGATGCTGGCGATCAGCACCTCGCCGTCCAGCGTCCAGACGCGCACTTCCTCGTTCTTGAACGCTTCGGTGCCGGCTGCGAGCGGCGCCACCGCGCCGGAGCCGGCGACGTTCTCGGGGAAATGCTGGCGCTGGTGGACGGCCAGGCTCGGGCGCGGGATGTACTTGCCCTGCGCCGGGCTCCACGAGCCTTCGGCGGTGTGCACGCCTTCGCGGCCATCGAACACCCAGGCCGGCAGTGGCGCCTTGCTCAGCGCCTTGCCGGCGTCGATGTCGGCCTTCACCCACTCGGCCACCTGCTTCCAGCCGGCCTGCTGCCACAGCTCGAACGGGCCTTGCTGCACGCCGAAGCCCCAGCGCATCGCGAAGTCGACATCACGCGCGCACTCGGCAATGTCGGCCAGGTGCACCGCCGCATAGTGGAAGCCGTCGCGCAGGATGGCCCACAGGAACTGCGCCTGCGGGTTGGTCGACTCGCGCAGCAGCTTGAGCCGCTCGGCCGGCGCCTTCTTCAGCATGCGCTCGACGATCGGCTCGGCCTTGCCGCCGGCCGGCACGTAGTCGGCCTTGGCCGGGTCAAGGCGCAGGATGTCCTTGCCGACCTTCTTGTAGAAACCGGCGCCGCTCTTTTGGCCCAGCGCGCCCTGCTCGATCAGCTTGGCCAGCACCGGCGGCGTGCCGTAGCTCTCGAAGAACGGATCGTCCTTCAGGTTGTCCTGCAGCGTCTTGATGACGTGCGCCATCGTGTCCAGACCCACCACGTCGGCGGTGCGGAAGGTGCCGCTGGAAGCGCGGCCGAGCTTCTTGCCCGTCAGGTCGTCGACGACGTCGTAGGAGAGGCCGAAGGTCTCGGCTTCCTTGATGGTGGCCAGCATGCCGGCGATGCCGACGCGGTTGGCGATGAAGTTCGGCGTGTCCTTGGCACGCACCACGCCCTTGCCCACCGTGCTGGTGACGAAGCTCTCGAGCTGGTCGAGGATTTCCGGCTTCGTGGTCGGGGTCGGGATCAGCTCGACGAGGTACATGTACCGCGGCGGGTTGAAGAAGTGGATGCCGCAGAAGCGCGGCTTGATCTCTTCGGGCAGCGCTTCGCTCAGCTTGGTGATCGACAGGCCCGAGGTGTTGGAGGCGACGATCGCGTGCGGCGCCACCGCCGGGGCGATGCGCTTGTACAGGTCGAGCTTCCAGTCCATGCGCTCGGCGATGGCCTCGATGATCAGGTCGCAGTCCTTGAGCTTGTCGAGGTGCTCCTCGTAGTTGGCCTGCTCGATGAAGGCGGCGTCCTCGGGAATGCCCAGCGGCGAGGGCTTGAGCTTCTTCAGGCCCTCGACGGCCTTGGTGACGATGCCGTTCTTCGGCCCTTCCTTGGCAGGCAGATCGAACAGCACCACCGGCACCTTGACGTTGACCAGATGGGCGGCGATCTGCGCGCCCATCACCCCGGCGCCGAGCACGGCCACCTTGCGAACGTTGAATCGATTCATGTTGCTCACTCCACTCGGATCCAGGTCTGGTTGCGGAAGAACGGGCCGATGTAGCCGCGCACCTCCAGGTGCTTGCCGCCGTCCAGCGGCTTGAGCCGCAGGCGGTAGGTCTTGCCGTTGTTGGGGTCGGTGATGTCACCGCCGGTCCACAGCGCGCGGTCGGACTCGTCGGGCTTGGCGTTGCGGATGATGGTCAGCCCGACGATGGGCTTGCCCTTGCGCTCGTCGGTGCACTTGTCGCACACGTCGTCAGGCTTGGCGGTCGGGTCGAGCACCTTCTCGATCCGGCCGGTCAGCGCGCCGCCGTTGTCGACGATACGCACCAGCGACTTCTCCTTCTTCGTCTCGTCGTCGATCGTCTTCCACAGCCCCACCGGCGTGGCCTGGGCCAGCGCAGCGGCAGGAATCACGAAAGCGACGACCGCGGCCAGCGCCAGCGCGATCTTGTTCTTCATCGTTGTCTCCCCTCGATGGTTGGTCAGAACAGCGCCTCGTCCATCTCCATCAGCGGCGCCAGCCCGGCGCGGCAGCTGCGGATCAGGCCCGCCGTCTCCGGCAGCAGCTTGGCATAGTAGAAGCGCGCGGTTGCCAGCTTGGCGGTGTAGAAGGGGTCGCCGCTGTCCTTCTTCGCCAGCGCCACCTTAGCCATGCGCGCCCAGAAGTAGGCGAATACCAGGTGGCCGCACACGCGCAGGTAGTCCACCGCCGCGGCACCCACCTCGTCGGCGTTGCCCATGGCCTTCATGCCCAGCTCGGTGGTCAGCTTGGTCACCTTGTCGCCGAGCTCGGCCAGCGGGTTGACGAACTCCTGCATGGCCTCGTTGGTGCCCTCGTCCTCGACGAACTCCTGCACCAGCTTGCCGAACTTCTTCAGCTTCTTCCCGTTGTCGCCCAGCACCTTGCGGCCCAGCAGGTCGAGCGACTGGATGGTGTTGGTGCCCTCGTAGATCATGTTGATTCGCGAGTCGCGCACGAACTGCTCCATGCCCCACTCGCGGATGTAGCCGTGGCCGCCGAACACCTGCAGGCAGTGCGAGGTGGCGATCCAGGCGTTGTCCGTCAGGAAGGCCTTGACGATCGGCGTCACCAGGGCCACGAGGTCGGCGCACTCCTTGCGCTCGTCCTCGTCGTCGCTGGCGAGTTCCTTGTCGAGCTGCAGCGTGGTCCACATCGCGAAGGCGCGCGCACCCTCGGCGTAGGCGCGGGCAGTCAGCAGCATCTTGCGCACGTCGGGGTGCACGATGATGGTGTCGGCCGGCTTGTCGGGGTTCTTCGGGCCGGACAGCGCGCGCATCTGGATGCGCTCCTTCGCGTAGGCCACGGCGTTCTGGTAGGCCACCTCGGTCAGGCCAAGCGACTGCATGCCCACGCCCAGGCGGGCCGCGTTCATCATCACGAACATCGCGGCCAGGCCCTTGTTGGGCTCGCCGACCATCGTGCCGACTGCGCCTTCCAGAACGATCTGCGCCGTGGCATTGCCGTGGATGCCCATCTTGTGCTCGAGCGCGGCACAGAAGATGCCGTTGCGCGCACCCAGCGTGCCGTCGGCATTGGCGATGAACTTCGGCACCACGAACAGCGAGATGCCCTTGGAGCCGGCCGGCGCGTCGGGCAGGCGGGCCAGCACCAGATGGACGATGTTCTCGGCCAGGTCGTGCTCGCCGGCGGAGATGAAGATCTTCTGGCCGGTGATCCTGTAGGTGCCGTCGGCCTGCGGCTCGGCCTTGGTGCGCAGCAGGCCGAGGTCGGTGCCGCAGTGCGGCTCGGTCAGGCACATCGTGCCGGTCCACTGGCCGCTGGTGAGCTTGGGCAGGTACAGCGCCTTCTGCGCGTCGGAGCCATGTGCATGCAGCGCCTCGTAGGCGCCGTGCGACAGGCCGGGATACATGGTCCAGGCCTGGTTGGCGGAGTTGAGCATCTCGTAGAAGCTCTGGTTCACGATGTGCGGCAGGCCCTGGCCGCCGTAGGCGGGGTCGCAACTCAGCGACGGCCAGCCGCCCTCGACATACTTCGCGTAGGCCTCCTTGAAGCCCTGGGGCGCCTTGACCTCGTGGCTGGCCTTGTCGAGCGTGCAGCCTTCGGCATCGCCGCTGGCGTTCAGCGGGGCCAGCACCTCGGCGGCGAACTTGCCGCCTTCCTCCAGCACCGCGTTGATGGTGTCGGCGTCGATCTCGGCATGGGCCGGCAGCATCTTCAGCTCGTCGACGACGTTGAGCACCTCGTGCATGACGAACTGCATGTCGCGCAGGGGCGGGGTGTAGGTGGGCATGGGCTCAGCTCTCCAGGGACGGGATTCAGGAACGTGCCGCGCGCTTGCGCGCCACGGCAGGCTTGGATTCGAGTGCACCGGGCGCGGCGTAGTTCTCCAGCACGCGGCGGAAGGCCACCTTGGCGCGCTCGACGGCGCCGGGGTGGCGCAGGAAACGCGCATCGTGGTGCAGCGCGAGGATCAGGCCGTGCACCTCGAACAGCATCTGCGCCGGGTCGGTGTCGGGCCTGAGGTGGCCTTCCTCGACGCCGATGCGGATGGCGCGCTCGAGCGCGTCCTGCCAGGTCTGCACCATGTCGACGAGGGCATCGCGCACCGGGCCGGGCCGGTCGTCGAACTCGACCGCACCGCTGATGTAGATGCAGCCCGAGTCGATCTCCACCGCCACGCGGCGCACCCAGTTGTCGAACAGCGCGCGCAGGCGCGGCAGGCCGCGCGACTCGCGCAGCGCCGGGTAGAAGACCTCTTCCTCGAACTTGTGGTGGTACTCGCGCACCACGGCGATCTGCAGTTCGTCGCGCGAGCCGAAATGGGCGAACACGCCCGACTTGCTCATGCCGGTCACCTCGGCGAGCGCACCGATGGACAGCCCCTCCAGCCCCATGTGCGACGCCAGCGTGAGCGCCGCATCGAGGATGGTGGCGCGGGTCTGCTGGCCCTTGTGCAGCGTGCGGACGGGAGACGAACTGTCGGCCATCGCGGGCGAACCCATAAAACGAACGATCGTTCTATTTTGCAGAAAAGCGCGCCACCGCGCCCGACAACCCTTCGGTATTTCTAGGCATTCGCCCCTACTCCGGGCTCGTCATCGCCGCGTCACGCGCGCGACTTGAGGGAATCGCCGCGGATGCGCTACGCTCGACGCACTATGGAAGTGTTGCAACTCGACGTTTCCGGGCGCCCGCAGGCGTGGATCTCGGCCAAGGAGGCCGCGGTGCTCTACGCCAGCGATGGCGTGGCCTGGACGCTGGGCGACGCCTTCTACGTGCTGCGCGGCGGCGTGCAGCGGCGCACCGGGCTGCAGAGCCGCATCGAGGTGCACCCCATCATTGCCGTGCGCGGCGCGATCCCGAGCAAGGCCTGGCGGCAGACGCCGGCCTTGTCCAACCCCAAGCTGTTCGCCCGCGATCGGCAGGTCTGCGCCTACTGCGGCCACCGCTTCCACTTCGACGAACTGACGCGGGAGCACATCGTGCCCACCTCGCGCGGCGGGCTGGACAGCTGGATGAACTGCATCACCGCCTGCCGGCCCTGCAACGGCCGCAAGGGCAATCGCATGCCGGAAGAGGCGCGCATGGGTCTGCTGTACCTGCCCTACGTTCCCAGCCTGCACGAGGACATGATCCTGCGCGGCCGGCGAATCCTGGCCGACCAGATGGAGTTCCTGCTGGCCAGCGTGCCGCGCTCCAGCCGCCTGCACGGCTGAGCCGTGCCGGTTGAGTTCGC
>NZ_JBFXIO010000080.1:0-14474 GCF_050175855.1 Piscinibacter sp.
CTCGCCGATCAGCTGGCTGCGCACCTGCGCGCGTGTCTGGCCTTCGACCACGTCGAAGGCCAGGCCGCCGTCACGGTAGCCGATCGCCCCGGCACGCAGCGTCGCGTCGCGGTGGAGCGAGTAGGTCCAGGCCTGCGGGCCGCGCAGCCGTGCGACGATCTCCTCGCCCTTCGGATCGTCGAGGTTGACCACCGCCGCGCGCAGGCCGGGCCAGTCGAACAGCGCGCTCTTGGCCTCCCAGTAGGCGTCCATGCTGCCGTGGAAGTCGAGGTGGTCCTGCGTGAAGTTGGTGAACAGCGCCACCGCGATGCGCGTGCCGGCCAGGCGCTGCTCGACGATGCCGATCGACGAGGCCTCGATGGCGCAGGCCACGAAGCCGGCATCGGCGAAGCCGCGCAGCGCACGCTGCACCGTCACCGGGTCCGGCGTGGTCAGTCCGGTGGATTGCATTGCCGCCGGCCCGTCGCCCGGCGGCTCGCCGATGCCGAGCGTGCCGATCACGCCGCACCGCCGGCCCAGCTGGCGCAGCGCCTGTGCCGTCCACCATGCGGTGGAGGTCTTGCCATTGGTGCCGGTGGTGGCCACCACGGCCAGCGCCTCGCTCGGCCGGCCGTAGAAGGCATCGGCGATCTCGCCGGTGCGGGCCTTCAGCCCGGCCAGCGCGGCCACCGGCGCATCGGCACCGAAGTCGAACGCGGCCACGCCGTCGGCCTCGACCAGGCAGGCCACAGCGCCCACGGCCAGCGCGGCTTTTACGTACTGGCGGCCATCCAGCGCATGGCCGGGCCAGGCGATGAAGGCGTCTCCGGGCCTCACGCGACGGCTGTCGGTGTTCAGCGCACGGGCGCCGCAGCCCGCCAGCCAGTCGCAGGCGGAACGGGTATCGGCGAGGTGCTGCACGGCGGCCATCAGTAGCCCTCCCGCACCGTTTCGTCGTCGCGCGCGACGATCTGCGTCTTGACGTCGAGATCGGGCTGCACGCCCATCGAGCGCAGCGTCTGCTGCACCACCTGGCTGAACACCGGTGCGGCGACGTCACCGCCGAAGTACTTGCCCGCCTTGGGCTCGTCGATCATCACCGCGACCACGATGCGCGGCTTGTCCGCCGGCGCCATGCCGACGAACCAGCCGCGGTGCCGGTCGGTCGCGTAGCGCTTCTCGTGCTTGAGCCACTTGCGCGAGGTGCCGGTCTTGCCGGCCACGGAGTAGCCGGGCACCTGCGCCTTGAGCGCCGTGCCGCCGCTCTGGGTGACCATCGCGAGCATCTTGCGTACCGCGCGCGCCGTCTGCGGCGACACCACCTGCTGGCGCACCTGCGGCTCCACCGGGTCGCCGTCGGGGGGCAGCACCAGCGACAGCGGCACCATGTCGCCGTCGCGCGCGAAGATGGTGTAGGCCTGCGCCAGCTGCATCAGCGAGACGGACACGCCGTAGCCGAAGCCGATGGTGGCCTGGTCGATCGGCCGCCACGACTGCCAGCCGCGCAGCCGGCCGGTCTCGCGGCCGGGGAAATCGATCTGCGGCTTCTGGCCGAAGCCGACGCGGGTGTAGAAGTCCCAGATCTCGCGCGCCGGCATGGTCATCGCCATCTTGGCTGTGCCGACGTTGCTCGAGCGTTGCACGATCTGCTCGACCGTCATCATCGGCAGCGAGTGCTCGTCGGTGATCGGCAACCCGGTGATGAACAACTGGCGCGGCGTGGCCAGCACCTCGGTGGCACGGAAGCGCCCGCTTTCCAGCGCCAGGGCGGCGATGAAGGGCTTCATCGTCGAACCCGGCTCGGCGGTGTCGACCAGCGCCAGGTTGCGCCTCGCACCGACCGAGCCGGGCGTGCGCTGCCCGGGCACGAAGCTCGGGTAGTTGGCCATCGCCAGCACGCCGCCGCTGGCGACGTCGAGCACCACCACGCTGCCGCTGCTGGCGCGGTGCTCGGCCACCGCGTCGCGCACCTTCTGGTAGGCGAAGAACTGCACCTTGGAGTCGATGGTCAGGCGCAGGTCGCGGCCGTCCACCGGCTGCACGCTCTCGCCGATGTCCTCGACCACGCGGCCGAGCCGGTCCTTGATGACGCGGCGCTTGCCGTCGGCGCCGGCGAGTTCGCGCTCGTGGGCGAACTCCACGCCCTCCTGGCCGCGCTCGTCGGCGTTGGTCGAGCCGACCACGTGCGCCGCCGATTCGCCCTCGGGGTACTTGCGCTTGTACTCGCGAACCTGGTGCACGCCCTTGAGGCCGAGCGCCGCGACGTCCTTGCCGGTCTGCTCCTCGACCTGGCGGCGCAGCCAGACGAAGTTCGGGTGCCGCTGCAGCCGCTGGTCGAGCTCGGCCGGGGTCATGCCGAGCAGCTTGGCGAGTTGCCGGCGCTGGCTGCGGTCGGCCTCGAAGTCCTTCGGGATCGCCCACACCGACGGCGACGGTACGCTCACCGCGAGGATCTGGCCGTTGCGGTCGAGAATGCGGCCGCGGCTGGCCGGCAGGTCGAGGTTGCGGGTGAAGCGGATCTCGCCCTGCTTCTGGAAGAAGTCGTTGCCCAGCACCTGGATGTACAGCGCCCGGCCGAGCAGCACCACGAAACCCAGCGCGACCAGGCCGACGACGAATTTCGAGCGCCATGGCGGCGTCTTCGAGGCCAGCAGCGGGCTGCTCGAGTAGGGCACGCTGCGTGCGCTGACTGCGCCGCCGCGCGGTCGCGCGGCGCCGTTGCGCTTGCCGCTGAACAGACCGCCGAGCTTCATCGCGCGCCTCCCGAGGCTGGCGCGGGCACGGCCTCCGCATGGGTCACGTACTGCGTGACCGCCGGCGTGGCATTGCGCATCGCCAGACGCTCGCGCGCGATGCGCTCAACCTTCAGCGGCGTGGCCTGCGCCTGCCGCTCGGCCTGCAACCGCTCGAACTCGGTGGCCAGCGCCTTCTCCTGGTTGCGCGCGGCATCGAGCTCGGCGTAGAGGCGCCGAGCGTCATAGGAGACGTCGACGAGGTAGACCGAGCTCGCCAGCAGCACCACGAACAGCACGATGTTCAGCCGGCTCATGCGGGCACTTCCGTGCGCTCGGCCACGCGCATCACCGCCGAACGCGCACGCGGGTTGGCGCGCACCTCGGCCTCTGAGGGCTTGATCCGCCCGATCGAGCGCAGCCGGTGCGGCTTCTCGGGTGCGAATGGCGCGCGGCGGTCCACCTCGCTGCGGCTCTCGCGCGCGATGAAGGCCTTGACGATGCGGTCTTCCAGGGAGTGGAAGCTGATCACGACCAGGCGTCCCGACGGGTTCAGCAGTTCGACTCCGGAACTCAGGCCTTGTTCGAGCTCCTCAAGCTCGGCGTTGACGTGAATCCGAAGGCCTTGAAATGTGCGCGTTGCAGGGTCCTGGCCCGGTTCGCGGGTCTTGACCGCACGAGCCACGACTTCGGAAAGCTCCCCTGTGGTTCGAACAGGGTTCCCGCCTTCGCGCCGAGCAACAAGCGCCTTTGCAATCTGTAGAGCAAACCGTTCTTCCCCATGGTCTCGGATCACCTCCGCGATGTGGCGCTCATCGGCGCGTGCCAGGAAATCCGCTGCGCTCTCTCCGCGCGTCGGGTCCATGCGCATGTCCAGCGGCGCATCGAAGCGGAAGCTGAAGCCACGCGCGGGGTTGTCGATCTGCGGCGAGCTCACGCCCAGGTCGAGCAGCAGGCCGTCGATGCCGGCCACGCCCTGCGCAGCCAGCGTTTCCTTCATCGCGCCGAAGCGCGCGTGGTGGATCGAGAAGCGCGGATCGGAGATCGTCGCGCGGGCCGCGGCCACCGCCTCCGGATCGCGGTCGAAGGCGATCAGCCGGCCACGCGCCGACAGCCGCGACAGCAGCGCGCGCGAGTGCCCGCCGCGGCCGAAGGTGCCATCGACGTACACACCGTCCGGCGTGGTCAGGAGCGAGTCGATCGCTTCGGCCAGCAGGACAGTGGTGTGTTGCCATTCGCCGCCGCGGTCCATCAGAGGATAAAGTTGCGGACCGATTCGGGCATCGGCGTGGAGCGCACCGTCGTCTCCTGATCCAGATAACGCCGCTTGTCCCACAACTCCAGGCAGCTGCCCATGCCGAGCATGTACACGTCGCGCGAGAGATCCGCGTACTCCTTGAGTGCCGGCGCGATCAGCATGCGCGAGCTGCCGTCCAGCTCGACTTCGGTGGCGTTGCCGAGGAACAGACGCCGCCAGCCGATCGACTCCATCGGCAGCGCCATCACTCGCGCCGCGAAGTCTTCCCAGGCCGCCGGCGGAAACACCAGCAGGCAGCCGTCCGGGTGCTTGGTGATCGTCAGCTTCGTTGCGCCCATCGCGGACAGGACTTCGCGATGGCGCGCGGGCATGGCCACACGCCCCTTGACGTCCAAGGTGAGATCCGCCGGGCCCTGAAAGCCGAGATTCGCCACAAAAACCCACTAAAGTGCACTTTGCGCCACTTTAGCGGATGGCCCTGTCTCGGGTCAACGAAGTTGTAAAGAAAAATCAGTGAAATCAATCACTTAGCGCCGCGAATTCAGGCAGCGTCAAAGCAGTTAATCGTTCAAAAACAAGGACCTGCGGTGACGACTGAAAGTGACTGATGAGGTTGCGCAGAAATGAAAAGGGCCACCCGAGGGTGGCCCTTGTTCTTGGGGGTTCAGTCTCAGGCGGCCGTGGCCTGCCCGGTGCGGAAGATGCGGACGGCCTCGGCCACCACGTCGGCCTGGCCGCTCAGGGCGCTGGAGGTCGCCGCCAGTTCCTCGACCATCGCCGCGTTCTGCTGCGTCAGGGTGTCGAGGTTGGCCACCGCGGCATTGACCTGCACCACGCCGGTGGACTGCTGCTCCGAGGCCATCGAGATGTCGGAGACCAGCTGCGTCACCCGGGTGACGGCGTCGAGCGTCTGCTGCACGGTGGCGCCGGTGTCGGCCACCAGCTTGCTGCCCGACTCGACCTTCTGCGCCGAATCCTCGATCAGCGACTTGATCTCGCGCGCCGCCGCGCTGGTGCGCTGGGCGAGCTGACGGACCTCGGCGGCCACGACCGCGAAACCGCGCCCGGCCTCGCCGGCACGCGCGGCCTCGACCGCGGCATTGAGCGCCAGGATGTTGGTCTGGAACGAAATGCCGTCGATCACGCCGATGATCTCGACGATGCGACCGGAGGACTGGCGGATCTCGTCCATGCGCCGCGTTGCGTCGGCCGCTGCGCTGCCACCGCGACGGGCGACGTCACTGGCCTGCGCCGCCAGATCGGCCGCGGAGCGCGCCGCATCGGCATTCTGGCGAATGGTGGCGGTGATCTGCTCGAGCGCAGCGGCAGTCTCCTGCAGGTTGCTGGCCTGCGCTTCCGTGCGTGAGCTGAGGTCGTGGTTGCCGCCGGCAATCTCGCGCGAGGCGGTGTGGATGCCCTCGACCTCGCGGCGCACGTCGCCGACGATGGCCCGCAGGTTCACGTTGAGCTGGGCCAGGCCGCGCATCAGCCGGCCGACCTCGTCGGGGCGGCCGGCCTCGTCGCCGCGCCGTGTCAGGTCGCCGGCGGCGAGCCGGTTGGCCACGTCGGTGGCGCGCACCAGCGGCGCATTGGCCAGCGAGCGCAGCCACCAGCCCGAAGCACAGGCCGCCAGCACGCCGGTGCCCAGCATGGGCAGCATCGGTACGCCGGCCAGCACGGCCACGGCGGTCAGCGCCAGCGGCGCCGCGGCTGCCGCGACCGCGACCTTGGCGCCGTAGCCCGGGTGCAGCCAGCGGGCCAGCCGCGCCGAGGGCGTGCGCACCAGCACCTCGCCACGCTGCAGCGTGGTGACGAGCCGCCCGGCGCCGGCCTCGTCGCGCATGCGCGCGTACAGGGCTTCGGCAGCGGCCACCTCGTCGCGGCCGGGCTTGGTGCGCACCGACATGTAGCCGGCGATGCGGCCCGCCTCGATCACCGGCGTGACGTTGGCCCGCACCCAGTAGTGGTCGCCGCTCTTGCGGCGGTTCTTCACCAGTGCCGTCCACGGCTGGCCGGCTTCGAGCGTGGCCCACATGTCACGGAAGGCCTCCGCCGGCATGTCGGGGTGGCGGATCAGGTTGTGCGGCTGGCCGATGAGTTCGTCGCGTTCGTAGCCACTGACGGCCACGAAGGCCGGGTTGCAGTAGGTGATGCGACTCTTCAGGTCGGTGGTGGACACCAGGGTCGCACCATCGTCGAGAACGAACTCACGCTGGGTGATGGGGCCGGTCTTTCTCAAGGCACTCTCCTCCGGAACAGCAGGGCTGCCGTGGAGTGCATATCGGCCATTTCAGGCCGAAGCTGAGGCCGCTCGTCAGATCAAGTTGACACCGATCAACCAGCCGTGCCCACCCTTCACGAAGAAGCCGTACAGGGCAAGACCCAGCACGATCGCGATGAGGTCGTTGAACCGTCCCGCCGGTGCACCCGGCAGTGGCCGCTGCGTGCGGCGCTTCATCGAGATGCGGTCAGCCACCGCCCAGGCGAGGAAGCCGCCGAACAGCAGCACGTCGGCCAGGTTGCCATTGGCCAGCAGGTGCGACGTGGCCCACAGCTTGGTGGCCAGCAGCATCGGATGCTTGGCCGCCGACTTGATGCGCCCGGGCAGGTAGGCCGCCACCAACAGCACGAACACCGGCAGCATCAGCACCAGCGCCACGTGGCGCAGCGCCACCGGCGGCGTGTACAGCACCACTGGCGCCTGCCGCGCCTGGCCGTAGCCGTAGACCAGCAGCGCGAAGCCGACGACCGAGAGGACCGTGTAGACGCCCTTCCAGCCCATCTCGCCGAGCCGCGCCACCTGCGCGTCGCGCCAGCCTGGCGCCACGATGGACACCGAGTGAACGCCGAGAAAGATCAGCAGGCCGAGGATCAGCAGGGTCATGTCGCGCAACCGGCAGTCGGATTGCGCGCGAGTCTAGGGCCTAGTTGGATTCCTTGATCAATCGCCCCGAGGCCGACTGGATCGGCCGGGCATTCATCGGGTACAGGCGCGAGAAGATGGCGATCTGCTCCGGCGAGATCGACACCGGCTGCTTCATGACCATCCACAGCACGCCCTCGCTGCATGGCGGGGTGGTCAGCGAACCCATGTAGGTGAAGTAGCTGGGGTCGGGCGGCAGCAGGGTGTTGAGGTCGATCGCACCGCGGGCGGGCACCTCATCGCCCTTCTCCAGCGGCAGGTTGTTCCAGATCGTCTGCACCAGCGGCTGGGCGCTGCCTCGATCGAGCAGCACCGCCACCACGGCGAGGCGCCCCTCCAGATCCTTGTGCACGAGGTGGGCGACCATGTCGAACTGCCGGCCGTCGATGCGCTCCTCCGACGGACGATGGAAGTGGAACTGCAGCAGTTCGTAGCGCCGGCCCATCACCTCGATGGCGTTGCCGGCGGCGACGTTGACCTGCACGGTGTGGCCGTTGTCGATCACACGGAAGCCGCTGGGCTTGTAGTCGAATTGCACCGGATCGAGCTGGACGCGGATGCCGTCACGGATATCGATCGGGCTCTGGCGCGTGCCGGTCGAGCACTTGGCGAACTCCGGCTTCATAGCACCCCAGTTCGCCGGGCCGCCCTCGCCGTCGTAGCTCCAGTGCGCGGCGTGGCCGGCATGCGACTCGGCCGGCTTCGGCCGGGGCCTGGCTGTTGCAGCCGTGGCCGCCTTCGCGGCAGGAGCGGCGCCGGCATCGGCCTCGGCGCGCGTGGCCACGCGCAGCACGTTCGGGTTGGTTGGTGCCGCCTTGGTGGCGCCCAGCTTTTCCGCCAGCCGCTCGCGCAGGCGGTCCATCGGGTCCTGCGCCTCGAGACGGGCCGCCGGCTTGGGGGCCTCCGCCGCAGCCACCGGCTTGCGGGCTTCAGGCGCGGCCTTGGCGGGCTTGGCCTCGTGGCCGGGCGCATCGCCGGCGCGCAACGCGGCCGGCGCCAGCAGCGTCAGCACGGCCAGGGCGGCAGGCAAACATCGAAAGGTGCGGATCTCGGGCATGGTGTCGGGCTCCCGGGCGCCACGAAAGCGCCCTCATCCGACGTCATATCGGCCGGCTCCGGGCCGGCTTGAGCCGCTCAGGCCAGCCGCGGCTTGACCCACACCCAGGCGACGATGCCGATGCTCATCATCAGCAGCGACGACACCGCCAGCGCCACGGTGGAGTGCATCACCAGCGGCGCGATCACGCCGGCAACGAAGCCGTTGGCGATGCTGCCCACGCAGGCCTGCAGCGAGCTGGCCATGCCGCGCCGGTCGGGCGCGAGATCGAGCACCATCAGCGTGACCACCGGCACCATCAGCGCCCAGCCGAAGGCGAAGATGGCGATCGGCCACAGCGCCCACCAGGCCTGCGGCTCGAACAGCAGGTTCAGCGCCACGTTCAGCAGCGAAACCAGCAGCATGATCAGGAAGCCGTGGCGGATCTGGTGCCGCGGCTTGATGCGCCCGGCCAGCCGGCCCGACAGGAACGAGCCGCCCATGATGCCGGCGATGGTGAGCGTGAAGAACCAGAAGAACTCGCCCGGCCCGAGGTGCAGGTGCTCGCCGAGGAACACGGGTGCCGACAGCACGTAGAGGAACATGCCGTTGAACGGAATGCCGCTGGCCAGCGCGAGCATGAAGAAGCGCGGGTTGGAGCCGAGCTGCCAGTAGCCGCGCATCAGGTGGCGCACGTTGAAGGGCTGCTTGTGGGTCGGATGCAGCGTCTCGGGCAGCAGCTTCCAGTTCGCGGCCCACAGCACCACGCCCACCGCGGTGAGGAACCAGAAGATCGAGTGCCAGTCGGCGTGGATGAACAGGAATCCGCCGACCATCGGCGCCACCGCCGGTGCCACCCCGAAGTAGATCGTCACCTGCGACATCACGCGCTGCGCATCGGCCGGAGGGAACATGTCGCGGATCACCGCACGAGAGACCACGATGCCGGCGCCGGCGGACATGCCCTGCACCGCGCGCCAGAACACCAGCTCGCCGATGGTCTGGGCCAGCGCGCAGCCGGCCGAGGCGATGGTGAAGGCCGCCACGCCCGCGAGCACCACCGGCCGGCGGCCGAAGCTGTCGGACAGCGCGCCGTGGAACAGGTTCATCACCGCGAAGCCGAACAGGTAGGCCGAGAGCGTCTGCTGCATCTCGGTGGGCGTGGCGCCGATCGACCGCGCGATGCCGCTGAAGGCCGGCAAGTAGGTGTCGATCGAGAACGGCCCGAGCATGCCCAGGCAGGCGAGCAGCAGGGCCAGGGCCCAGCGCGGTGCGCGCCAGAGAGATTGGGCGTCGGGATTCATGGGCGAGGCGGCAGAGTGTAGCGGCGCCCCGCGGCGGGCGCAGAATGCCGAAGCGGCGAACAAAAACGAGGCATGCGGTGAGACACCTTCTGACTTGGGCCATCGCAGCATTGCTCAGTCCGGCGGCCGGCGCGGCACCCGACCTGCACGACTACTGGGACGGCCGCTGCCGCGAGTGCCACGGCGACTCGGCCGCGTTCGCGCGCAGCACGCTGCGCGTCGAGGGGGGCCGGTTGCTGGGCCGGCACCACACCGAGGACCTCGCCACCTTCCTGCGGCAGCACTACCTGACCGACGACCTGCTGGTTCCGGTGATGCAGATGCTGCAGGCACAGGCCACCACCTCGCCGCTGTTCAAGGAGAAGTGCGCCGGCTGCCACGGCACCGCGGCCGACTTCGCGCGCGAGTCGCTCGTGATGCGCGACGGCGTGCTCGTCGGCCGCGCCAGCGGGCGAGCGGTGCGCGACTATCTGCAGCGCCACGGCAAGCTCGCCCCGAGCCAGATCGCGCCGATGGTGGCCACGCTGGAGCGCGTGCTGGGCGAGGTCGGCGGGCGCTGAAGCCGCCGCGCGGCTCCCGCAGAAAGTGTGAAGCGGGCCGATAGGCCGGATTCTGTGCGTCGGCGTCTTCTGGTGAAGCCGCCGCCGTGACCGCCATTCCTCTGGGCCGTGCATCGCTGCATCGGCTCGGTGCCACCTACCCGCCGGCTCCGCGGAGCCACATCATCGCCGGCCTATTCGGTGTTGCTGCGCGTAGAGATTGCCCGTTTCACCCGGAACGGCCCTCTTGCGAAGGCCGCTCCGACTCGTCTCTGTTGCTCTGATCCTCGGCTCACGCCGGACAGCCGTTGGCTGCTACGCCGCCCTGTGCAGTCCGGACCTTCCTCCCGTGCAGCCTTTCGGCTCTCGCACCGGCGGCGGTCTGGCCCGCTTCACGGGCTCGATTATCCCCGCGGCGGGCGAAACACGCTGGCGTCGTCGTAGAAGGCTGCGTCCTCGTTGGCCGGCCACCAGCCGGGCACGCCGAGCACCGGCAGCGGATGGAAGGGTTTGAGCGCCCAGGCTTTGGCCGTGATCGAGCCCGGCTGCTCCGGCGCCTCTCCGGCCATCCACACGTGCGCGGTGATGGCCGTGCGTGGCGCGGCCAGCTTCTCGAGCAGCGCATGGCCGACCAGCACCGGCCGCACCTCGAGCCACATCGCTCGATGCGTGACGAACAGGGCATGCCAGTCGCGCCGGCGCAGCGCATCGGCCAGCAGCGGCGGCGCCTGCCACCAGGCGCCGTTCTCGTCGAACAGCGTCAGCGCGTCGCGCAGCGGGCCTCGCTGAGGCCGCACCCCCTCCGCAGCGAGCTGTGCGGCGTGCAGTTCGTTCAGCCGCTGCTTGAGCACCGGGAAGCGCAGCCAGACCAGGCCGTTGAGCAGGTCGTGCAGGTTGTCGCGCGTGGGCACGCGGCCGGTGCGGCCGATGAAGCCTTCGTAGGCCTCGCCGTCGGGCAACTCGCGCTGCGCCACGAAACGCGGGTGGCCGAGCGCAACAGCGGTGCCTGCGCCGGACTCCAGCCGCTCGATCACCGGGCGCGCCACCTCGGCGTAGGGCGCGAGCCACGGCGCGCGCCAGTCGAGTGAGCGCCAGAACATCATCCCTTGGCGGCGGCCTTGGCCTGGCGCCTGTCGCGCAGCACGAACTGCGAGCCACGCCGATCCAGCTCGAACAGCTGCGTCGCCTCGATCAGGTCGATCAGCTTGCGGTAGCCGTAGTTGCGTGGGTCGAACGACGCCTGGTTGCCGATCTGCTGACCCACCGAGCCGAGCGAAGACCAGCCGTCCTCGCCGGCCGCCGACTCCACGGCGTTGCGCAGCAGCGAGACGAGCCGCGCGTCGCGCTTGAGCGCATGCGAATCGAGCTTGACCGGCGCCGCGTCGGCCACTTCCGCGGCCTCGGCGGGCACCGCAGACTCTTCCGCCTTGGCCTTGCCGCGGCCGCCGGCCTTGCGCGCGGGCTTGGCCGGCTTCTTCTCGCCCTCTTCCGCCACCGGCTCGGCCGCGCGGCCGAGGTTCTCGAGGAACAGGAAGCGCGAGCAGGCGTTGACGAAGGGCATCGGTGTCTTCTTGGCGCCGAAGCCGTACACCTGGGCGCCCTTGGCGCGCAGGTGCATCACCAGCGGCGTGAAGTCGCTGTCCGACGAGACGATGCCGAAGGCGTCGGGCCCGTCGGTGTAGAGCAGGTCCAGCGCGTCGATCACCAGCCCCATGTCGGTGGCGTTCTTGCCCTTGGTGTAGTCGAACTGCTGGATGGGGCGGATCGCGTACTCGTGCAGCACGTCTTCCCAGCCCTTGAGGCCCGACTTCTTCCAGTTGCCGTACGCGCGGCGCACGTTGACCACGCCGAGCTTGGCCAGCTCGGCGAGGATCACGTCGATTTTGCTCGCCGGCGAGTTGTCGGCGTCGACGAGCAGCGCGATGCGCGGTTGCTTCTCGATCATCGTGTCTCCTTCACACCTGCTGCCAGGCAAGCGTCTCGCCGCCGCGCAGCGGCTTGAGCTGCGCGTCGCCGAAGGGCACGCTCTCGGGCAGCGTCCAGGGCTTGCGCTGCAGCGTCACCGTGCCGGTGTTGCGCGGCAGCCCGTAGAAGGCCGGGCCGTGGAAGCTGGCGAAGCCTTCGAGCTTGTCGAGTGCGCCGGCGGCATCGAAGGCCTCGGCATACAGCTCCAGCGCCGACAGCGCGGTATAGCAGCCGGCGCAGCCGGTGGCGTGCTCCTTCAGGTGGGCCGGGTGCGGCGCGCTGTCGGTGCCGAGGAAGAACTTCGCGCTGCCCGAGGTGGCGGCGTTGACGAGCGCGCGGCGGTGCTCCTCGCGCTTGAGCACCGGCAGGCAGTAGTAGTGCGGCCGCACGCCGCCGAGGAAGATGGCGTTGCGGTTGTAGAGCAGGTGGTGGGCGGTGATCGTCGCCGCGGTGTTCGGCCCCGCCTCGCCCACGTACTGCACCGCCTCGCGCGTGGTGATGTGCTCGAAGACGATCTTCAGCTCGGGAAAGTCCTTGCGAAGTGGGATGAGCTTCTGGTCGATGAAGGCCTTCTCGCGGTCGAACAGGTCGATCTCCGCATCGGTCACTTCGCCGTGCACCAGCAGCAGCAGGCCCTCGCGCTGCATCGCCTCGAGCGTCTCGTAGGTCTTGCGCAGGTCGGTGACGCCGGCATCGCTGTTGGTGGTGGCGCCGGCGGGGTACAGCTTCACGGCCACCACGCCGGCCTCCTTCGCGCGGCGGATCTCGTCGGGCGGGAGCTTGTCCGTCAGGTACAGCGTCATCAGCGGCTCGAAGCTCACCCCCTTCGGCACCGCGGCGAGGATGCGCTCGCGATAGGCCAGGGCTTGCGCCGCGGTGGTCACCGGCGGCTTGAGGTTGGGCATGATGATCGCGCGGCCGAACTGGCGCGCGGTGGCCGGCACCACGGCAGCCAGGGCGGCGCCGTCGCGCACGTGCAGGTGCCAGTCGTCGGGGCGGGTGATCGTCAAGGTATCGCTCATGGGCGGCGATTCTCGCACCCGGGCTCGGCGAGAAGACGCCCGAATCCCGTTCGTTTCGAAGGACCTGGCCGGGCCGCGCTTGGCACCATGGATCCCATCTGCCACTGCGCCTGAGCCACGATGTCGCCTTCCGCCCTCCGCCTCGCTCCGATCACCGCGCTGCTCGTCTCCGCCTGCGCGCTGAGCCCTGCCGAACCCGTCGGTCCGCCGGCCAAGGAAACCATCCACGCCGTCACCGCCTCCGGCCGCCTGCTGAGCTTCAACGCCGGTCAACCGCAGAAGATCCTCGCGAGCAAGCCGCTGGCCGGGCTGGGCAGTGGTGACCGCCTGGTCGGCATCGACTACCGCGTCGCCAAGGGGCAGCTGTTCGGCCTGGGTGCGAGCGGCCAGCTCTACCGCATCGACGCCGCCACGGCCGCCGCCACCGCGATCGGCAGCCCGGTGGCGTTGCCCGAAGGCCGCGAGTTCGGCGTCGACTTCAACCCGACCGTGGACCGCATCCGCGTGGTCAGCGACGCCGGCTTCAACCTGCGGCTGCACCCTGACACCGGCGCGGTGGTCGACGCCAACCCGGCCCAGGCGGGCGTGCAGTTCGATGGCCGGCTTGCCTACGACAGCGCCGACCGCATGACGGGCCACGCACCGCGCATCGTCGCCGCCGGCTACACCTACAACAAGGACAACGAGAAGATCACCACCAACTACGCGCTCGACGGCGCGACCGGCACGCTGGTGCAACAGGGCACGAAGGAAGGCGTGGCGCCGGCCGTGTCGCCCAACACCGGGCGGTTGTACACGGTGGGCCTGCTCGGCACCGGGCCGTTCGAGCGTGCGACCCTCGACATCTCGGACGTCTCGAACACCGCCTATGCCGGCATCGGCACCTCCGCCAACACGCCGACACGCTGGTATCGCATCGACCTCGCCAGCGGCGCCGCCCGCTTCATCGGCACCGTGGGCGGCGGCGAGCCGATCATCGGCAGCGCGATCGAGCCCTGAGCGGCGCGCCGCGCTGGACGCGGCTCAGTGCTGCAGGATCTTCGAGAGGAAGTCCTTCGCGCGCGGCGAGCGGGCCTCGGGGTTGCCGAAGAAGTCTTCCTTCTTGCAGTCCTCGACGATCTTGCCGGCGTCCATGAAGATGACGCGGTGGCTGACCTTCCTCGCGAAGCCCATCTCGTGGGTGACGCACATCATCGTCATGCCCTCGTTGGCGAGCTGAACCATCACGTCGAGCACTTCGCCGACCATCTCCGGGTCGAGCGCCGAGGTGGGCTCGTCGAACAGCATCACGATCGGGTCCATGCTCAGTGCACGGGCGATCGCCACGCGCTGCTGCTGGCCGCCGGAGAGCTGGCCGGGGAACTTGTCCTTGTGCGCCATCAGGCCGACGCGATCGAGCATCTTCAGCCCGCGCGTCTTGGCCTCGTCGGGGCTGCGGCCGAGCACCTTGATCTGGGCGATCGTCAGGTTTTCCGTCACCGACAGGTGCGGGAACAGCTCGAAGTGCTGGAACACCATGCCGACCCGGCTGCGCAGCTTGGGCAGGTTGGTCTTGGGGTCGCTGATGCTCACGCCATCGACCACGATGTCGCCCTTCTGGAACGGCTCGAGCGCGTTGACCGGCTTGATCAGCGTGCTCTTGCCCGAGCCCGAGGGGCCGCACACGACGACGACGTCGCCCTGCTGGATGCTGGTGGTGCAGTCGGGCAGCTCCTG
>NZ_JBFXIO010000081.1:0-14468 GCF_050175855.1 Piscinibacter sp.
GAGCGCGATGCCGCCCACCGCGCACGCGATGCCCGCGCCGACGCGCAGCGTGATGCGCTCCTTCAGCAGCATCCACGAGAGGATCGCCACCACCGCGGGGATGGCCGCCATGATCACGCCGGCCGCCAACGCCGAGGTACGCGCCACCCCGAACAGCATGCACACCGAGAAGAGGAAGTTGCCGAAGAAGGATTCGAGGAACAGCAGCCAGCGGTCGTGCGGGCTGAGCCGCGCTTCGCCGGGCTGCCGCTTCACCCATCCGGCCATCGCGACGGCGGCGATGCCGAAGCGCAGCCAGGCGAGCAGGAAGATCGGCAGCACCAGCACCAGGATCTTCGACAGGCCCACGTAGCTGCCCACCAGCGCCATGCCGGAAGCCAGGCACAGGTAGGACAGCCAGGGGACGGGATGGGCGATCGACGCGCCGGGAGAACTCATCGCGGGCGCGATTAGAACAGCTCGCCGTAGCGCCGCATCTCCCACTCGCTCACGTGGCGCGCATAGGCGATCCACTCGGCACGCTTGGCGGTGACGAATTCGCGCACCAGTGTGGCGCCCAGGGCCTCGCGCAGCACCTCGTCGGCCTCCAGCGCATCCACCGCCTCGCCCAGGCTCTGCGGCAGCACGCCGATGCCGCGCGCGCGCAGCGCGGCCAGCGGCTGCTCGAACAGGTCATCGGTGCAGGCGGGGCCAGGGTCCAGGCGCTTCGCGATGCCGTCGAGTCCGGCGGCGATCAGGCCGGCCTTGGCCAGGTAGGGGTTGGCCGACGCATCCGGCAGCCGCCACTCGAAGCGACCGGCCAGCGTACGCACGAGCGCCGTGCGGTTGTTCGGCCCGTGAGCGATGTAAGCCGGCGCCCAGCTCGTGCCCGAGAGCGATTCGCCGACGACCAGCCGCTTGTAGGAGTTCACCGTCGGCGCGGCCAGCGCTGCGAGGCCGGCCGAATGCGCCAGCACGCCGCCGATGAAGTGGCGCATCGTGGTGTCGTCGTCGAACAGGCAACGCTCCCCCTGCCACAGTGACACGTGGAAATGCATGCCGCTGCCCGGCTGGTTGGCGAAGGGCTTGGGCATCATCGAGAAGACCATGCCATGCCGCTCCGCCAGCGCCTGCGCGGCGAGCTTGAAGAGCATCAGGTGATCGGCGCTGGCCAGCGCGTCGTCGTGCAGGAAGTTGACCTCGTACTGGCCGTGCGCATCCTCGTGGTCGATCTGGAACACCTGCAGGCCGCAGGCCGTGAGCGACTGCACCAGTTCGTGCAGGAAGCCGGCGTTGCGCGGCAGGCTCTTGAGGTCGTAGGAGGGCTTGTCGAGGCGGTCGTGGTCATCGGCGGGCACCAGGCCTCGCTCGCCCCGCCGGAGCAGGAAGAATTCCGGCTCGATGCCGGTCTGCAGCGTCCAGCCGCGCTCGGTCAGCCGTGCCACCTGGCGGCGCAGCACCTGGCGCGGACAGGCATCGAAGGGTTCGCCGGCCACGAAGCCATCACAGGCCAGCCGCGCGTACCCGGGCATCCAGGGCAAGGCGCGGGCGGTGGCGGGGTCGCCGCGGCCGTAGTACTCCGAACGCGGGCCCATGCGCGGCAGGCCGGTGCCGGCGATCGACGGGCCGGAGAAGCCGGCACCGGTCTCGACCAGCGTGCGAAGCTGGTCGAGCGGAAGGTACTTGCCCTTGGCGATGCCGTGCAGGTCGGTGAACTGCGCAACAAGCGTGTGCACGCCCTGCGCAGCCAGCCGCTCGCGCAGCGCCTCGATGCCGTCTGCGCTCACGCCCGGGCGGCGAGCAGCGACTCGCGCAGGATGGCAACCGCCTCGTCGAACACCGGCTGCTGGATGGTCAGCGGGAAGAGGAAGCGCACCACGTTCGCGTTCACGCCGCAGGTCAGCAGGATCAGGTTGCGCTTGAGCGCTTCGGCCTGCACCTTCTTCGTGAAGTCGGCGTCGGGCTCGCCGCTGCCGGGCTGGTTGAACTCCACCGCCATCATCGCGCCGAGGCCGCGCACGTCGGCGATCTGCGGCACCTCCTGGCGCATCGATTCGAGCATGGCCTTGAGCTGCGCGCCCAGCGTCGCGCCACGCTCCGGCAGCCTCTCGTCGCGCATCACGTCGATGATCGCGTGCGCCGCGGCGATGGCCAGCGGGTTGCCGGCATAGGTGCCGCCCAGGCCGCCGGGCGCCGGTGCGTCCATGATCTCGGCTTTGCCCGTCACCGCCGACAGCGGCACGCCGCCGGCCAGGCTCTTGGCGATGGTCATCAGGTCCGGCATCACGCCGAAATGCTCCATCGCGAACAGCTTGCCGGTGCGGCCGAAGCCGGTCTGGATCTCGTCGGCGATCAGCACGATGCCATGCTCGTCGCACAGTTCGCGCAGCCACTTCACGGCCTCGGCCTGGATCACGTTGAAGCCACCTTCGCCCTGCACCGGCTCGAAGATGATCGCGGCCACACGGCTGGGCTCGATGTCGGCCTTGAAGAGGCCGTGAACCGCCTTCTTCACCTCGGCGAGGTTCGCGCAGTGGCAGGGGAAAGGCGCGTGGTAGATCTCCGGCGGGAAGGGGCCGAAGCCGGCCTTGTAGGGCATCACCTTGCCGGTCAGCGACACGGCGAACAGGCTGCGACCGTGGAAGGCGCCGCCGAAGGCGATCACGCCGGAACGCCTGGTGTACGAGCGCGCGATCTTGATCGCGTTCTCGACGGCTTCCGCGCCGGTGGAGAAGAGGGCGGTCTTCTTGGCGTGGCTGCCCGGCGTGAGCGCGTTGAGCTTCTCGGCCAGCGCGATGTAGCTCTCGTAGGGCACCACCTGGTAGCAGGTGTGGGTGAACTTCTTCAGTTGCGCCTCGATGGCGGCGATCACCTTCGGGTGGCCATGGCCGCTGTTCATCACCGCGATGCCGCCGGCGAAGTCGATGAAGCGGCGGCCCTCGACGTCCCACAACTCGGCGTTGTCGGCGCGGTCGGCGAAGAAGGTACCCATCACGCCCACGCCGCGCGGCGTGGCGGCGGCCTTGCGGGCCATCAGTTGTTCGTTGAGCGAATGGTTCATCGCAATCTCCTCAGGCGGCGTCGATGCGCAGCCAGGTGGTCTTGAGTTCCGTGTACTTGTCGAAGGCGTGCAGGCTCTTGTCGCGGCCATTGCCGCTCTGCTTGTAGCCGCCGAAGGGCACGGTGATGTCGTCCTCGTCGTACTGGTTCACGTGCACGGTGCCAGCGCGAAGCGCGCGCGCCACGCGGTGCGCGCGGTTGACGTTGTCGCTCCACACGCTGGCCTGCAGGCCGTAGCTGGAGTCGTTGGCGATCGCGATGGCCTCGGCCTCGTCCTTGAAGCGGATCACGCTCATCACCGGCCCGAAGATCTCCTCGCGGGCGATGCGCATGTCGTTGCGCACGCGCTCGAAGACCGTGGGCTGCACGTAGAAGCCACCGGTCTCGGCGCGCGCACGCTGCCCGCCGGTGACGAGCCTGGCACCCTCGGTGGCGCCCGCGTCGATGTAGCCCAGCACGGTCTTCATCTGCCCCTCGTCGACCAGCGCGCCCATCTCGGCCGAGCCCGACAGCGGGTCGCCTGGGGCGTATTTCGGCGCCTCGGCAGCCACCACCTCGAGGAAGCGGTCGGCCACCTTCTCGTGCACCAGCACGCGCGAGGGCGCATTGCAGCTCTCGCCCTGGTTGAAGAACATGCTGCCGGCCACCGTCTTCGCGGCACGCTCGGTATTCGCGAAGTCGTCGAAGACGACGAAGGCGGACTTGCCGCCGAGTTCGTTGTACACGCGCTTGAGGTTGCTGCGGCCGGCGTACTCGAGCATCTTGCGGCCCACGCGCGTGCTGCCGGTGAAGCCGATCGCATCCACGTCCATGTGCAGGGCCAGCGCCTCGCCGGCCTCGTGGCCGTAGCCGGGCACGACGTTGAACACGCCTTCCGGCAGGCCGGCCTCGAGGGCGAGTTCGGCCAGGCGCAAAGCGGTCAGCGGGCTCTTCTCGCTGGGCTTGAGCACCACGCTGTTGCCGGCGGCCAGCGCCGGGCCCAGCTTCCACGCGGCCATGATCATCGGGTAATTCCAGGGCACCACCACGCCGACCACGCCCATCGGCTCGCGCGTGATCAGCGCCAGTGCCGAAGCGGCCGTGGGCGCGATCTCGTCGTAGATCTTGTCGACGGCTTCCGCATACCAGGCGATGGTGCGCGCGGTAGCCGCCACGTCGACGCCCAGGCTGTACTGGATGGGCTTACCCATGTCCAGCGTCTCGAGCAGGGCGAGCTCATCCTTGGCCGCGAGGATCTTCTCGGCGAAACGCTGCAGGGTCTTCTTGCGCGCGGCGGGCGCCTTGCCGGCCCAGCGGGCGTCGGCGAAGGCGGCGCGCGCCGAGGCCACGGCGCGGTCGACGTCTTCCGTGCGGCCGCGAGCGATCTCGCCGAGTACGCGGCCGTCGATCGGCGAGGTCTTGGTGAAGGTCTCGCCGCTGGCGCTGGCCACGCGCTGGCCGCCGACGAAGGCGCGGCCGTCGATGCGCAGGGCCGAGGCGGCGGCGTGCCAGTCGGGTGCGGGCTTGTTCATGCGGAACTCCTTGGTCAGGTGAAGACGACGAAGCCCCCGTGGCCTTCGTGGGGCCACGGGGGCCGTGTCGCGTGGGGCGCCCGCCGCTCAGGCGGGCACGGGATTCAGAACGACACCACCACCGAGGTCCCGAGCAGGTGGTTGCTCTTGCCGTAGCTGCCGTCCTTCACATCGAGGAAGACCGGCAGGTTGGCGCGGTCCAGGCGGTACTCGACCTTGAAGGTGGTGTTGAGGTTGTAGAGGTAGCTGGCCCCCAGCGTGAGCGCCGTTCGGTTCGCGCCCTTCTCGGGATCGCCGGCCGGATCGGGGCCGATGCCGTTGCGGTCGTCGGCGAAGGTGTAGCCGAGCAGGCCGCCACCGTTCTTCTTGTTGTCGATGTAGTCCAGGCGGGCCGTGGTCTCGAAGCGCGGCGTCCACTTGTAGGCCGCCAGACCGGAAACGCCCCACCACTTTGCGTCGCGCATTTCGCCGGTGACCGGATCGGCCGTGATCGCGGCGCGCTTCTGCTGGCCGTAGCTGAACTGGCCCTGCACCGTCCAGTCGCCGCGGATGAAGTAGCCGTCGATCTGGAACAGGTCGAGGCGCGTGTCGCGGGTGTCGTACGGGTCGGTGGTGATCGGGTTGACGTCGTCGGAGCGGAAGTTGGCCGCCTTGCCGTGCACGCCGGCGAAGCCGAAGCCCTGGAACTCGCCGCGCGAGTAGTCGACGCGATAGGCCAGCACCGGCGCCTTGTCGCCCGGGTTCTTGCGGCTGGCGTTCATGTTGGCCACCATGCCGCGCAGCCACCACTTGCCCTGGGTGTAGTCGATGCCGACGCCGGTGTAGGCGGTGGGCAGCGTGAAGTCGAACAGCAGGTTGTGGGTGATCAGCTTGTTGAGCGTCGGCTGCAGGTATTCGTAGCCCGACCAGTCGGGCATCTGGCCGACGATCATGCGCGTCTGCAGGTCGGTCAGCGGGATCGAGACGGTGGCCTCGTGCACCATCGACACGCCATCGACCACTGCGCCCACGCCGCGGTTGGGGGCGAGCGTGAGCTTCCAGCGCGTGCCGGACTCGGTTTCCTTGGTGAAGTCGATCACCGCGGCGCCGAAGTAGGAGTTGTCGTAGTTGTAGCCGTCGTCGCCCACGGCGTTGAGGAACTGGAAGCCCGCCTTGTCCTGGCGCTTGTTGTAGATGAAGGTCGGATCCATGTAGCCGGTGATGGTCAGGCCCTTGATGCCCCACATCTCCAGGTTGTCTTCCGTGGCTTCGGTCTTCACCGCGATGCGGTTGAATTCGGCGGCCTGCTCGGGCGTCATGCCCCACTGGCCCGAAGCCGGTCCTGCGGGCTTGGCCGCATCGGCCGCCTTCTGCTTGCCTTCGAGTTCGGCCACACGCTTCTTCAGCTCCTGGATCTCCTTGATCAGGTCGGCCGCGGACTGCGCGGAGGCCCCGCTCGCGAAGCTCGCGCCGAGGGCGATCACGGCGGCCTGGGCGAGGGCGGTGGGTTGCCAGAATTTCATCTCGGGTTCTCCTCGTGTGGTCAATCGTTTCGAATAGCGTATCGGGTCACGTGTCGTTCAGCCCCCGCGGGCGGCGGCGGCGAGATCCTGGCTGCGGCGGCGCTCGGCGCGGGCGATCGCCAGACTGGCGAGCACCACGCCGATGGAGACCACCACCACGATGATGGTGGCCACCGCATTGACGCTCGGGTTCAGGCCAAGCCGGGCGCGGGAGAAGATGACCAGCGGCATGGTCGTGGCGCCGGGGCCGGACAGGAAGGCGGAGAGCACCACGTCGTCGAGCGACAGCGTGAAGGTGAGCAGCCAGGCCGACAGCAGCGACTGGGCGATCATCGGCAGCGTCACCAGGTAGAACACCTGGTGCGGCCGTGCCCCGAGGTCCATCGCGGCTTCTTCGAGCTGGGGGTTCAGGTCCTGCAGGCGAGCCTGCACCACGACGGTGGCGTAGGCCATGCCCAGCAGCATGTGACCGAACCAGATGGTCAGCATGCCGCGCTCGGGGAAGCCGATGGCGCGCTGCACCGACACCAGCATCAGCAGCAGCGACAGGCCGATGATCACCTCGGGCATCACCAGCGGGGCGTTGACCATGCCGGTGAACATCGTGCGGCCGCCGAAGCGGCGGTACTTGACCAGCGCGAAGGCCGCCATGGTGCCCAGCACCACCGAGCCGCAGGCGGTGAAGAAGGCGATCTTCAGGCTCAGCCAGAGGCCGGCGATCATCTCGCGGTCGCCCGGCAGGGCGGCGTACCACTTCAGCGTGAAGCCGGCCCAGACGTTGGGGATCGGCGAATCGTTGAACGAGTAGATGACCAGCGCCACGATGGGCAGGTACAGGAACAGGTAGCCGGCCAGCAGCCAGGCCCGCGAGAAGCTGCGGGCGAAGCCGCTGCCGAACAGCGCCTTGCCGCTCATTTGCGGCCCTCCTGCGCCTGGGCCTGGTAGCGGTTGAAGATCGCCAGCGGCACCAGGATCAGCAGCACCATCACCACTGCCACGGTGGAGGCCATCGGCCAGTCGTTGTTGCTGAAGAACTCGTCCCACAGCACGCGGCCGATCATCAGCGTCTGCGGCCCGCCGAGCAGTTCGGGAATGACGAACTCGCCGATGCACGGAATGAACACCAGCATCGAACCGGCGATGATGCCGGCCTTGGACAGCGGCACCGTCACCTTCCAGAACGCCGTCCACGGCGTGGCACCCAGGTCGGCCGCCGCCTCGAGCAGGCGCAGGTCCATCTTCGCCAGGTTGCCGTACAGCGGCAGGATCATGAACGGCAGGTAGGTGTAGACCATGCCGAGCACCAGCGAGAAGGGCGAGTTCATGAACTTGCCCAGCACGGGGATCACGCCCATGGCCAGCAGCACGTGGTCGACCTTCAGGAAGATCAGCAGCTCGGCCACCCAGCCGTGTTCGGTCAGCAGGCCCTTCCAGGCATAGACGCGCAGCAGGAAGGAGGTCCAGAACGGCAGCATCACCAGCATCAGCAGCGCGGGCTGGATCGTCGCCTTCGCGCGTGCCATGAAGTAGGCGAACGGGTAGCCGATCACCAGGCACAGCACCGTCGTGATGGCGGCGTACTTGATGCTGGAGAGGTAGGTCAGGAAGTAGAGATCGTCCTGCGTGATGAACACGTAGTTCGACAGCTTGACGGTCAGCGCCAGCACGCCCTCGGTGAAGGTCAGCACGTCCTTGAAGACGACGCCTTCCATCTCCGACACGCTGATCTTGAAGACGATCAGGAACGGGAACAGGAAGAAGACCAGCAGCCACAGGTAGGGCACGCCGATCACCGCGGTGCGTCCGCGGGTCAGCCAGGCGAGAAGGGCGCGCAGAGTCTTCATCGCGGACTCATTGCGTCAGCACGACCTGCGACTGCCGCGACCAGTGCGCCCAGGCCTCACTGCCCCAGGGTCAGCTCGTGCTCGCGGTGGCGCTGGGTGTTGTTCTGGCTGATCTTTAGCGTGCGGCCGCTGGGCAGCTCGAGGTGGTAGACGGTGTAGCTGCCGAAGTACGACAGGTTCTTCACCACGCCCCTGGCCCGGTTGAAGCCGTGCGCCTGGTCCTCGTTGCTCGGCGCGTGCGGCGAGAGGTGGATCTTCTCCGGCCGCACCGCCACCGTCACCGCCATGCCCTGCGTGCCGGTGATGCCGTGGCCGACGTAGTGCTTGATGTCCTCGCAGTCGATCACGCAGTGGTCGGCCTCGTCCGTGGCGAGCGTGCCATCCATCAGGTTGACGTTGCCGATGAAGTCGGCCACGAAGCGCGTGGCCGGCGTCTCGTAGATGTCGGCCGGCGCGCCGACCTGCAGCACCTTGCCCTCGCTCATGATGGCGATGCGCGAGGCCATGGTCATGGCCTCCTCCTGGTCGTGCGTCACCATCACGCAGGTCACGCCGACCTCCTCGATGATGTTGACCAGTTCGATCTGCGTCTCCTCGCGCAACTTCTTGTCGAGCGCGCCGAGCGGTTCGTCGAGCAGCAGCAGCTGCGGCCGCTTGGCCAGGCTGCGCGCCAGCGCCACGCGCTGCTGCTGGCCGCCGGAGAGCTGGTGCGGCTTGCGCTTGGCGAACTTGCCGAGCTGCACCAGCTTGAGCATCGCGTCGACGCGCTGAGCAATCTGGTCAGCCGGCATGCCGTCGCGCTTGAGGCCGAAGGCGATGTTCTCCGCCACGGTGAGGTGCGGGAAGAGCGCGTAGCTCTGGAACATCATGTTGATCGGCCGGTCGTACGGCGCGCGCCCGGCGAGGTCCATGCCGTCGAGCACGATGCGCCCGGACGTCGGCGCCTCGAAGCCGGCCAGCATGCGCAACAGCGTCGTCTTGCCGCAGCCCGACGAACCGAGCAGCGCGAAGATCTCGCCCTTGGCGATGTCGATCGAGACGTGGTTGACCGCGACGGCACCGCCGCCGAAGTCCTTGACCACGTCCTGGATCTGGAGGAATGCCGGCGCCGAGGCAGTCACGTCACAGGCCCGTCTTGAAGCTGGTGTACAGGCGGGTCATCGTCCGGCGGATGTCGTTGGACAGCGCGTCCGGGGCCTGCATCTTCTTCATGTCGGCGTCGCTGAGGAACACCGTCGGATTGCTCGCCACTTCCGGCTTGATGAACTTCTTCGACTCCTTGTTCGGGTTGGCGTAGAAGACCTTGTTCGTCAGGCTGGCATGGATCTCGGGGCGCAGGATGTAGTCGATGAACTTGTGCGCGTTGCCGGGGTGCGGCGCGTCGGCCGGGATCACCATCACGTCGAAGAACAGGATGCCGCCGGTCTTGGGCACCAGGGCCTGGATGTTCTGGCCGGTCTTGCCGTCGATGGCGCGCTGGCGGGCGATGTTGATGTCGCCTGACCAACCCAGCGCCACGCAGATGGAGCCGTTGGCCATGTCGTTGATGTAGCCCGAGGAGCTGAACAGCGTCACGTGCGGGCGGATCGACTTCAGCAGCGGCGCCACGCCGGCATAGTCGGCCTGCACCTTCGAGTAGGCCGGCTTGCCCAGGTAGTGCAGCGCCGCCGGGATCACCTCGGTCGCGGAGTCAAGGAAGCTCACGCCGCAGCTCTTGAGCTTGGAGATGTACTCGGGCTTGAAGACCAGGTCCCAGGCGTTCTCGGGCATCGGCATGCTGCCCAGCGCCGCCTTGACCTTCTCGACATTGATGCCCACCGTGGTGTAGCCCCACAGCCAGTTCACCTGAAACTGGTTGCCCGGGTCGAGCTTGGCGAGCTGCTCCTGCAGCGCCGGGTCGAGGTTCTTCAGGTTGGGGATCTTGCTCTTGTCGAGCTTCATCAGCAGGCCGCCGTCGGCCTGGATCTTGGCCCAGTACGACGAGGGCACGACCACGTCGTAGCCGGTCTTGCCCGCCACCAGCTTGGCGTGGACGATCTCGTTGTTGTCGAAGTTGTCGTAGCGGACCTTGATGCCGGTTTCCTTCTCGAAATTCCGGATCGTGTCCTCGGCGATGTAGTCCGACCAGTTGTAGACGTTGAGCACCTTCTCCTCTTCCTGCGCCGCGGCCGGCGGGCCCCACAGCGCGGCCGTGGCGGCCACGGTGGCCATGGTGATGGAGCTGAGGGCACTGAGCATCCGCTTCATGGTGGACTTCCTTGGTGTCGAGGTTTTCGAAGGGTCGGAGAACGGGATCGGGAAAACAGCTGGCGGGCAGTCTAGCGAGGCGCACGCATGGGGCGTTAGAGGCAAACCCCGTGCCATGCTCACATCCAGCCGCGCGCCTTGACGTCGGCCAGCGTGAGATCGAGACAGCGGCGGATCAGGGCGACCATCTCGTCGATCTGCGCGCGCGTGATCACCAGCGGCGGGGCGATGATCATCCGGTCGCCCACGGCGCGCATGATCAGGCCGTTGCCGAAGCAGTGGCCGCGGCAGACCATGCCGACCTCCAGCGCGCCGTCGAACGTCGTGCCCGAAGCCTTGTCCTTGACCAGCTGCAGCGCGCCCATCAGGCCGCAGGTCTGCGCCTCGCCCACCAGCGGATGTTCGGCCAGCTCGGCATAACGCTGCGCCAGGTAGGGGCCGACGTCCTCGCGCACCCGCTCGACCAGGCCCTCGCGCTGGATCAGCCGGATATTGGCCAGTGCCACCGCGCAGGCCACCGGATGCCCGGAGTAGGTGTAGCCGTGGGCGAACTCGCCGCCCTGGTCGATCAGCACCCGCGCGACGCGCTCGCCGACCATCACGCCGCCCAGCGGGATGTAGCCCGAGGTCACGCCCTTGGCGAAGGTCATCAGGTCGGGCCTCGTGCCCATGGTCTCGCAGCCGAACCACTGGCCGGTGCGGCCGAAGCCGGTGATGACCTCGTCGCTGACCAGCAGGATGCCGTACTTGTCGCAGGTCTTCTGGATCTCGGGCCAGTAGGTGGCCGGCGGCACGATCACGCCGCCCGCGCCCTGGATGGGCTCGCCGATGAAGGCGGCCACCTTGTCGGCGCCGATCTCGAGGATCTTCGCCTCGAGCCATGCCGCGGCGGTACGCCCGAAGTCGTCGCGAGAGGCTCTTTCGTCAGCCGCCGTCGCCGGCGGCTGGGGGCCGCGCCCCAGTTCGAACCAGAACGGCTGCTCGATGTGCACGATATCGGGGATCGGCAGGCCCCCTTGTTCGTGCATGCCGCTCATGCCGCCGAGCGAGGCACCGGCCATGGTCGAGCCGTGGTAGGCGTTCTTGCGGCTGATGATCACCTTGCGCTGCGGCTGGCCGAGCACGTCCCAGTAGCGGCGCACCATGCGCACCACGGTGTCGTTGCCCTCGGAGCCGGAGCCGGAGAAGAACACGTGCTGGAAATGCGGCGGCGTCACTTGCGCCAGCAGTTCGGCGAGTTCGATGGCCGGCGGTGTCGCGGTCTGGAAGAAGCTGTTGTAGAAGGGCAGCTCCTTGAGCTGGCGCGTCGCGGCGTCGATCAGTTCCTGGCGACCGTAGCCGACGTTGACGCACCACAGACCCGACATGGCGTCGAGGATCTTCTTGCCGTCGCTGTCCCAGAGGTAGATGTTGTCGGCCTTCGTGATGACGCGCGAGCCCTTGTTCGCCAGGCCCTTGAAGTCGGTGAAGGGGTGCAGGTAGTGCGCCGCATCGGCGGCCTGCCATTCGGCGGTGGTGCGGGTGTGCGGAGGGTTGAGAACGGCGTTCATGCGCTTCTCCAATCGTTCGTTCGGTTCAGACGTGGAGCAGGAGGTGCTCGCGCTCCCACGGCGAGATCACCTTCATGAACTCGCCGTACTCGGTATCCTTGACCTCGGAGTACACGGTGACGAACTCCTTGCCCAGCACGTCGTGCAGGTCCTTCTCGTCGGCCAGCCAGCCCAGCGCCTCCGACAGCGAGCGCGGCAGCTGGTACTCCGAGAGATACGCGTCGCCCTTGCACTCGGGCGTAGGCTCGATGCGGTTCTTGATGCCCAGGTAGCCGCAGGCCAGCGTGGCGGCCAGCGCCACGTACGGGTTGGCGTCGGCGCCGATCACGCGGTTCTCGACGCGGCGCGCCGCCGGTGTGGCCACCGGCGAGCGGATGCCCACCGTGCGGTTGTCGGTGCCCCACTGGATGTTGATCGGCGCGGCGGTCGAGCGCGCGAGGCGCCGGTACGAATTGACGTAGGGCGCGAACAGCGCCATCGCCGCCGGCGTGTACTTCTGAAGCCCGCCGATGTACCAGTAGAACTCCTTGGAGGGTGAGCCGTCGGGATTGCTGAAGATGTTGCGGCCGCTGACCTCGTCGACGATGCTCTGGTGCACGTGCATCGCGCTGCCCGGCTCGCCGGCCATCGGCTTGGCCATGAAGGTGGCGTACATCTCGTGGCGCAACGCCGTCTCGCGGATGGTGCGCTTGAAGAAGAACACCTCGTCGGCCAGCCCCAGCGGGTGGTCGTGGAAGAAGTTGATCTCCATCTGCCCCGCGCCGACCTCGTGGATCAGCGTGTCGACGTTGAGCTCCATCTTCTCGCAGTAGGCGTAGATGTCCTCGAACAGCGGATCGAACTCGTTGACCGCGTCGATCGAGTAGGCCTGGCGCGAGGTCTCCGCACGGCCGCTGCGCCCGCGCGGCGGCCGCAGCGGCGTGTTCGGGTCGGAGTTGCGCTCGATCAGGTAGAACTCGAGCTCAGGCGCCACCACCGGGCTCCAGCCCTCGGCGGCGTAGAGGTCGCACACATGGCGCAGCACCGAGCGCGGCGCGTAGGGGATCAGCTTGCCGTCGCGGTCGAAGCAGTCGTGCAGCACCTGCGCGGTCGGGTCGGTCGCCCAGGGCACGATGCGCACCGTGCTCGGGTCGGGGCGCAGGTGCATGTCGCGGTCGGTGGCGTGGATGACGTCGTAGTACGGGCCTTCCTCGGGGAATTCGCCCGTCACGCCGATCGCGACGATCGCCTCCGGCAGCCGCATGCCGCGGTCTTCGGTGAATTTCTCTCGCGGCAGGATCTTGCCGCGGGCCACGCCGGTGAGGTCGGGCACGAGGCACTCGATCTCGGTCACGCGGCGTTCGTTGAGCCACTGTTCCAGTTCGGCGAAGCCGAAGTTCTTCTTGTCTACCATGGGTCACCTGAGGGTTGTGGCGCGGAGGGCGGCTCTTGGCCGGTGCCGCGCGAAGGGGCTGCCGCGGTGGCGGCGGGGCGGATCAGCGGGATGGCTGAGGCGCCCGGGGACGATCGCGGAAGGTGCGGCAGGCATCCCCGAAGGCACGCAACAAGCGTACCGAGACCGGGTTCGACGCCGCCTTCCATTCCGGATGCCACTGCACGCACAGGTTGAATCCCGGTGCGCGCTCGACGGAGAACGCCTCGACGAGGCCATCGGGGGCCCGCGCCTCGATGCGCAGGCCGTCGGCCAGGCGGTTGACGCCCTGGCCATGCACCGAGTTCACCCGGATGCGCAGCTCCGGCAGGATGCCCGAGAGCACGCCGCCGGGCAGCACGTCCACCGGGTGGGCGAGGTCGTAGACCTCATCGGCCGAGGCATCGGCCCGACCGCCGGCACCGCGATGGTCGTGCTGGCCCTCGACCTCATGCACTGCCTGGTGCAGCGAGCCGCCGAGCGCCACGTTGGTCTCCTGGAAGCCGCGGCAGATCGCGAACAGCGGAATGCCGCGCTCGACGATGCGGCGGATCATCGGCAGCGTCCAGTCGTCTCGCTCCGGGTCCAGCGGCAGCGAGGGGTCGAGCACGTCCTCGCCGAAGTGGCGCGGGTGCACGTTCGACGGCGAGCCGGTCAGCAACACGCCATGGGCGAGGTCGAGCAGTTCGTCGATCTCGTCGGCATGCGCCACCGGCACGATCAGCGGCAGGCCGCCGGCCAGCCGCACCGCCTCTATGTACTTGCGCCCGGCCACATGAAAGGGATGCTGGCCCAGCATGCGGTTGCACGAGGGCACCAGTACCACCGGCTTGGACGTCGTGCGCTCGCTCACAGCAGGTCCCTGAGTCGGTAGTAGGCCATGCCGGCCACCAGCGCCGGCGTGCGCAGCAGCTTGCCACCGGGGAAGGGGCGATGGCGGATGCGCGCGAAGGTGTCGAAGCGCTCCGCATCACCGGCGATGGCCTCGGCCACCAGTTTGCCCGCCAGCCCGGTCAGCGCCAGGCCGTGGCCGGAGAAGCCCTGCAGGTAGTAGACGTTTGCCCAGAGCGCTCGGTCGGCGCCGTGGAGCCGCTCGGCGAGGCGGCCGAAGTCGGGCGCGCGGTTCATCGAGATGTCGACGAAGCCGCCCCAGGCGTACTCCACCTTGGTGTCCTTCAGCTGCGGGAAGCTGCGCGCCATGCGCCGCTGCATGCTCGCCGCCAGGTTCATCGGCGTGGCGGTGCTGTAGCTCACCCGGCCGCCGTAGAGCATGCGGTGGTCGACGGTCGGTCGGAAGTAGTCGAGCACGAAGTTGGTGTCGCACACCGCCGAGCCGGAAGGGATCAGCGATTCGGCGAGCTTCG
>NZ_JBFXIO010000082.1:0-14283 GCF_050175855.1 Piscinibacter sp.
CGGCGCACCATCGACCTCGAGAAGCGCTCGCTGGAACTGGCCCGCGAGGCGGTGACCGACCCGCTGACCCTGCTGCCCAACCGCAAGGGCATCAACGAGCACCTGGTCGAGCTGCTCGCCCCGATGGCGCGCCCTGGCGACGAAACCGAGCTGGCGCTGCTGTTCCTCGACCTCGACAAGTTCAAGGAAATCAACGACCAGCTCGGCCACCTGGCCGGCGACGCCGTGCTGCGCGTGGTCGCGGAGCGGCTGCGCGAATGCCTCCCGCGTTCGGCCTTCCCGGCCCGCTGGGGCGGCGACGAGTTCATCGTCGTGCTGCCCGGCCTCGGCCGCATCGAGCAGGTGCGCATGGTGGCCGAGAAGATCCGTGCCGAGCTGCTGGTGCCGATCCGCCTGGAAGACGGCACGGTGCGCGTGGGCTGCAGCGTCGGCATCGCGCTGGCGCCGTACCACGGCCATACGCCGGAGTCGCTGATCATCGCCGCCGACCAGGCCGTCTACGCTGCCAAGACCGAGGACAAGGACCGCGTGCGCGTCTTCGACATCGCGATGGCCAAGAAGGCGCAGCGCCAGCACCAGATCGCCCAGGCCCTGCCGGGTGCGCTGGAGCGCAACCAGCTCGTCGTTGCGTACCAGCCGATCGTGAATGCGCTGGACGGCATGGCCAGCCACGTGGAGGCGCTGGCGCGCTGGCCGCACCCGACCTGGGGCCCGGTCTCGCCGGGCGAGTTCATCGAGGTGGCCGAGCGCAACGGCCAGATCCACGCCATGGGCCGCTGGGTGCTGCGCCAGGCCTGCCTGGACGCGGCCCGCTGGCCGGGGGCGAACCCGCCCAAGGTGAGCGTCAACGTGTCGGCCGCGCAGGTCAGCTCGGGCAAGCTGGTGTCGCAGGTGCGCGAGGCCCTGGCCGCGGCCAAGCTGCCGCCGCAGCGGCTGGTCATCGAGCTCACCGAGAGCCTGCCGATGGCGCGCAGCGAGGGCGTGTCGCAGACGCTGTCCGACCTGCGCGCGATGGGTGTCGAGCTGGCGCTGGACGACTTCGGCACCGGCTACTCGTCGCTGAGCTCGCTGATGAAGCAGCCGGTCAGCCTGGTGAAGATCGACCAGTCGTTCGTCAAGGACGTGCCCGGCGGCGGCGAGGTGCTGATCAAGGCCACCGTCGACGTGGCGCGCCGCTTCGGCCTCGAGGTGGTGGCCGAGGGCGTCGAGACAGCGCTGCAGCGTTCGCACCTGGAATCGCTGGGCGTCAACTACATGCAGGGCTGGCTGTTCGGCCGGCCGATGCCGGCTGACGAATTCGTCGCCTGGCTGGGGCTGCACGACGGCAGCAACGAACCGTTCGTCCTGAGGGCTTGAGATGTCGAGTGTCTCCCGCCTTCGATCCCGAGGCTTCACGATGATGGAGCTGATGCTGACGATCCTGCTGATCGGCGTGCTCTTCGGCCTGGCCACGCCGGTCTACCAGAACTACCGCGAAAGAGTCCGCGTCAACCAGGCCGCACGCGATATCGCCGCGCTGGGCGCAGACGTGCAGCGCTTCGCCCTCGATAACCGCGCCTATCCCGAGACACTCGACCAGATCGGGGCAGCCGGGCGGCTCGATCCCTGGGGCCGGCCCTACCGCTACTACAACGTCGAGTCCAACGGCCGCGGAGGGGCGCGCAAGGACAAGCGGCTCAATCCGCTGAATACCGACTTCGATCTCTACAGCCTCGGCAAGAACGGCGTGACCAAGCCGCAGATCAGTCAGAAGGACAGCGTCGACGACATCATTCGCGCCAGCAACGGCCGGTTCGTCGGCAAGGCCGAAGACTACTGATGTACCGCGTGTGAACGAGGCTCCTGTCCGCGCCCACCGAAGCCGCCTCGCACGCCGGCTGTTCCTCCTGTTCGTGCTGGTGGCCATCGTTCCGCTGGTTCTGACCGACTGGATCGCCAGCCTGGCCACCAGTGAAGTCGCCACCCGGCTCACGCAGGATCACCGCGTGCAGACCACCCGGCACACCAGCCGCCAGGTCTTCGACCGCCTGCTGGCCGGCAAGTCGCTGCTGCTCGCCCAGGCCGAGGCGCGCGCGCAGGAGCTGCCGCCGGGCCTGGGGCGGGTGTTCAGCCAGGTGGTGCGCGTCGAGGGCGCAGACGTGGCCAGCTGGCCGCCGCACCGTGGCGAAGACCTGATCCGCGCCTGGCAGGCCGCCGCGGCAGGCCGCTTCGAGGTGCCGGCCGACCGTAACGCCGTCGAGGTGCAACTGCGCGTGGACTACTCGCTGCCCGGCCAGCCGCGCGTGATGCTCGGCGCGCATCGCCGCGGCTCGCTGGCCTGGCTGGCCGTGCTGGAGGCCGACTATCTCTGGGGCCCGCTGGCCGATGCGGGGCTGGACACGGCCTGGTGGGTGCACGACGGACAGGACCGTCTCGTCCTGCACCAGGCCGGCGAGGACTACACGCTGCTCGACGAGCGCAGCAGCGCGGGCGACGACCTGATCGAAACCACGACCGAACTCTTCCTCGGTGGGGAGCTGCTGGCCAGCGACTGGCGCTTCACCCAGCGCGCGCCGCGCAAGCCGGTGCTCTGGTTCGGAGCGCCGCTGGTGCTGTGGCTCGGCCTCGTGGCCGCGGCGGCACTGATCGTCATCGCGATGCTCAGCCACTGGCGCATCCGCATGGCACTCGAGCCGCTGGCGGAACTCACCCGCGTCACGCGGCGGCTGGCCAAAGGTGCCGCCGGGGCGCGCGTGGAAATCCGCCGCGACGACGAGATCGGCGAGCTGGCCGAGGCCTTCAACGAGATGGCCGCGCGCATCGAGACCCAGTTCGACGCGCTCGAGGGCCTGGCGGCGATCGACCGCGACATCCTCGCCGGTGCGCCGTTCGAGCGGGTGACCGGCCATGCCCTGCAGCGCATCGCCATGCACTATCCGCAAGCCTGCGCGATGGTGGCCTGGCGCGACGGGGAACGCGGGATGCGGCAGGCCTGGCTGGCCCCGGCGGCCGACACCACGCGCCTGGTGCTCAACGACCGCTTCGAGCCGGGCGAGGGCGGTTTCGAGCGCTTCGCCACGATCGGCGAAGACATCCAGCGCGTGGCCACCGAGCCCGGCGAGCCGCCCTGCGGCGCGCTGGCGCCGTGCCTGCGCAACGCCGGCATCGACCGTGCGGCCGTGGCCGTGCTGCTGCCGCTGCGCCATGAAGGCCGCACCGTGGCCATGCTGGGCCTCGGGGTGGGGGCGCCGCTGCCCGACGAGGCGCTGCAACCGGCGCGCGAGGTGCGCGACCGGCTCACCGTCGCGCTGGCGGCGCGCATGCGCGAGGAGCAGCTGGTGCACCGGGCGGCCCATGACAGCCTGACCGGACTGGTCAATCGCTACGGCCTGCAGACCCGGCTCGAGGCCCTTCTTGGCCGCGCGGCGCAGGGTGCGAGGCTGGCAGTGCTCTCGATCGACCTCGACCACTTCAAGGACGTCAACGACACGCTAGGCCACGAGGCCGGCGACGAGCTGCTCTCTGCAGCCAGCCATCGCCTGCGCTCGTGCGTGCCGGCCGGTGCCGTGGTGGCCCGTCCCGGAGGCGACGAGTTCATCGTGCTGCTGCCGGAGGCCGACGCCGCCACCGCGGCCAGCGTGGCCGATGTGGCGCTGGCAGCGCTCGGCCGCCCGTTCGCCCTGCGCGGCGGCGAGAACCGCCTGGGCGCCAGCGCCGGCATCGCAATGTGCCCCGATCACGGTACGCAGCGCGAGGAGCTGATGCGCTGCGCCGACATCGCGCTGTTCGCGGCCAAGGGCGCCGGACGCGGGCAGCACGTGCTGTTCACGTCGGAGCTCGACCGCGCGTCACGCGAGCGTGTGCAGATGCAGCTGGAGCTGCGGCAGGCGCTCGACCGGGACGAATTCGTCGTGCACTACCAGCCGCGTGTGCAACCCGGGGACGGCCGCATCCTCGCTGCCGAGGCGCTGATCCGCTGGCAGCACCCTCAGCGCGGGTTGCTCTATCCGGGCGCCTTCATCGAGGTGGCCGAAGCCGCCGGGCTGATCGACGAGATGGGCCGCTGGGTGCTCGATGCGGCCTGCGCGCAGGCAGCGGTCTGGCGCCGCGAGGGCCTGTCGCTGCAGCGCATCTCGGTCAACGTCTCGCCGCGCCAGCTGGCTTCCGGCGAGTTGCCCGCGCTGGTGGCCGATGTGCTCGAGCGCCATCGCCTGCCCGGCAGTGCCCTGGAGCTGGAAGTCACCGAGAGCCTGCTGATGAACGATCCCGGCGACGCTCGCGCACAGCTGGCCGCGCTGCGCCAGCGCGGCGTGACCGTGGCACTGGACGACTTCGGCACCGGCTACTCGTCGATGGCACTGCTGCGTCAGCTGCCGATCGACGTGATGAAGGTGGACCGCTCGTTCGTCGTCGGACTGGGCACGGACGACGGCGCCATGGCCGTCACGCGGGCTATCGTGACGCTGGCACGCTCGCTGCGCCTGCATCTGGTGGCCGAAGGCGTGGAGACCGAGGCTCAGGCCGAGGTGTTGCGCTCGCTCGGTTGCGACCAGTTGCAGGGCTACCTCTTCAGCCGGCCGGTGCCGGCAGCCGGATTTGCCCGCCTCGCCGGCCTGGCGCGAGGCGTTCCCGGCTCGCGCCTCACCGTCGTGCCGGCCCGGCTGGGCTGATCCGCCACGAGGGCTCGCGCCGCGCGCGCGGCCACGGCGGGATCTCGAACGCCGGCAGCTCCTGCAGCAGGAAGGCCAGCGCGATCAGCAGCGTCGGCACGTGGTACATCAGCACCCACAGCGGGCTGGCCTCGACGTCGAAGCGCGGCAGCGACAGCACCGCGATCACCAGCGCCACCGGCGTGAGCAGCGGGATCGAGCGGCGGAACATTGCGAACAGCCGCGCGCCGCGGTGGCGCTCGTGAAAATGCGAAGGCGGGTCGGCCAGCGTGCGGGCCAGGTGCTCGGCGGCACGGTCGAGCTCGGCCTCGGCGGTGCGCGTGCGCCGGTCGCTGCCGCCGCGCAGCCGCAGCCGCGTGCGCCAGCCGCCGCGTTCGCGCATCAGCCGTGTCCAGTCCCAGCCGAGCACGGCCAGCAGGTCGTCAGGCAGCGCGAACGACACCGTGCCCGTCTCGACGAGGCGCAGCTCGGCGGCCACGCCGCGCACCGGCGAGACCGTCATCGTGAGCTCCAGGTCATCGAGCCGCACCACGCCGCGCGCGAACACGCGCGCGGTGGCGTGGACGACCTGGTGCCTCGCCAGCACGAAGCCGTGGCCGCGCCGCAGCAGCGCCGAGGGCGGCACGGCCATCACACGCTCGAGCAGTTCGGCGCCGTTCGAGCCCATGGCCTCGGCGCTGGCCTCGGGGCCGTCTGCGCCGGCCAGCGTGCGCACGAGGCGCAGGGTGCCGGTGGGCAGGCTCTCCAGTGTCAGGCCCTCGCGCAGCGTGCCCAGGCCATGGGCCGCGGCGTCGAGCTCGCGCGCGCGCAACGCGATGCGGCGGGCGATGCGGTCGCTCGCGGCCAGGTCGACCGCGATGCCGCGCCGCACGAAGGGCTCGGCCAGCGCGAGCACCTCGTGATGCGTCAGTGGTGCGGCGTCCATGCCGTCATCTTCAGGCCAGTACCAGCTTGCGGCCGAAAAGCGGCTCGCCGCGCGCGTGTGCCTCGGTCACCGCCCAGATCACCGGGCAGCGCGGGCGATGGCGCGCCGGGCCGTCGAGGTCGGTGAGCACGATGGCGATGTCGGGGTCGTGGCCGTCGGCCTCTTCGAGCAGCGGGGTGAAGTCGGTGCCGCCACGGCCGTCGAAACTCAGGTCACGCAGGCTGACGCGGCTGGGCGCGAAGCGCTCGACGCGCTGCACGCGGTCGTCACCCACGATCAGGCTGAGCCCGGCACCGCTGCGCCGCGCGATGGCCTCGATCTCGCGGCTGAAACGCGCCAGCAGCGCATCGTCGATCGAGCCGGAGACGTCGACGATCACCGCCAGCTTCGGCACGCGCCGCGTGGCGCCATGACCGGGCTCGAAGGGCAGGCGGCGGCTGCCGCGCCGGCCCTGGTTGGCGAGGTAGGAGCGCGACGGCCGCGACCATGACAGCTCGGGCAGCGGCGCCAGGCCGCGCGCGAGCTGGCGGCGCAGCACCTGCTCCCAGGGTGTGCGCACGCGCGGCAGGTCGGCCAGCAGTGTACGCAGCATCGAGTGCGCGCCGTCACCGGCATGGGCGCGGGCGAGGCGCGCGGCCCACTCACGGGCCGCCTCGGCCTCTCGCTCGGGCGCCTGTTCCTCGCCACCGGGGGCTTCGAGCAGGTCGGCATGGTCGGCGCGTTCGAGCGAGCGCTCGGCCTGCGCGCGCTGGGCCTGGTCGCGGCCGTCGCCGTCGCGCTTCCGTGCGAGTTCGCGATAGAGGCGCTCCACGTCCCACTCGAGCAGCGACACCTCCACCGGCTGCACGATGCCCAGGCCGCTGCGCAGCAGTGCATCGAGCGTGACGGCGCCGGCCGGCAGGCTCAGCCAGCCGAGGTGGCCGAGCGTGCTGTTGACGATGGCGTCGGCGCAGGTATTGAACAAGGCGCGGTCGGCCTCGCCGACGAGCTGCCGCAGCTCGGCGAAGCGCTGCACGTGGCGCAGCGCGATGTGCAGCACCTCGTGGGCCACCCAGCCGGCCTGCTCGGCGAGATCGAGGTCCTCGAAGGCCGCGCTGTAGAGCAGGGTGCTGCCGTCGGTGGCCACCGGGCAGGCCTGCTCGGCATCGGCCGGCAGGTCGCGGTGGTGCACCCACAGTGCCAGGCCGCCGGTGGAGGGGGCGTACTCCACCATGCGCTGCACCGCGCGCGTGCCGCGGTGGCCGAGCCGCTCAGCCACCGAGGCCCTCGGCACGGCGCCGTTCGCTGTAGCGCTGGTAGGCCGGGCTGTCGAGCACTGCAGACTCGAGGCCGCCTTCCAGCGCGCGTTGCAGCAGCAGCTCCATGGCCAGCGTCTGGCCTTCGCGCAGCGGCAGGCTCGACGCCGCGCCGAGCTCGGGGAGTTGCTCGATGATCTCCAGCGCCCGCTGCATCGTCGCTGCGTCGCGGCAGGCGGCCAGCAGGCCGTAGACCATGCCGTACAGGCCGTCGAGGCTGCGCGGCAGCAATCCGAGCGTCTCGGGGCCGGGCTTCGCTTCGAGCAGCTTCACCACGTCGACCGCCGCCTGCAGCTCGCGCAGCACGCCGAAGAACTCGGCCGCATTGGCCGCGCCGATGCGGCCTTGCACGAACACACGCCGCGCCGATTCCGAGACGCCCGAGCGCAGCACGTTGGAGATGTCTTCCCAGCCGCGCGGGCTGGCACCGACGAGGTGGTCGTTGGCCAGCTGCGCCGCCGTGTCGTCGAGCTTGTCGGGCCGCACCTTGAGGTAGGCCATCACCTCCGGCGCGAAGTCGTTCGCGATGGCGTGGGCGAGGAAGGCGTCGATCGCCGTCTGCACGTGCAGGTGGAACATGCGGTCGGCCAGCGCAGTGCCCATGTCGTGGCTCACCGCGCCGTGGAAGCTGGCGTTGCCGGCGGCGATCACCTGCCATCCGTCGGGCAGGCGGTAGTTGCCGACGCGCCGATCCAGGATCAGCGAGTAGGCGGAGATCTGCAGCCGCTGGTCGGCCGCGGTGAGCTCGTCGAGGAAGAGGATGCCGGCAGGCTCGTCGGGCGTGGGCAGGAACTCGGGCGGGAACCACACTGTCTTGGCCTGGGTGTCGTCGGCAAAGATCGCGCCGCGCAGGTCGACCGGCTCGATGGTGGTCAGCCGCAGGTCGACCAGCGGCACGCCGAAGTGCTGCGCCACCTGCCGCACGATCGACGACTTGCCGACACCGCGCGTGCCCCACAGCATGGTGGCGCGGTGGCGCAGCGCCGGCGCGGCGTACTGTTCGATCAGCGCCGCCTTGGCGGCGGCGATCGAGACCGGTGGGATGTTCATCGGGTTGCCCAGCATCGTTCAGCTCGCGGGTGGCTTCGGGGTCTCGGCGCGCCACGACATGGCCTCGGAGGCGCGCGGCCAGCGCGGCCACTCGAAGCGCGGCAACTCCTGCAGGCTCACGCCCAGTGCCAGCAGGATGGGCGGCGCGTTGAAGATCAGCATGCGCCAGACGGAATCGCGCGCGAAGTCCATGCTGGTGACCACGAAGGACATGCCGATCAGGCCCAGCGCGGCCAGCAGCGGCACGCAGCGCCGCACCGCCACCCGCCAGCGCGCGCCGGCCATCCGTTCATGGAAGCGCGCCGGCGGCTCCGACAGGGTGCGGGCCAGGTGTTCCACGGCACGCTGCATCTGTGCGACGGCGGCCTCGCTGCGCTGCGGCTCGCGCCGCGGCGCGCGGAAGTGGCCGCGCCAGCGTTCGCCGAGCCGCCACAGGCTGCTCCAGCCACCGCCGAGCACGGCCAGCAGGTCGTCGGGCAGATCGGCCAGCGCCGGCGCCTCGAGCTCGACCTCGGCGGTGATGCCGGAGACGGCCGGCAGCGTCAGACGCAGCCGCACGCCGGCCACGCGGGCCTCGATCCAGGCCACCACCACGCGCACGCTGCCGTCGTTGGCACGCGTGGCGCGCTGCCCGAGCGCCATCTCCCAGCCCTCGCCGCAGCGCCATTGCGCGGTGGGTGCGGCGGATTCGATCAGCGAGAGCAGCTCGGCCGGATCGTCGCCGTCGGCACGCAGCTCGGCCACCGCGCCGCCGGGCAGGGCGACCTCGCGCAGCAGGCGGTAGCGCGTGCGTTCGCCGTCTTCCAGGCGCAGGCGCTCGCTGAGCGCGGGCTCGTCGGCCAGCGGACGAGGGCGGAACAGCAGCCGGCGCGCCATGCGGTCACTGCCGGCCAGGTCGACCTGCCGCCCCTGCCGCGCGAACGGCGCGGCCAGCGCCATGATCTCGTGGTGGGTGAGCGGCTGCGCAGCCATGGCTTAGGCCGCAGCGGGGCTGCGCTTGCGGCGCCGAGAAGGCTTGGCCGGCGGCTTGTCGCCGAGCTGGCGGCGGATCTCCTGCTGCCCGCGCTCGACGAGGAAGCGCTCGAAGGCCAGCGCCACCTGCGGCAGCTGCCGTGCGGCCAGGTGCATCACGTACCAGTCACGCTCGATCGGGTTGCGCTCCATCGGCAGCAGCGCCAGCACGCCGGCCTCCATCTCGAGCACGCAGGTGTGCATCGACAGGAAGGCCACGCCGAAGCCGGCGGCGCACATGTGCTTGATCGCCTCGTTGCTCGACAGCTCCGAGCCGATGCGCAGCGGCAGCCCGGCGTCCTTGAACAGGCGCTCGATGGTCGAGCGCGTGCCCGAACCGCGCTCGCGCACCAGGATGCGCTGCTGCGACAGCTCTTCCATCGTCACCGGGCGCTCCAGCGCGGCCTTCATCAGCGCGTGTTTCGGCGACACGAGGAAGGCCATCGGGTGCTTGGCGAAGGCCGTCGACACCGTCTTCAGCTCGGCCGGCGGCCGGCCCATGATGGCCAGGTCGATCTCCTGGGCGCCGAGCATGTGAACGATCTCGTCGCGGTTGCCCACCTGCAGCTTGAGCTTGACCTGCGGGTGCTCGTTGGCGAAGGTCACCAGCATCGGCGGCAGCAGGTATTCGGCGGTGGTGATCGCGCCGACGCGCAGCGTGCCGGAGAACACGCCCTGCAGCGTGGCCATCTCCTCGCCCGCCTCGCGCCACAGCTCGAGGATGCGCAGCGCGTAGCTGTCGAGCAGCTCGCCGGCTTCGGTCAGGCGGATGCCGCGGCCGGTGCGCTGCAGCAGCGGCGTCATCGCCGACTCTTCCAGCGCGGCGATCTGCAGCGATACCGCCGGCTGCGTGAGGTGCATCTCGTCGGCCGCCGCCGACACGCTGCCCAGCCGCGCCACCGCATGGAAGGTGGCGAGCTGGCGGAAGGTGGCGTTCTTGGTCAGCGGCACGGTGCGATATTAGAGAAAGCACATGTATGCGTCAAAAGTTTTAATTTTTCTTATCGATCGCGACTGCCTACATTGAGCCCATCCGCCACACACCAGGAGCCTCCGATGGGCAACATGAAGGACGTCCAGCAGATCACCGATGCCAAGAAGCGCTACTCGGCCGGTGTGCTGAAGTATGCGCAGATGGGCTACTGGGATGCCGATTACCAGCCCAAGGACACCGACATCCTCGCACTCTTCCGCATCACCCCGCAGGACGGGGTGGATCCGATCGAGGCCGGCGCCGCGGTGGCCGGCGAGTCGAGCACCGCCACCTGGACGGTGGTCTGGACCGACCGCCTGACCGCCTGCGACATGTACCGTGCCAAGTGCTACCGCGTCGAGCCGGTGCCCAACAACCCGGGCCAGTTCTTCGCCTACGTGGCCTACGACCTCAGCCTGTTCGAGGAAGGCTCGATCACCAACGTCGCCGCCTCGATCATCGGCAACGTGTTCTCCTTCAAGCCGCTGAAGGCGGCACGCCTGGAGGACATGAAGTTCCCGGTCGCCTACGTGAAGACCTTCGCCGGCCCGCCCACCGGCATCGTGGTCGAGCGCGAGCGCCTGGACAAGTTCGGCCGCCCGCTGCTGGGCGCCACCACCAAGCCGAAGCTGGGCCTGTCGGGCCGCAACTACGGCCGCGTGGTCTACGAGGGCCTGAAGGGCGGCCTGGACTTCATGAAGGACGACGAGAACATCAATTCGCAGCCCTTCATGCACTGGCGCGACCGCTTCCTGTTCGTGATGGACGCCGTCAACAAGGCCAGCGCCGCCACCGGCGAGGTCAAGGGCAGCTACCTCAACGTGACCGCCGGCACGATGGAGGAGATGTACCGTCGCGCCGAGTTCGCCAAGTCGCTGGGCTCGGTGATCATCATGGTCGACCTGGTGGTCGGCTACACCGGCATCCAGAGCCTGTCGCACTGGTGCCGCCAGAACGACATGATCCTGCACCTGCACCGCGCGGGCCATGGCACCTACACGCGCCAGAAGTCGCACGGCGTGAGCTTCCGCGTGATCGCCAAGTGGATGCGCCTGGCGGGCGTGGACCACATCCACGCCGGCACCGCGGTGGGCAAGCTGGAAGGCGACCCGATGACGGTGCAGGGCTACTACAACATCTGCCGCGACACGCACACGAAGGTCGACCTGCCGCGCGGCGTCTACTTCGACCAGGACTGGGGCGCGCTGAAGAAGGTGATGCCGGTGGCCTCGGGCGGCATCCACGCGGGCCAGATGCACCAGCTGATCGACCTGTTCGGTGACGACGTGGTGCTGCAGTTCGGCGGCGGCACGATCGGCCACCCGCAGGGCATCCAGGCCGGCGCCACCGCCAACCGCGTCGCGCTGGAAGCCATGGTGCTGGCGCGCAACGAGGGCCGCGACATCAAGGAAGAGGGCCCGCAGATCCTGCGTGACGCCGCCAAGTGGTGCAAGCCGCTGGCCGCCGCCCTCGACACCTGGGGCGACATCACCTTCAACTACACCTCGACGGACACGTCCGACTACGTGCCGACCCCGGCCGTCGCGTAAGGAGCAATCACATGCGAATCACCCAAGGCACCTTCTCCTTCCTGCCCGACCTCACCGACGCGCAGATCACCCGCCAGATCGAGTACTGCCTCGACAAGGGCTGGGCGGTCGGCATCGAGTACACCGACGACCCGCACCCGCGCAACACCTTCTGGGAGATGCACGGCAACCCGATGTTCGACCTGAAGGACCCGGCCGGCATCCTCATGGAGATCAACGACTGCCGCAAGACTTTCCCGAACCACTACATTCGGGTCACCGCGTTCGATTCGACGCACGGTGTGGAGTCGGTGGTGCTGTCGTTCATCGTCAACCGGCCGAAGGACGAGCCCGGCTTCCGGCTCATCCGCAGCGAGGAGCCCGGGCGCAGCATCCGCTACAGCATCGAGAGCTACGCGGTCGCGCAGCGCCCCGAAGGCGCGCGCTACTGAGCCCGGCCGACCCCAGCCCACCGGAGGACCGACGCATGGACATGCCTGCCAAGACGACCGCGCCCCGGGCGCTGTTCGAGTCCTCCGGCGTGAAGGCGCTGCTCGATCAGCTCGACGCCGAGCTGATCGGGCTGGCGCCGGTCAAGGGCCGCATCCGCGACATCGCCGCGCTGCTGCTGATCGACAGGCTGCGCGCCGAGCAGGGCCTGCAGTCGCAGGCACCGACGCTGCACATGTGCTTCACCGGCAACCCCGGCACCGGCAAGACCACGGTGGCGATGCGCATGGCCGAGGTGCTCAAGCAGCTCGGCTACGTGCGCAAGGGGCATCTTGTCGCCGTCACGCGCGACGACCTGGTCGGCCAGTTCATCGGCCACACCGCGCCCAAGACCAAGGAGATCATCAAGAAGGCGATGGGCGGCGTGCTGTTCATCGACGAGGCGTACTACCTTTACCGCCCCGAGAACGAGCGCGACTACGGCCAGGAGGCCATCGAGATCCTGCTGCAGGTGATGGAGAACCACCGCGACGACCTGGTGGTGATCCTGGCCGGCTACAAGGACCGGATGGACACCTTCTTCTCCAGCAACCCCGGCATGGCCTCGCGCATCGCGCACCACATCGACTTCCCCGACTACAGCGAGGCCGAGCTGCTGCAGATCGCCGAGCTGATGCTCGAGAAGCTGAACTACCGCTTCGACGCCGATGCCGAGAGTGCCTTCGCGCGCTACGTGCACCTGCGCCGCCAGCAGCCGCACTTCGCCAACGCGCGCTCGATCCGCAACGCGCTCGACCGCATCCGGCTGCGCCAGGCCACGCGGCTGTTCGACAGCGACACCGCGCTGGCCCGCGACGACCTCATCACCCTGCAGGCGCAGGACATCCTGGCCAGCCGCGTGTTCAACACCTCGCCGCAAGGAGAAGCCGCATGAGCATCGAGGCCCTGATCTTCGACGTCGACGGCACGCTGGCCGACACGGAAGAGGCGCACCGCCTCGCCTTCAACAACGCCTTCGAGCGCTTCCGCCTCGGCTGGAAGTGGAACCAGGACGCCTACCGCGAACTGCTCAAGACCACCGGCGGCAAGGAGCGCATCGCGGCGTACCTGGCCAGCAAGACGATGAGCGCTGCCGAGCGCAAGCGCCTGACCGAGCTGATCCCCGCCATCCACGCCGAGAAGACGAAGTTCTACAGCGCCTTCGTGGCCGACGGTGGCCTGCCGCTGCGCCCGGGCATACAGCGCCTGATCGAGGAGGCGCTGGCGGCCGGCTGCCGCCTGGCGATCGCCAGCACCACGACCGCGGCCAACGTCGATGCGCTGCTCACGGCCACGCTCGGCCCGCGCGGCATCGAGATGTTCAGCGTGATCGCCTGCGGCGACCAGGTGCGCGCCAAGAAGCCGGCGCCCGACATCTATCGGCTGGCGCTGCAGCATCTCGGCGTCGATGCCGACCGCGCGATCGCCTTCGAGGATTCGCACAACGGTCTGCTGGCCGCCACCGGCGCGGGCCTGCGCGCGGTGGTCACGCCGACCTACTGGACCGAGGATCACGATTTCGCCGGCGCGGCCATGGTGCTGCCCAGCCTGGGCGACCCGCAGCAACCGCTGGAAGGCGAGCCCGGCACGCTGCTGCAGGACCAGGCCTGGCTGGGCTACCCCGAACTGGTGCGCCGCGTCTGCGAGCGGCCGGTGTGCGAGGTCGGCGCGCTCTACGCCGGGGCGGCCTGATGAGCATCCGCATCGCCCCCAGCCTGCTCTCGGCCGACTTCGCGCGGCTCGGCGAGGAGGTGCGCACGGTGATCGCGGCCGGCGCCGACCTGATCCACTTCGACGTGATGGACAACCATTACGTGCCCAACCTGACCGTCGGGCCGCTGGTGTGCCAGGCGATCAAGCCGCATGCCACCGTGCCCATCGACGTGCATCTGATGGTCAAGCCGGTGGATGCGCTGGTGCCGATGTTCGCCCAGGCCGGTGCCGACATCATCAGCTTCCACCCCGAGGCGAGCGAGCACGTCGACCGCACCATCCAGCTGATCCGTTCGCTGGGCGTGAAAGCCGGCCTGGTGCTCAACCCGGCCACGCCGCTGGCGGTGCTCGACCACGTGATCGACCAGCTCGACCTGGTGCTGCTGATGACCGTGAACCCCGGCTTCGGCGGCCAGAGCTTCATCCAGGGCATGCTGCCGAAGATCGCGCGGGCCCGCGCGCGGGTCGATGTCGCGATGCAGCGCACCGGCCGCGAGATCTGGCTCGAGGTCGACGGCGGCGTGAAGCGCGAGAACGCCCGCGCCATCGCCGAGGCCGGCGCCGACACGAGGGTGGCGGGCTCGGCGGTGGGCACCGGCGCGCGCGACCTGGCCGCGTACCAGGGCGCGAGCTCGGCGAGCCGCGGCGT